>CACWWI010000042.1 GCA_902764575.1 uncultured Coriobacteriaceae bacterium
CGATGCCAGCTTCAGGGCATTCTCGTTAGCCTCGGCACCAGAGTTAATCAGGAACAGCTGATAATCGTCGTAGCCGGAAATCTTGCCGAGACGCTCGGCCAGTTCGCCGATATGCTCATGGAAGCCGGCGTTGACGGCATCATGTGGGACGTCTTCCTGGCGGGCTCCACGAATATGACGCAGAACCAGTGGCGCACAATCGAGTTCGAGAGCATGGCTAAGCTGGCCAAGCGCGTGCGCGACGCCGGTGGCATCAACCTGGTTCACGCGTGCCAGTTCGGCGCGTACTTCGACTTGCTCATCGAGGCCATCGAGCCTTCCGTCATCTCGCTGCGCTTCCCGGCGTTCGGATGCGACAGCCTGGCTGCCACGAAGGAGCAGTATGGTCAGAAGGTCGCCCTCATGGGCGCCGTCACCCCGTGGAACGCGGTGCACGGCACCGACGTCGAGTGGGACCAGGAATGCAAGCAGTGCATTGCCGAGCTCGGCCAGGACAGCGGCTTTATCCTGTCGCCTGGCTGCTTCTATCCGGCCAACGCCTCGTTCGGCCGCGTGAAGCGCATGATCGACGTTGCCGTGAAAACCACGAAGTAACGTCGCGAATACGCCCTCCTTTGCCTGAACGCCCCGGGGCTCTCCTCCCCGGGGCGTTCCTCTTGCGATGAGTTAGGCATCTACGAGTCGCCTCCCCAGGGGGACGACTCATTCGCGAGTCGCCTCCCCTGGGGGACGACTCATTCTGACTAGTCACTTTCCGATTCTGACTAAAGGCGCCAGCGGGACTCAATCGCCGAGTCGCTATACTTTTACGTGGATGAATATCGTCCGTGACCAGTCGACGAACCCGATGAGAAAGGAACGTTATGGACTACCGGCTGACTGACGAGCAAGAGCTCCTGGTCGACAGCATCAAGGAGTTCTGCGAGCGCTACACGAGCGAAGAGCAGATCAGGGAGATGTACGAGAACCATCGGATGAGCGAGGAGCTGACCTCCGCCTGGATGGAGAACGGCTTCGGCCTCATGGGCATCCCCGAGAAGTACGAGGGCATCGACACCGACCTGGTGACGCTCGGCCTGCTCACCGAGGAGTTCGCCCACTACTCCGGCTGCCTGCTGCCCGTGCTGAACAACACGCTGGCCATGCGTGACTTCATCGACTTCGGCGCCACCGACGAGCAGATCAGCGAAGCCATGGCCAACTATATGGAAACCGGCCAGCCCATCTTCTCGCTCGGCTTCTCCGAGCCGGCGGCGGGTTCCGACAACCAGGCCATGACGTGCGTCACGCGCAAGCAGGCCGACGGAACCTACATCCTGTCGGGCCAGAAGACCTGGGTCACCCAGGGCGAGGTGTTCCCGAACGTGCTCGTCATCGCCAAGGACGAGGACCCCTCCCGAGACAACCGCAGCATGTCCATGTGGATCGTGCCCAAGGATATCAAGGGCCTGTCCACCGCTCCGCTGCACAAGATCGGCAACAAGGTTGCCGCGTTCTGCGAGATGTACTTCGACGACGTCGTGCTCACCGAGGACATGCGCATCGGCGAGCCGGGCAAGGGCTTCTTCAACCTCATGAAGAACTTCGAGATGGAGCGTTGCCTCATCGTGGCTCAGTGCATCGGCACGGCCCAGGCTGCTATGGACGACGCCGCCGCCTACGTGAGCGAGCGCCAGACGTTCGGCCGCCCCATCGCCGACTACCAGCTCATCCAGCTGAAGCTTACTGAGATGGAGGTCGCGCTCCAGAACTCGCGCAACATGCTGTACAAGACGCTGTGGAAGATGGACAACGGCGAGTCCGTGCGCATCGATTCAGCGCTGCTCAAGTACTACGTGGTGAAAGCCTGCGTCGAGGTTGCATCCAATGCGATGCAGATCTACGGCGGCCTGGGCTACACCACCGAGACGCGTCTCGGCCGCATCTGGATCGACCTGCGCGGCATGCAGATCGCCGGCGGCACCGACGAGATCATGGTCTACATCGCCGGCCGTCAGCTCGCCAAGAAGTACGCCCGCTCGTAACACCCGCCAGGGAAATGAGCGCTGGGAACGACCCAGCGCTCATCCCGCAAGACAACGGAGGAGAACATCATGGCTAAGTTCATCACGGCGCAAGAAGCGGCGAAGCTCATCCCCGACGGCGCGACGGTCGGCGTTGCTGGCATGGGCCTTTCCGGCTGGGCCGAGGAAGTCGGCCGCGCCATGCGCGACAGCTTCAAGGAGACGGGCCATCCCTGCAACATCAACCTGAAGCAGGGCTGCGCCATGGGCGACTGGAAGTACCGCGGTGTCACCGTGCTCGGCGAAGCTGGCCCCGGCCTGGTCACCAACTGGTCCGGCGCGCACATCGGCTCGGCGTTCACGTTGAACAAGCTCGTGCAGTCGGGCGACATCAAGTGCCATTGCCTGCCGCAGGGCGTTATCGTCAACCTCTGGCGCGAAATCGCCGCCGGTCGTCCCGGCCTCATCACGAAGGTGGGCCTGGGCACGTTCGTCGACCCGCGCGTCGAGGGCGGCCGCATGAACCCCGAGACCACCGAGGACGCCTGCGAGCTCATCGAGTTCCAGGGCGAGGAGTACCTGTTCTACAAGAGCTTCCCGCTCGATGTCGCACTGCTGCGTGGCACCATCGCCGACGAGAACGGCAACATCTCGTTCGCGCACGAGAGCGTGATGAACGAGGGCCTGGCCGTGGCCAGCGCCGCCAAGAACAGCGGCGGTATCGTCATCGTGCAGGTTGAGTACCTGGCGCAGAAGAACACGCTCAACCCGAAGGACGTCGCCATCCCCGGCATCATGGTCGACTACGTGGTGCAGGCAACCGAGCAGGACTGCTGCTGGCAGACCGAGGGCGTCTACTTCGAGCCCGCGTTCTCCGGCCAGATCCGCAAGCCGCTCGACCAGCTGCCCGTCCTGGACCTGTCGGCGCGCAAGGTGATCTGCCGCCGCTGCGCCATGGAGATGATCCCGGGCGCCATCGCCAACCTTGGCGTGGGCATTCCCGCGGACGTGGCATCGGTCGTTGCCGAGTGCGGCTGCTCCGAGGACATCACGATTACCGCCGAGGCCGGCGGTATCGGCGGCGTGCCCGCGGCGCTTCCCAACTTCGGCAGCAACTACAACGCCGAGGCCATCATCTCGCACAACTCGATGTTCGACTTCATCGACGGCGGCGGCCTCGACATCACGGTGCTCGGCCTGGCCGAGGCCGACAAGGACGGCAACGTGAACGTGTCGAAGTTCGGCAACCGCCTGTCGGGCCCCGGTGGCTTCATCGACATCACGCAGAGCGCGAAGAAGGTCGTGTTCGCCGGTTCGTTCATGGCCAAGAGCAAGGAGGTCGTGAAGGACGGCAAGCTGGAGATCATCGAGGAAGGCACTGCCGAGAAGTTCGTCGACAGCGTGCAGCAGATCACGTTCTCGGGCAAGAACGCCGGCGCCAACCAGACGATCCTCTACGTCACCGAGCGCTGCGTTCTACAGATAGTGGACGGCGAGATGACCATCGTCGAAATCGCCCCGGGCATCGACCTTGAGAAGGACATCCTGGCGCACATGGGCTTCACCCCGAAGGTCGCCGATGACCTGAAGACCATGGACCCGGCTCTCTTCCAGGAGGATTGGGACGCGCTCCCGAGCATCCTGAAGGCATAGCGCCAACCACATAACCATGGCAAGGGGCCGAGCATCGAAGCTCGGCCCCTTTTCTGTGAGTCAGGCCCCCTGGGGGACGACTCATTTTGCTAAACAAAATGAGTCGTCCCCCAGGGGGCCTGACTCATCATGGCTGCCGGGCGCGCTGGATAATATTGCGGCCAATTCCGGTTAAGCGAGCGATCTGAGCTATCGTAAAGCCGTTATCTTTGAGCAGGGCGAGGCGTGCGTCGCGTTCAGGCTTTTGGCAGGATGCGATATCGGACAATTCTTTGCAACCTGTAAGTGATTTGGCGAGTTTGACAGCCTCATCATCGGGAATGCTTGGTCGTCGCTTGTTGTCGAAAGGCATTTTCGACAGGCTGTCATCACATGTTTCGTGAAACTCGATGAACGGCTCGATTCCGCCAAGGATATCGAGAATCAGGCTCGTATCGGTAATGAAAGGGCTTCCAATGTATTCCCGATAGCTGCTCCATTTGTAATCGCCAGGTCGAGGGAATCCCATGTCTTTCGGATTCTGATGAATGTAACGTACCACGGTGAGCAATTGGTCATCATCGTTGATGGGCACGCTGCCATATCTACTCTGAAATACGTGGCCGACATGATCGTGCCTCTTGTTGTAGTAATGGGCATATTCGGACAATAGCTGGCGCATGAACGCAGGCAAGTCAAAGCTCTTGAACCTGGGGAGCAAGTGAACGTGATTCTGCATGAAGCACCATGCATAGAGGGAGCCGTCGTATTTCTCGAGGCATTTCCGAAGAAACGCGCCAAACTTGATTCTGTCGCGATCGTCTTCAAAGAGAATCTGCTTGCCGACGCCTCGAGTTGTGACATGGTAGATGTCGGATTCGCTGTGGGATCTGGGCGCGGTAGCCAAAGCATGTCCTCTCCGCAGATTGAGCCACTCGATGCGAGCCGACGTCAATTCTGCATCTGCTTCTGCTCTGGCTAAGCGGGTTTTATGCTACCACAATTCGGATGAGTCAAGTCCCCCTGGGGAACGACTCACATCGTATAAAACATCGGAATTCATCAAGGGCGATAGCTCCCGGTAGAGGCGCTGATATCCATCTTCCAATTCACACTGCTCTTTTCCCTTTCCGGGTTGCGCTGCGTCCTTTTTTTGTTGCCAAATGCCCGATAATCTAGGTTATGTTCCATATCTCGACGACCGCAGACGCTACATCCTCGACGGCGGCATAGACGTCCAGATCGACGGGACGATGAGTCAAATCCCCTGGGGGAATGACTCGTCCAGGACCCTGTTGACGAAACCGCCCGAGACGATGATGAAGGCGATGAGGTAGAGCCAGAGCAGCAGCAGGGCCACCGTCGCAATTGAGCCGTACAGGGCGGTGACGTTTGCGAAATGATCCACGTAGATGCGGAAACCCAGCGAAAGGATGGCGCACGCCGCCGTGGCGAGTGCCGCTCCCGGCAACTGGGAGACAAACTTCCTTTTGCCCGCAGGCAGGACCTTGTAGAACAAGGCGAGCGATGCGGTGCCGGCCGCCATGATGAGGAGGCTGCGCAGAACGTGGGGTGAGGCGTTCTGCTCGTTCAATCCGGGAACGACGCCGGAAAGCGTGCTGGAGATGACTCCGCTGAACACCAGGTATATCAACAGGGCGAACAGCACTGCCAGGATGATACCGGCCGCTACGGAAAGCGCCGACACCTCGACGATATTGCGCGTTTCCTTTTGGCCGTAGGCTCTATTGAGGCCGCGGATCATCGCCTTGGCCCCCTTCGATGCCGACCAGAGCAGCACGAGCGTCGAGATCGAGAGGGCGAGCCCGCTTCGCTTGAACGCATCCTCCACGAGTGTCTGGGCGGTACCCGAGAGCGCTTCTGGAATCAACGCCTGCAAGAAGGAAAGGACGTCTTGTTCGCTAATGCCGACTACCGAGAGCAGCGAGATCGAGATGGCGAGCATTGGGGCGAGCGAGAGGAAGGTGAAAAACGCGATACTGGATGCGTGGGTGACGACGAATACGTCGGAGAACTCCGCCCATAGGGGGCGGACCTTCTCGACAATGCCTGTCCTCGTTGCCCTTTGCGCCATAGCCACGTCTTCTCCGCTTACGCTTGCAATGCCCCGTCAACATACCCAGCTCACCTTACCATGAGTCATTCCCCAGGGGGCCTGACTCAGAATGAGTCGTTCCCCTGGGGGACAACTCATAGGGAAATGTTTCACGCCACCGAAACTCCGTGCATTTTCACTTTACGAAGGATGCTTTCGTTGTACGATGGACGCGGGTTGCGACGCAGTTTTGCTGCGATTCGCAAAGAGAGAAGCAAACGCCTACATATAAGAATGCTGTCGCCGCTTGGAACGGTGTTAATGGTGCTGTTCCAAGCGGGCCACGTTCCTTGAGAGAGGAGAGCTGGACTATGCAGGCACTAGACCTATCGGCCATCACCCAAGCCGACATCGACGCATGTCAGGCGATCGCAGCAGAAGCGGGGGTGAATCTCAAAGACTGTTACCAATGCGGTAAGTGCACGGCCGGGTGCCCCCTGGCCGACGGCATGGACCTCATGCCGCGCGAGGTGATCCGCTTCCTGCAGCTCGGAGCGCTCGACGTCGTGCTGAACGCGAAGACCCCTTGGATCTGCGCGCAGTGCGTGGTGTGCTCGAGCCGTTGCCCGCAGAACGTCGACATCTGCTCGACGATGCGCGCGGTGCGGCTGGCGTCCAAGCGCGCGGGCAAGCGCCCCTTGCCCGAGGCCGACATCTTCGACGACGAGTTCATCGCCAACGTGCGCGCACATGGCGTGTCCAACGAGCAGTACCTGGCCGCCGCGTACAACGTGAAGTCGGGCCACCTCATGCAGGACGCGGAGAACGCCGTGCGCATGTTGGCGCGCAACATGGTCGGCGTGGCCATGCACAACATCGAAGGGCGCGACGAGGTTGCGGCGCTCATCGACCGCGCGCAGGCAGCCGATGAGGCCCGCCACGCGCAATCCGAGACACCCGAAGGCGGTGATGAGTAATGGCGATGAAGTACGCGTTCTTCCCTGGGTGCTCTGCCAGCACCACGGGCAAGTCGTTCACCGTGTCTACCAACTACGTCGCGCAGGCAATCGGCTTCGAGCTCGTCGAGATTCCCGATTGGAACTGCTGCGGCACGTCGGCGGCTGCGCTCACGAGCCCCGAGCTCGAGGTTGCGCTCCCGGCGCGCAGCCTGGCGATCTCCGAGCGGGAGCTGCCTGGGCTTGACGTCGTGGCATCGTGCGCCGGCTGCTACCGCTCGCTTCGCACGTCGCTCACCTATGCGCGTGCAAGCGAGGACAACCTGGCCCACGTGGGTGAGCTCATCGACATGCCCTACGAGGCGAAGGCGGACGTGGTGAGCCTGCTCGAGGCGTTCTCGTCCGAGGACGTGCGCGAGGCGATTGCGGCAAAGGTGCAGAAGAAGCTGCGCTGCCTGAAGGTGGCGTGCTACTACGGATGCGCCATGGTGCGCCCGGCCAACGTGTGCGGCGATTTCGACGACGCGGAAGACCCGCAGAGCATGGACGAGCTCATGACGCTCATCGGCGCCGAGCCCGTCGACTGGGCCTTCAAGACCGAATGCTGCGGCGCTGCCCAGCAGATGGTGGTGCCCAAGCAGGCCAAGCCCATGATCGAGCGCATCTTCGAGAACGCGCAGGCCAACGGGGCCGACTGCATCGTCACGTCGTGCCCAGCCCTTCGACATCCCGTGCTACTACTTCACCGAGCTCATCGGCATGGCGTTCGGCGCCAGCATCGAGGAAGTGGGCATCGACATCCACTTCCACCCCGCCGAGACGCTGCTGCTTCGGCGCGAGCTCGACGCGCTCAACGCGGAGTACGAGGACATGATCGCCGCCGCTGAGGAGAAGCGCAAGAAAGAGGAGATGGCCGCCAAGATCGCCGCGAAGAAGGCCGAGAAGGCCGCGAAAGCGAAAGCGGCCAAGGCCGGGGCGCACGCCTCCGGAGAGTCCGAGACTTCTGAGGATAAGGCGAGCCGTGCCGCGCATGCCAAGAAACCCACGAGCGGAGAGGAGGGCGCACGATGAGCAGGATAGGCGTGTTCCTCTGCTACTGCGGTAGCAACATCGCGGGAACGGTGGACGTCGAGGCAGTTGCCGAGATGGCCCGCACGCTTCCCGACGTCGTGTACGTCGAGACGAACAAGTACACGTGCTCCGACCCGGGCCAGGAGGGCGTGAAGAACGCCATCATCGAGAAGGGCATCGACCGCGTGGTCGTGGGCGCTTGCTCGCCGCGCATGCACGAGCCCACGTGGCGCAAGCTCTTGGCCGACACCCCGGTTAACCCGTACATGCTGGAAGTGGCCAACCTCCGCGAGCAGTGCTCGTGGGTGCACAAGGACAAGGAGATCGCCACCGAGAAGGCCAAGGACCTCGTGAAGATGGCCGTGGCCAAGGTGGCGCGGTTGCAGCCGCTCCATTCCATCGAGATTCCCGTGCACAAGAAGGCGCTCGTCATCGGCGGCGGCATCGCCGGCATGCAGACGGCGCTCGACATCGCCGACGCGGGCTTCCAGGTGACCATCGTCGAGCGCGAGACGTCGCTTGGTGGCAAGATGGTCATGCTCGACAAGACGTTCCCCACGATGGACTGCTCGGCCTGCATCTGCACGCCGAAGATGTCGGAAGTGGGCAACCATCCCAACATCACGGTGAAGAGCTACTCGGAGGTCGAGAACGTTTCGGGCTACATCGGCAACTTCGAGGTGACCATCCGCGAGAAGGCCAAGTACATCGACTACAACCTGTGCACCGGCTGCGGTGCGTGCGAGACGAAGTGCCCGCAGAAGGTGACGAACGACTTCGAGCAGGGCATGGCGCAGCGCACGGCCATCTACAAGATGTTCCCGCAGGCCGTGCCGTCCAAGCCCGTCATCGACGCCGCGCATTGCCGCAAGCTGCAAGAGGGCAAATGCGGCGTGTGCGCGAAGGTGTGCCCGACGGGTGCCATCAACTACGAGGACGAGGACAAGCTGACGACCGAGACGTACGGCGCGGTCGTGTTCGCCACGGGCTACAAGCTCATCGACTGGAAGCCGCTGTACCCCGAATACGGCGGCGGCAAGTACGAGGACGTCATCACGGGCCTGCAGTTCGAGCGTCTCGTGAACGCGTCCGGCCCGACCGAGGGCCACATTCTGAGGCCTTCCGACGGCACCGAGCCCAAGAGCGTGGTCATCATCAAATGCGTCGGCAGCCGCGACCCGAACAAGGGCAAGGCGTACTGCTCGCGCGCGTGCTGCATGTACTCGGCCAAGCACGCCCACCAGTACCTGGACAAGGTGCCCGACGGCCGCTGCTACGTCTTCTACATGGACGTGCGCACGCCGGGCAAGGGCTACGACGAGTTCTATATGAACACGTTGCAGGACGGCGCCCAGTACCTGCGCGGCCGCGTGTCGAAGATCTACCGCGAGAACGGCAAGCTCATCTGCAAGGGCGAGGACACGCTGACGAGTCAGCAGGTCACGGTGGCGGCCGATATGGTCGTGCTCGAGACCGCCATGGTCCCGGCCGATGGCATCGACGAGCTGGCCGCCAAGTTCACGGTCGGCCGCGACGCCGACAGCTGGCTGGTGGAAGCGCACGCGAAGCTGCGCCCCGTCGAGACGAACACGGCGGGCATCTTCCTGGCCGGCACCGCCCAGGGCCCCAAGGACATCCCCGATTCCGTGTGCCAGGCGGGTGCGGCCGCTTCGAAGGTCATCGGCTTGCTGAACAAGGACAAGCTGATGAGCAACCCGCAGATCTCGCACGTGAACGAGACGCTGTGCCAAGGCGACGGCGCGTGCGTGGGCATTTGCCCGTACGGCGCCATCTCCATCGTCGAGAAGCAGTTCCGCGAGAACTCGCGCAAGGTGGTGCGCCCGGTTGCAGAAGTGAACCCAGGCCTGTGCCAGGGCTGCGGCGCCTGCACCGTAACGTGCCGCGCCGGCGCCATGGACCTGCTGGGCTACACGAACGAGTCGATCATGAGGGAGGTCGATGCGCTGTGTCAGTGGTAGAAAACAACGGCGCCGTTCCCGAGAACTGGGAACCGAAGATCATCGCGTTCTGCTGCCATTGGTGCACCTACACGGGCGCCGACTTGGCGGGCCTGAACCGCATGAACTACCCGGCCAACGTGCGCGTGCTGCGCATTCCGTGCTCGGGTCGCATGAACCCGCAGTACGTTATCGAGGCGCTGAACAAGGGCTGCGACGGCGTGCTGGTGTGCGGCTGCCACCCGGGCGATTGCCATTACGTGACGGGCAACTACTACGCCCGCCGCCGCATGCTCATCTTCAAGCGCCTGCTGGAATACGAAGGGCTCGAACCCGACCGGTTCCAGGTGCGCTGGATTTCCGGTGCCGAGGCGGGCAAGTTCCGCGACACCGTCATGAGCGTGGTCGAGCAGGTGCGCGCGCTCGGTCCGCTGAACCTGACGCGCGAGATCCCGCAGTTCGAGCTGCCGCGCGTGCCCGACGATGAAGGCGCGTTCGACGCCGTTCCCGAGGAGGTGACCGCATAATGACCGCCCAGGACATCATCCGCACCCGTGCGAAGGAGCTGCTGGAGAGCGGCGAAGTGGCCACGTTCATCGGCTGGGAAGCCGGCCGCTTCGAGAACCAGACCACCCCGCTTGTCATCACCGATGCGGCCGACGCCGACAAGCTCGTCTTCAACGAGTACTGCGTGAACACGCTGGCCAAGTACGTGCGCGACGTCATTCCGCGCGGCAAGGTGGGCCTCGTGGTGCGCGGCTGCGACAGCCGCGGCATCATCCGCCTGGTGGCCGACAAGGTGATCAAGCGCGAGGACGTCTACCTCATCGGCGTGGGCTGCCCCGGCATCAAGGACCGCAAGACCGGCGAGATGCTGAAGAAATGCGCCGAGTGCCGCCACAACAACCCGCCCGAGTTCGACGAGATGGCAGGAGAGGTGGCCGAGAAGCCCGTGGCCGTCGAGCGTTTCGCCGAGGTCGCCGAAGTCGAGGCCATGGCGCAGCCCGACCGCTCGCGGTACTTCGAGAGCGTGTACGCCAAGTGCATCCGCTGCTACGCCTGCCGTGACGTGTGCCCGTGCTGCACGTGCCGCGAGTGCTTCGTCGATCAGCGCCGCGAGAACTGGGTGGGCAAGCAGAACAACGTGGCCGAGAACCGCTTCTACGGCTTAACCCGCGTTATGCACATCGGCGACCGCTGCATCGAATGCGGCGAGTGCGAGCGCGTGTGCCCCATGGACCTGCCGCTCATGAAGCTGAACCGTAAGGTGATCCAGGATATGAACGACCTGTTTGGCGAGTTCGAATCCTCGCTTTCGCTGGAAGACACGACCGAGCCGTTGATCGAGTACCGCCTCGACGACGTCGAAGAGTTCATGTAGGAGGCCGCCATGATTCTGAACAAGCAAAAGGTAGCGGCCCTCCTGGACCACCTGAGCGGCGCGCGCGACGTGTTCGTGCCGGCCACGGTTGACGGCGTTGCCAAGTTCGCCCGCTACGGCGAGGGCGTGCAGCCCGATTTCGGCATGGTGAACACCACCATGCCGCCGAAGGACCTGCTGTTCCCCCAGACGCAGAAGATGTACCACTTCGACGTGGATGCCAACGGCAGCTACCGCATCCACGAGTACGACGAGTCGCGCGAACAGGTGGTGTTCGGCATCCGCCCGTGCGACATGCGCTCCATCGTCTGTATGGACGAGGTGTTCCTGACGAAGGGCTTCGTCGACGAGTTCTACGCGAACGCGCGCGATAAGCTGCTGACCGTGTGCGTCGGGTGCGCGCAGGCGGCTGAGACGTGCTTCTGCGACTCGATGGGCGTCGACCCGCAGATGGCGCCCAACGCCGACGTGATGCTGCAGGATTGCGGCGACGCCTACCTCGTGCTGGCGCAAACCGAGAAGGGCGAGGCCGAGGTGGCCGAGTGGTCCGCGTTCACCGAGGAGGCCGATGCCCAGCCCGTCACATGCGACCTGACGCTGAAGGTGGACATGGAGGGCGTCGTCGACAAGCTGGAGGGCATGTACGATGCCCCGATTTGGGACAACCTCTCCATCAAGTGCCTGAACTGCGGCACCTGCACGTACGTGTGCCCCACGTGCCACTGCTTCGATATCAGCCAGGACATGCGCCGCAAAGACGGAATACGCTTCCGTTGCTGGGATAGCTGCATGTTCTCCGAGTACACCATGATGGCGGGCGGTCACAACCCGCGTCCCGAGAAGCTCGAGCGCGTGCGCAACCGCTTCATGCACAAGCTGAACTTCTTCGAGCGCCGTTACGGCATGTCGCTGTGCGTCGGATGCGGCCGCTGCGTCGAGAAGTGCCCGGTTGCGCTCGATATCACGAGGCTGATCGACGAGATTGGAGCTTACGATGCCTAGTATCGAGATATCCCACGGCTGCGCGAAGGGCGAGCGCCCGCTCGTTCCCCAGGTATGCCGCGTCGTCGAGATCACCGAGGAAACGCCGGACGTGAAATCGTTCCGCCTGCAGACGCTCGACGGCAAGAAGCCGTTCGACTGCGAGCCAGGGCAGCTGGGCATGTTCGGCCTGCTGCAGTACGGCGAGTGCATGTTCGTCGTGAGCGCCCAGAGCGACGAGTGGGTGCAGTTCACGGTGAAGAAGGTGGGTTTGGTAACCGAGCACCTGCACGACCTGGCGGTCGGTGACGAGGTGTCGCTGCGCGGCCCGTACGGCAACTGGTGGCCGACGGAGGGCTGCAAGGGCAAGGATATGCTGTTCATCGCCGGCGGCATCGGGTTGCCGCCCGTGCGCTCGTTCCTGCTGTACTGCCTGGAGCATCGCGAGGACTACGGTCGCATCGACCTGGTGTACTCGGCGTCGAAGTACGACGACCTGGTGTTCAAGGAGCAGCTCTTCGACGTGTGGCCGAACGATCCCGACATGCACGTGCACGTTTCGCTGTACCACGAGGACCCGCAGTGGGACGGCGAGGTGGCCTACACCGCACCGTTCCTCGACTCGCTGGAGCTGGGTCCCGAGGACGGCAACCGCGTGGCCGTCATCTGCGGCGGTCCGTCGTTGTCGCGCACGTGCCGCGAGTCGCTGCTGAACGCAGGTTACTCCGAGGAGCTCATCCTTACGACGCTCGAGATGCGCATGAAGTGCGGCGTGGGCAAGTGCGGCCGCTGCAACATGGGCGGCCATTTCATCTGCCTCGACGGACCCATCTTCTCGCTCGCTGAGATAGCAACCATGCACTCAGACGTGTAACGATTGCAGGGAGCGGGTAAAACGGGGCTGTCCCTTTTACCCGCTCTTACAGTTTGACGATGTCTGCGAGCGCGGCCACCGTCAGTGCGACGGCGGCTGGGTCGGGGTTCGCGCGGGCTGAGAGCTCGGGCGCTATTGCCGCGGCGGGGAAGGGATTGCGCTCGCCTGACGGCTTGTGGCCGACGATTCCCCCGGGATAGCGCAGCAGCGTCGAGAGCTCAACTTGCAACGCCGCGATGCCGCACGAGCGGGCGACCGTTGCGCACACCGTGTTGGCATCTCGCGCTGCGTAGTAGCCGTCTATCGCGATTTCCTTCCCGTACTTCTCGGCCACGGGCGCGAGCTTGCTTTCGATGATGCTAGCGGAGAGGCCGGCGACTTCTGGGCGGGCGGCCACGTTTGCACCGTCGCCCGTTCCCAGCGCGATGATCGCGGGCGAGGCCGTGATCATGCCGTGGATGTCGAGGACGAGCCTTATGTCATGGCTCTGGACGTAGCTCACGAGCGCTTGTTTGTAGGCGCTCGTCTCGAACGGGTCGAAGTTGGGGTCGCAGCTGTCGAAGCGCGTGGCTACGAGCGCATGGGCCCCCGTCAGTCTTGCAAGCTCGAGCGCGAGGGGGCCGGTGAAGTCCTCGGATGCCTTTATGCGCCCATCGCGCATGTGCGTTACCGCATGCGGTGCGGAAACGAGTGCGGCGATGTTGCCTTCCACGAACGTGAAGGGCGGGGCGTCAGGCAGCCCGCGGTACTCGTTTGCCGAGAATCGCGTTCGCTCGCTATCCACCAGTCTCTCGATGAGTGTTTCCATGCTTGGATGATACCTGAAGGGCAACCGCTTTCCGGTGAGAGCACCCTTTGGGTGGGGCGATAACCATCGCTGGGACGCCCGCCCGTTTTCACCCTCGTTATAGGGCATAATACGGCTGGGGCCTGTTGTTTCATAAAAGGAATGGCCTCCTTTCCGATCGGGCCTCGGCCCCAAGCGAGATTGAGGAGCTTATCATGGCGGGTGCGGCAACGTATCAATGCCCCAACTGCAGCGGCGTGCTGTCGTACGACGTCGAAACAGGTTTGCTCACATGCGGATTCTGCGATTCGACGTTTGCCGAAGGGGAACTGGAGAAGGCCATTCCCATCGGGTCGGCAGCTGCGATTGCCCGTCCGACCGAGCACGTGAAGACGGTCGACGAGTTCCTGAAGCACGCGCCTTGGACAGAGGCGAGCGCACATTCGATTGGCTATTCGTGTCCCGCGTGCGGGGCGAATGTCGTAGCCGATCAGAGCGCGGTCACGGCATCGTGCCCGTTTTGCGGCAATAACATGGTTGTGTCAGGCATTGCCACGCAGAGCAACATACCCCACTGGGTGTTGCCGTTCTCCGTGACGCGCGAAGACGCCGAGGTGGCGATGCGTCGCCATTTCGAGCACAAATGGTACCTTTCACGCAGCTTCAACGCATCGCTCGAGCACATGCAGGGTGTGTACGTGCCCTACCATTTGTACGATATTCGCGTGTCGGGTCATGCCGACTACATTGCTAGCTACGTGAAATCACGCGGCGATGCGGGCACCGAGGTGAAGTATCTCGCCCTATCGCGCGCAGGCACTGCGCTGTTCGAGAGGATTCCCGTCGACGGTTCGTCGAAGATGCCCGATGCGCACATGGACGCCATCGCACCGTTCAGCCTGCATGAGATGCGCGATTTTTCGACCAGCTACATAGCGGGGTATCTGACGGAGGTGCCCGACGAGAGCGCCGAAGCTTGCTTCGCGCGCGCTGAGTCCCGTGCAAAGCAATCCTTCGAGGACGATTTGCGCAAAGACGTTTTCATGACCCAACGGGTCAACACCATGAACGAGATAGTGGAGCGGGAGACGAACGCTCACCTGGAAGGCGTGTCGTCATGCGTGCTGCCTGTGTGGCTCGCCCATTGCACATGGAACGGCGAGAATATGCTGTTCGCCGTTAACGGCGAGACCGGCAAATGCGTCGGCGACCTTCCTGTCGACAGCATGCGCCGCATGGTGACAATCGCCGTGACAATGCTGATGGCCTTCATCATTGGATTTGGCGCGTCTTATCTATCGGCGTTGGGGAAACATAATGACGCCATCGGCGGCAACGTGATTTTCGGGATCATCACCTGTGCGATAGTGACCTTCATCGTCGATGCCTACTTGAGGTCGCAAATGCGCACGGCAGAGGAGGCGACTACGGCTAGCATGAGCTATTCAAGCGAGGGGTTGGTTGTGACCGAGCGCTGGGACAACGGCGAGTATCTCCGTAAGAAGTCGCAGGCGAGGGAGAAGCTCGACCAGCACAAAGCTGGCCTGCTCTAACCTGCCTCGTTCGGTTAGAATGGGCGTCATGGTAAGCGAAGGGAATCGGATATGTGAGCGGGAGCTGTGGGTGCAACGTGGGGACATGCGCATCTACGGGGTGCTTTTCGTGCCGGAAGGCGCGAGCGGCGATGCGCCGCAGCCAGCTGTCATTTGCTCGCACATACTCGGCGGGACGCATGAGAACAGCGGCAGGTATGCCCGCGAGATGGCCGCGCGCGGCTATGTGGCCTATGCGTTCGATTTCTGCGGGGGCGCCATCGAGTCGCGCTCGACGGGCAAGACGACGGAGAGCTCCATCAAGACCGAGGCCGCGGACCTCGATGCCGTACTCGACGTCATAAGGGCTCTTCCCGAGGTGGACGCGCGCAACGTGTTCCTGTTTGGGCAGAGCCAGGGCGGAGCGGTGAGCGCGATGGTCGCAGCCGAGCGACCCAACGACATCGCCGGGCTCGTCCTGCTGTATCCGGCATTCATCATCCACAGCTTGGCGGTAGAAATGTTCGGGACGCCCGAGAACGCGCCCGAGGTGTACCACCTGTGGCACGACCTGGGGCATATCTACGCCGTAGACGCCATCGAGTACGATTTCTACGAGCATATCGGCGACTACACCGGCCCCGTGCTCATGTTCCAGGGAACGGCCGATTTCCTCGAGCCGAAGCGCTACACCGACCTTGCTGCCGAGGTGTATGCCAATGTGGACTACGAGGTGTTCGAGGGAGTGGGCCACAGCTTCCAAGGTGAGCTGCGCGAGCACGTGCACGATCGGGTCGATGCGTTCATCAGGAAGTGGATTCGCGGGTGAGATAGCCTGCTTTGCCCCGCTCGCTGTTCCGCTCTAGCGTTCGAGTTCTTTGATGTGAGTTTTGGGAGAGCGGAGCAGGTATACCCACAGGGCCAGCGAGAGCACGGCGCAGATGAGCATGACGGCGCCGATGCCGAAGATGTAGGTGGGCCAACCCATGACGATGACACTCATGCCGATGACGCCGAAGATGCTGATCATGAAGCCGATGAGCGACGAGGCTGCGCCCGTATCGCCCTTCTGCTGCGAGAGCAGGATGTTCGTCGTATAGGGACGTAGGGCGCTTTGGATCGTGGCGAACAGGATGAGCGCGCCGCAGAACGCGAACACCGACGACTCGCCGATGGTCAGCAACAAGATGGCCGACACGAACCCCAACGCAATCATGAGGTGCGTGAACTTACGGGGCGTGACGTGCGCTTTCGCCTTCAACCAAATGTAGGGGCCAAGCGCGGTGAACGCCGCCGTCACGGCGAAGAAGTAGGTGTACTCCTGCGGTGTGGTGCCGAAGAAGTCGACGTAGATGTACGACCCGACGGCCAGGTAGGCGCTGAACGCCACGTTGAACAGGGCCACCATCAAGAGCAGCGTCATGAAAGCGCGGTTCCGACCGACCGCCACGAGCCCGCCGATGGTCGAGCCGATGCCGCCGGCGCGCCGCTCGCTTTCGGGGAGGCTCTCCTCGAAGAGCACTGCGAACGCCAGGCACACGGCGCCGAACACGGCAAGCGCCACGAACGAGGCGCGCCAGTCGAAGAAGTTCAGCAGGAAGCCGCCGATGAGCGGTGCGATGACCGGGCCTACCACCGAGAGCACCTGGATGATGGCGATCATCTGCTCGCGGCGCTCCTCCACAAAGCAGTCCTTCACGAGCGCCATGCTCACGGCCATGAGCGCGCCGGCTCCCATGGCCTGCACGAGACGTGCGGCGATGAGGAACCAGATGCTCTGCGCCAGGGCGCAGAGCACGCCGCCTGCAGTGTAGGCGACCAAGCTGCCGACGAGCACGGGCTTGCGCCCGAACTGGTCGGATACCGGCCCGAAGATGAGCGAGGCGATGGTCAGGAACAGGAAGAATCCCATGAGCGTGAAGTTCACCACCTGAGCGGTGGTGTCGAAGTATGCAGGCAGCGACGGCACGGCGGGCGTGTACATGTCGATGGAAAAGGGGATGATCGTGTTCGCCAGGATGATGAACACGATCAGGCCCATTTGGCCGAGCCTGCGTTGGGGTGCGATGAGCCAGTTCGAGCGCATGGGTTCCTAAGGTCGTTTCCGTGAAGTGCTATTGTAGCCTGTCAGCCCGACGGAGCCGGGTTGGATTGCATGAAAAAGGGAGGCCCCGAGGGCCTCCCTTAACGGTGCGATTGCTAGCCGAAGATCACCTGCAGCTCGAGGCGGGCGTCCTCGATTTCCTGCTGGGTGAAGCCGAACATCTCGGAGTTGATCTCGTCCATGGCCTTGCACAGCTCGACGTACGTGCCCGAGAACGTGGAGCCCGGGCCGCCCTGGGTGATGCAGGGGATGTAGCTCTGGAACTCGAAGCCCTCCATATGCTCGCGTGCGACCTGCTTGACCAGCTCGGGCGTCCAACCGGGCCAGTCGATGTCCTTGTTGTCGATGTTGCCCATGAACGCGATCTGGCCCTTGTACTTGGCGAGCATCTCCTTCACGTTGTTCGACTCCATGTTGCCTTGCCACACGTCGATGCCCATCTCGATCATGTAGGGCACGAGGTTGGCGGAATAGGCGTCGTTGTGATGGAACACGAACTCAACGCCGTGGTCGTGGTAGTACCCGTAGATTTCCTTGTACGGTTCGACGAAGAACTCGGCGAACATCTCGGGACGGAGGAACGAGTTGATCTCGGTGCCCCAGTCGTCATGATGGAAGATGGCCTCGGGATGCAGGTGGTCGCAGATGCCCTCGGCGACGCGCAGCTCGTATTCGGTGAGGTACTTGAGGAGCTCTTTCATCTCGTCGGGGTTGGTGACGTAGTACATGAGCGCCTCGTCGATCGAGCACAGATGGTGCGTCTGCTCGAACAGGCCGGCGACGATGAGCGGGGCGGCGTATGCCTTGCCCGAGGCGGTGACGCCCTCGTACTGCTTCTGGAATTCCTCCCACTCGGCTTCGGCGAAGTCGGTGGAGGGGGCCTTCACGTAGTCCTGCCACTCCTCGATGTCCTTGCAGACGATCTTGTCGGGCGTGTGCACGGGGAAAGCGCCCGGCGTGCCCTCCGGCCAGCTGTTCGTGACACCCCAGGCGTTCACGACGTCATGGTCGCCGACGTTGAGCAAGGCGCCCGAATGGATGATCTGCGGGTGCATCATGAGGTAGATGCCCTCGTAGTTGTTGACGAAGCGATCGGGCTTGCCTCCGTCGATGATGGTCTGGCGTAGGTTTTCCTTGGCAGTGAGCATGGGTCCTCCTCGTCCGAATGATTCCCGCACGGTCGATTTGCAGCATAGAGAAAACCCTCAACTGTTTTCAGACGAATGCTGTAAAACGATAGTAACGGGGCCTTGTATGCGATATTAGTCGTCGTATGGCAAGAAGCAATGCTCAGGAATTGCACTTTTCATCGAATGTATGCTACAAATTGTAGCATCGAAGAAGAAAGGCGGGCGATGCGCAGATGAAGCTCGATGGCTCGGCTGTTCAATACCTGCTGGCTCGGGAGTTCGGCGACGTGTCGGGCAAGGGGTTGTCACAGGTCACGATGTTCGACTACCCCATCTTGTACGACGTTTCCGCCGACATGGGAGGCCATGTGGTGCTCGTGCCTTCCCATGAGCGCCCGGCGCAGGACGCGGACATGTCCAGCACGCTCTGCGTGTGCGTGGACGAGGCGTCGGCGGCGTCGTCGCGCGAGGCGGGCGCCGCGGTCGTGCTGATCCGCGATGCGGTGGCGTTCCAGCACCTGTACAACTGCATGCAGCACATCTTCGTCGAAAACGAGCGCCTCGACGCCCAGCTGCGCGCCCTTGTAGACACCCATGCGGGGTTCCAGCCGCTGCTCGACGCGTGCACGCAGGCGCTGGGCTACCCATGCGCCCTGATCGACGATCAGTACCGCCTGGTATGCGCGTCGGCGCCCGAGGAGTTCGGGGAGGATGGCGTGGTGGACGCCGCCGCAATCGAGCCGGGGGTCGTAGACCTGTTCATGGCGGCGCGCGAATATCGCTACATGCGTACGAGCCGCAACGTGTTCGCCCTGCCCAGCTCCGGGGGCCTGATGATGAAGAACGTGTTTTCGAGGGGGCAGCTCGTCGGCTCGCTCATCATCGAGCACCGGGGAAATGCGCTGAGTGCGCGCTTCGTTCGCTTTCTGCTGGAATACCTGGGTTCGTACGTGGAGGACGCGTACGGGCGCATCGGGTCGTTCGGGGTGTCCGCGATTGGCGCAGGGCACGTGAAGGTGGCGCTCCAGAGGGCGCTCGGAGGAGGGGCGTCGGAATGCGCGGCGCTCGAGGCGGCGCTTCGCGAGAGCGGCCACCAGCGCGGCTGCGACTATGTGGTGCTGGGCGTCGAGCGGAGCTTCACGAACGAGGGCATCGAGGAGCGCGATTACCTTGCGCGCAGGTTGGAGCTCGCCTGGCCGTATGCGTACTGTTTCACCAACGAAAACGGGTTCTTCATGCTCGTCGACGTGAGCGAGGGCACGCGCGGCGGGGGGAAGGACTTCTCGCGGGAGCTCCCGCTCGTTGCGCGCGAGAACCTGGTGAAGGTGGGGGTCAGCCGCGCGTTCAACGACATGCGGGCCCTGAATGCGGCAATCGCGCAGGCCAGGATTGCGCTCGAGTGCGGCAACGGGAAGGACCCGACGAACTGGTGCTACCGGTTCGGCGATTACGCGTTCACTTGGATTGTGGCGCAGGCAACGGGAGGATTGCCGCCCGAGTTCGTATGCCATCCGGCCGTAATCTGCCTCCTGCGTTACGACGAGGCGCACGACGCGGAGCTGCTGCACACGCTTTCGACGTTCGTGGGGTGCCGCTACAACGCAACCGCTGCCGCTGCCGAACTATTCGTCGCGCGTTCGACCTTGCTCCATCGACTGGCCCGCATCGAGGAGCTGACGGGATTCGACTTCGAGAACCCAGCCGACCGGGCCTACCTCGCGTTCTCGCTCGAGATGATCGCGCGCCTATAGCTGCCGCAGGTACTGGGCGGATACGGGGAACTCGAAGTACGTGTCGGGGTACGGCTCGTTTGCGAGCGTCTCGAATCCGTTGCGCAGCATGGCATCGCGCAGGAACATGCGGTTGACGTACTGCTCGTCGGTGACGCCGCGGTAGTCGGGGTGCGATACTTCGCTGAACAGGTCGAAGGGCCCGCCCATGTCCACTTCCTTGCCCGTGGTCATGTCGAGCAGCGTTATGTCGACGGTGCTGCCCCGGCTGTGGCTCGACTGGCTGGCGATGTAGCCGCGCTGGAACAGGTCGGCCTTGTCGAGGTTGGGATAGAAGAACGGCTTCATGCGCAGGTCCAGGTCGTCGACGCTCCACTGCACGAAGCGCTTGACGGCGGTGGCAGGCCGGTACGCGTCGAAGACCTTGATGCGGAACCCCTGCGAGGCCAGTTCGCCACTTACTGACTGCAATGCCCGAGCCGCCTCTTTCGTCACGATCGCGCACGGCTCCTCGTAGCCGTCGATGCGGTCGCCGATGAAATTATAGGTGGAATAGTAGCGGATCTCCTGGATGATGCTGGGCACGTAATCTGCCAGCAGCACGAACCCGGAGGCATCTCGCGTGACCAGCTCCTTGTAATTCGGCTCCATCATTTCCCCTTCGCGTTCTGGAACGTCTGGCAGATGAAGGCTTGGCCCTCGGCGAGCCGGGCATCGAGTTGCTCCCGGTCGGCGACGGCGTCCTTGAAGCAATTGTACTCGTTGCGGGCGCCCTCGCCATGCAGCACGCCGACCGCGCCTGCGTCGCTGCCTATGGCGATGAGGCATCCCGCCTCGAAGGCTGCGGCGATGGCTGCAAGCGAGGCGTCGGCGATGCGCTCGAGCACGGCGTCGTCGAACAGGCCGGACCCGATGAGGTTGCGCGCCACGGTGGCGGTCGGCACGAAGCAGGTGCGCGCTTCGGCAAGCGCGGCGATGCACTCGGCGTTCAGGTAGTTGCCGTGCTCGATGCTGTCCACGCCCGCCTCGACGGCGTCGAGCACGGCTCGCTTGCCGTTCGTGTGCGCCATGACGGCGAGCCCGCGATCGTGCGCGATACGGGTCATCTCGCGGACTTCCGCTGCCTCCAGGCTGTAGTGCGTGATGCGCCCGAACTCGTTGAAGTCCATGATCCCGGTGGTCATGATCTTGATGAAGTCGGCGCCGAGAGCCTCGGCCTCGTCGACGAGCGCTGCGTACTCGTTCATGTCGGTAAACGCGCGCCCGACGATGGAGCCGTAGTTGCCCTGCTTGTGGATGGCGAAGATGGGGGAGCGGTAATCGATGCCATACTCGGGGGCAATCTCCTTGGCTGCCAGCGACACCCCGAACTTGTCGCCCCCATCGCGCACGAACGTGATGCCCTGCTGCCGGTACGCCTCGAAGCACGCGCGGATATGCGCCTCGTCGGGCGCGTTCTCGTGCCGTTGCATGGCTTGCGCGTAGTTCACGCCGTCCATGGCGATATGCGCATGGCATTCCCCGAACATGCTCCTCCTCGATTCATGAACATGGTACGACAAGTGCGCGCGCGGCATCCTCCCCTCCATGATTTTCCAAGGATGCTATAGTGTGCCGAAGCAACGAAAGGGGAGTCTTGCCGAGCCCCCGGATGGGAATGGGTATGGAAGAGCTTATCGATATTTACGACCGCGACCGCAACTTCACGGGACTCACCGTGCCGCGCGAGGGCGCGCGCATGGGAGAGGGCCAGTACATGCTGTACGTGCTGGCCATCATCCAGGACCTGCAGGGGCGCATCCTCATCACGCAGCGCTCGATGGACAAGCATTGGGCGGCCGGCTGGTGGGAAGTGACCGGCGGCGGCGTGGCGGCGGGCGAGACGTCCGAGCAGGCCATCGTGCGGGAGCTCGCCGAGGAGGTGGGCCTCGACGTAGCCGATTACCCGCTCGAGCGCATCTACACCTACGAGAACGTGGACCCGGAGGGCGGCGACAACTACATCGTCGACATCTACCGCTTCAAGCTCGATTTCACCGTCGAAGACGTGAAGCTGCAGGCCGAGGAGGCCATCGATTGCAAGCTGGTCTCGTTCGACGAGATAGAGCAGCTGGCCGAACGGGGCGTGTTCCTGCATTACCGCCGCATCGTGCAGGCGCTCGAGACTATGAAATAATCACAATCTTTGCTGTTCAGAACGGTATGCAGTATCATCGAGGCATACAGCATGATTAAAAAACTAAGGAGGAACCATGCGTAAGACGATGACATTCGAAGGTAAGAGGCACATCTACGACACTACCAAGGCGGAGGCCCTCGGCAACCGCGCCTACAGTTATTACGGGGACCCCGCCGGTTACGAGGAAACGCTTTACAAGACCAAGGGAGGCCTGTACTTCCTGTGGGGCCTCGGCGGCGCGGACAGCCCCTACAACTCCGGAGAAGATATCCGTCCGCTCACTGAGAAGAAGGCGAAGGCCTGGCTCAAGAAGTAGCCAGTTCCAAAAAAATGGGTAGTGCGCACAGCCCGCAATACGAGGACCATATGCTCCTCGATAGCGACCACGCCCCTGGTGGCGTGATTGTGTACTATGCTGACGGCAACGAGGAGATCATTCACGTCAACCAGTACGTGATCGACCTGTTCGAGTGCGATTCGGCCGATGATTTCCTCGAGCTCGTGCACGGGAGCTTCAGATTTTTCGTGCACGGCGAGGACCTCGGTTCGGCCGAGGACAGCATCTGGGGCCAGGTGGAGAAGCACGGCAACCTGGACCATATCAACTACCGCATACAAACGAAGACGGGAAAGCTCGTCACCATCGAGGACTTCGGTCGTCTCGTCGAGTTCGAAGACGGCCGCCCGGTGTTCCACGTGTTCATCACCGAGGCGGAGCAGCGCGGTGCCGTCGACTGGCTTACGGGCCTGCCGGGCATGGTTCGTTTCCACGAGCTGGCCGAAATGGGCGCGGCGACCATGTGGGGCCGCGGGGACGTTCCGGTTGCCGTGGCGCTCGACCTCGTGGGCATGAAGGCCTACAACACGCAGTATGGGAGGGACGAGGGCGATAATCTTCTGATCGTCTTCGCCGACCTGCTGCGCAAGCACTTCGGGAGCGAGGCGTGCTCGCGGTTCGGAGAGGACCACTTCTACGCCTTCGCTCCGCTGCAGGGCTTCGATCAGAAAATGGAGTCCCTGTTCGATGATTTCGGGATGGCGAAGGAGGGCAGGACGCTGCCCGTGAGGGCTGGCGCGTACTCGTGCGATCCCGAAGACGATATCGTGGGCGTGGGTTTCGACCGCGCCAAGATCGCCTGTGACCTCGATAGGAAAACGTGGCTGTCCCACCTGGTGTGGTTCAACAACGAGATGAGGAGCCAGGAGGAGCTGCGCATCCATGTGCTCGACTGCATCGACCAGGCGATTGCCGAACGGTGGGTGCGGCCCGCCGGGGAAGAGGCACTTGCGCGCTGGGTCGACCCCGAATACGGAGAGCTGACGCCCAACATGTTCGTGCCCGTGCTGGAGGAGGCCGGCCTGCTGCAGAAGCTCGACATGCACATGGTCGATTGCGTCATAGAGGACATGCAGGCCAAGCGCGCCGCGGGCATGACGCTCGTGCCCGTTTCGGTGAATGTATCGCTGCGCGACTTGAAGCAGCTCGACATTGCGGGCGAATTCGCACGCAAGGCCGACGCCGCTGGCATGCCCCATCGTTTCCTGCGGGTGGAATTCACCGAATCCGTCATTTCCGACGACCCTGTGCTTTTCGAGAGCCAAATGAAGGCGTTGCGCGAAGCCGGCTTCGAGGTGTGGATGGACGACTTCGGGAGTGGCTATTCGTCGCTCAACGCGTTGAAGAGTTACGGTTTCGATTTCATCAAGCTCGATATGGATTTCATCGGAGCGATTCACAACACCAAGGCGCGCGAGATTGTTGCGGGCGTGATTCGCGTTGCGAAGAAGATGGGCGTTGGGACGCTGGCGGAAGGCGTCGAGACCGAACAGCAGGCGCTGTACCTCGAGAGCATCGGCTGCGACATGGTGCAGGGGTACTACTACACCAGGCCATTGCCGCTCGAGGAGATCATCGGAGGCTTCAAAGCCGGGTCTAGCCCGACCTGCGAGAAGCCGGAAGAGTTCGAGTACTGGAACGGGATCGGGGCGGTGGACCTCCTCGACCCGCTCTCGAACGTCGAGGGCCGTTCCGCTGACGGCTCGCGCTTGACGGACTTCCCGGCGGGCGTGATGGAGGAGCGCGACGGTGTGTGGCGCGTGGTAAGGGCGAACGCGGCGTACCGCGAGTTTCTGGCCAACGGCAACGTTATTCCGCGCGAGCGATCGAACCTGCTGGCGAACCCGCTCGAACGGGAAGTGGATGTGGAATACGCAAACGCAGCGGCGAGGAGCTTGGATTCGGGCGCGTGGGAGCGAGTGGCCGGGCGTTTGGAGTACGGCACGGGACTCCAGTTCTACACCCGCCACGTACGGTCCGTACCCGGCTCCGATGCGTTCGCCGTCGCCTCGGTTCCGAACATGCTCGGAACGGCGCTCGGTACGTACGGCGACGTGCCGGTGGCCTACGCTGTGCTGCGCGTGAAACCCGACGAGTCGGGGGATTCCATCCTGGATGCGGAATACGTGTACGCGAACTTCATGTACTGCGATCTATGCGGTTATTCCGAAGCCGAGCTTCCCGGGAGCTCCTTTATCGAGCTGGCGAGCGAT
>CACWWI010000043.1:0-1520 GCA_902764575.1 uncultured Coriobacteriaceae bacterium
ATCGCCCTTGATGCACATCACGTAATCGCTCACCTTGCGCGCGAGCGGCAGCTCGTGCAGCGACATGATGACGGCCACGTCGCGCGTGCGCACGAGGCGCCGCAGCACGTTCAGCAACTCGATCTGGTAGTGGATGTCCAGATAGTTCGTCGGCTCGTCGAGCATGATGATGTGGGGTTCCTGCGCGATGGCGCGCGCGAGCATGATGCGCTGGCGCTGGCCGTCGGAGATCTGCATGAAGTCGCGGTCGCGCAAGTCCCACACGTGCACCATGTCCATGGCCTCGCGCACCTTCTGCCGGTCCTCGTCGGCGAGGATGCCCGCGGCCCGTGTAGGGATACCGGCCCGTCTCCACGATGTCGGCGCAAGTGAGCAGCTCCGTGCGCATGCGCTCGGTGAGCATGACCGACAGCTCGAGCGACAGCTCGTGGGCCGACAGCTCGCCGACGGGGCGGCCCGAGATGAACACCGCGCCGCCGATGGAGTCGAGGTAGCCCACGATGCTCTTCAAGATGGTGGACTTGCCCGCGCCGTTCGGCCCGATGAGCGTGAGGATCTCGCCCGCGTGAAGCTGGATGTTCACATCGTTGATGAGCGGGGTGCCGTCGTAGCCGACGACGAGGTCCTTGGTTTCGAGGTAGACGGGGCGCTCGGTCATCGCTTCGCCTTCTCTCTGCGCAGAAGGATGCTGATGACGATCGGCGCGCCGAAGAGCGCGGTAACGGCGGAAATGGACACCTCGGTGGGCGCGAACGCCGTGCGCGCGATGAGGTCGCAGAACAAGCAGAAGATGGCGCCTCCAAAGAACGCGCCGGGAATCACCACGAGCGGCTTGGACGTGCCGAGCGCCCGTTTTATGACGTGCGGCACCGCGATGCCCACAAAGCTGATGGGGCCGGCGAACGCCGTCACGGTGGCGGCCAGCAAGCTCGACAGCAAGATGAGCGCGATGCGGAAGAAGCGGATGTTCACGCCCATACTGCGCGCGTACTGCTCGCCCAGCTGAAACGCCCCGATGGGCTTGGACAGGCAGAACACGGCGATGGCGCTCGCAACCACCACGATTGTCATGATGCCGATGTCGCTCCAGTTGGTGCCCGAGAAGCTGCCGAGCGACCAGTTCTTCAGGTTGACGATGTTGGCATCCGAGGCAAACGTGATGAGGAAGTCGGTGATGGCCGTGCAGATGTAGCCGATCATGACGCCGGCCACGATGAGCATCGACATCGAGTTGATGCGCCGCGACACGAGCAGCACGAACAGCATCGCGATGAGCGAGCCCACGAACGCCGACACGATGAGCATGCCGTTGGTCATGACGCCCGAGCTGCCCACCACCAGAATCATGACGATGGCCACGACGAGCTTCGCTCCCGAGCTGATGCCGAGGATGAACGGGCCCGCGATGGGGTTGTTGAAGAACGTCTGCAGCAGGAAGCCCGAAAGCGCCAGCGCGCCACCGAGCAACGCCGCCGCGATGAGGCGCGGGATACGGAGGTTCCACACGATGGCGTAGTTGG
>CACWWI010000043.1:1602-16901 GCA_902764575.1 uncultured Coriobacteriaceae bacterium
AGGTCGACGTCGACCGTGCCGATGACGAGGTTCAGGCCCGCGAACACCACGAGCAGCACCGCGAGCGCCACGAAGACGATCGTCACGCGCCTATGCCGCACGCTCCTGCCAAACGCCTCGTCTATGTCGCTCTGTCTCTGCATTAGCCCAACTTGTGCACGTAGGTCGTATCGGCACCCGAGCCGGTGATCGCCGCGTTGAAGTCGGCGATGATGCGGCCCGTCTGCATCATCTGCTGGTACATGTTCTGGTCGGTGGCCCATACGTTGCCGTTCTTCACGGCGGCGAAATCGGCGAGCAGGGCGTTCTTCTTCACCAGGTCGTCGACGCTCTCAACGCTCCCGTCGATCGACGTGTTGTAGATGATGATGTCGGCATCCTTGGCAATGGAGTAGAACTGCTCCATCTCCAGGGTGACGCTCGATGTGTTGCCCTCGCCCTCTTCGAGCGAGTCGAAGATGTACGAGCCGCCGGCCTGATCGATCATCTTGGTAACGTAGTCACCGGGCTTACGCACGATGGCCGAACCGTTCGAGTTGATGTAGAAGAAGGCCACGGTCTTGCCCGTTGCCGTACTGTCGACGTTCTTGAGCTGGGCAACCTGCTCGTCGAACAGCGCTTTCGCCTCGTCCTCCTTGTCGAGCATGGCGCCGTAGCACTTCACCCATTCGGTGCGGCCGAGCGGCTCCGATTCGTAGCTCGACATCTCCGTGAACACGGGGATGCCCAGCTCGATGAGCTTCTCGCGCACGGACGGCGTGTGGTTGATCATCGTCGACTCCACGGCCAGGCGCACGCCCTTCCCGAGCAGCAGCTCGTAGTCGGGCGCGTTGTACTTGCCACCGTACACCATCGAGCCCTCGTCCATGGCCTTCTGCGCAGCGGGAAGGTACCAGTTGTCCCTCGAGATGCCCGAAACCGTAATGCGATCGAGCGCGTTGAGCGCATCGAACAGGCACATGGTGTCGGACGCGACAAGATACACGTCGCCGACCGGCTGCTGGATGACCGTGATGTCCGAGCTCATGCCCTCGGGAGCAGATTTCCCCTCGGGGACGGTGAGGTAGCGCGAGCCGTCCGACAGGCAGAACAGCTTGTAGCCGCCGTCGTAGTAGTCCACCGTGAAGCACTTCGCGTAGTCGAGCTTGAGCGAATCGACCGGCTTCATGCCGTTACCGAGGTCGGCGTTGTGGAAGTTGTCGACGACCGTCGTCGTCGAAGAGGCGCCCGAAGCGCTCGCCGCTGAGGCACTCGACGAAGCTGCCGTCGATCCAATCGATGCAGGACTGCAAGCCGCAAGCACTACCGCAAAGAACGCGCAGAGCGCAAGGAGCACGGTGCGCGGGCACAGCCACGCGCAAGACACTACCCTACCTGTCATGAGAGCGTACTCGAATCGAAGTGGAGCGTGTAGTCGATCATATGCGGTTCGCTCATGGCCGTGGTCTCAGCCTGAACGGCGAGGTCCTTGTCGAGGGCCGACACCGGAATCTCGAACGTCGAGTTGCCGGCGCGCGGCACGGGCAGGTACTCCTCGCCATCGACGACCATCTTGTCGTAGTTGGGGCTCGACCACACGATGACGGCGGTCATCTTGCCACCTGCCGCCGTGATCTTGGCAGGGCTCTCGACCGTCGCCTTGCCGGTTCCGCCCGAAAGGGTGACGGCAACCGTGTACTCGCCGTCGTCGAGCTTCCCCGTGGAAGCGTACTTGCTCGCTGCAGTCGCGCTCGACGAAGCCGAGGTCGCGCTCGCACTTGCGCCCGCGCTCGCGCTCGAGCTCGACGACTGGGACGAGCAGCCAACGCAAAGCGCCAGCAAGCTGGCGAGCACCATCGTCGCCACGATAATCGATAGCCTCTTCATACTGGTCTCCTCTCAACGGTACAAACGCACAAAATCGACCTGCATGTCATCCCGAGCCGTGCGGATAGCGCCCACGGCTCGGGATGACATGCATACGCCGCATGCCCATTATCCCAAAACGCGGGGTGAAAGCCATAGTGGCCTTCACCCCGCCCAAGGGAAGAGGGAGCTAGCTTATTTCTCGATAGCTGCCTTCGTATGCTGGACGTACACGTCCTGAACCTCGGGAATCTCGCCCAGGCCCTTGATCTGGCAATCGATCTTGTCGAATGCGCCAGAGGCCTTGAACTGGCTGTACCAGGACTCGGGATCCTCGGGGTCGGCCATGTCGTTGTTGGCATGGTCGCCAGCAACAACCATCAGCGGACGCAGGACAACGTTCTTGTAGCCGGCATCCTTGACCTTGGCGATGACAGCCTCGCAAGCAGTGTCAGCGGGCTCGCCCTCGACGGTGCCGATGAAGACGTTCTTGAAGCCGAGGTCGTTCATCACGGTCTGCATCTGGTTGTACGTGACGTTGGCGGTGTGCGACGTGCCATGGCCCATCAGCACGATGGCGGTGCCGGCGTCAGCGGCAGCAGCAGCGTCAGCGAAACCAGCATCCTGAACGGCGGCAGCCACGACCGCGGCGCCGACAGCCTTCTTGTCGTCGTTGATGGCGGAGGCGTCAGCACCGACCTCGCCCAGCAGCGGCTCGGCGATGACGATGGTCATCTTGCTCTCGTACGGCTTCAGGGCAGCAACGAGCTCGTCGTACTCGGCGCCATGCATCAGGTGCGTCGGCTGAACAACGAGTTTCTTCACGCCAGCCTTCTCAGCAGCCTCGAGGGCCTGGTCGACGGTGTTGATCTGCTCGCCGTCACGGGCGGCAATGTGGTTGATGATGATCTGAGCCGTGAACGCACGACGGACGCACCAGTCGGAATTAGCGGCCTGGATGGCCTTCTCGACGGCGCCGATGGTGGCAACGCGGCTATCGTTGAACGACGTGCCGAAGCTCACGACCAGGATCTCGTTCTCCTTGTCGGGGGCAGCGGCCAGCGGATCGTCCTTGGACGCATCGCCCGTGTCGAGACCGAAGTAATCGGCTTCCTCGACCTGAGCCTTCTGCTCGTCGGTCAGGGCATCCCAAGCAGCCTTGGCGGCCTTGCAGTCGGCATCGGTGGTGCTGGTGCGCTCCTGAACCTGGATCTTGGCGATGAGCTCGTCAACGTTGGCAACAGCCGGGTCCTTGCTCGCCGAGCTCGTAGAGGCGGAAGCACTTGCGGACGCGGAAGCGCTCGCGGAGCTGCCGCTCGCGGAAGAGCTCGCCGCAGACGAGCTGCCCGAGGAACCGCAGCCGGCGATTCCGAGGGCCAGGCATGCCGCGACAGCCATCACGGCAATCGGTTTAACAAATTTCATGTTGTTCCTTCCCTTCACGTTTACTTATTTTGCTTTGGGGTCTGATACGGAGACCTTGTGGTCGTACCATTTGCCCTTCTCGCCGAGAATCGCAACGTCGAACTCCTCGTCGAGGGCCGGTACGGGCACATCGAATCCATACACCTCCTCCTGAGCACCGTCGCTATAGGTCACCGTGTCGGTTGTCGGTTCGAGGATCTTCGCACCTGCGGCCTGGGCTGCCTCAGCCGTGCCGGGGTACAGGTTCGTGATCTTCTTCGATGCCAGGCGGATGTGGATCGTCATACCGTCGTCGGTGACGGTGAGCACGCCTTGGCCGTTATCTGCCTCGTTGACGTGGAACATGCTGCTGTCGGTCTTGAACGTGGCGGTGTACTCGCCGTTCGCGAGCGCTTTCCCCTGCGATGCGGCCGACGCGCTCGAAGCGGAAGCGGATGCCGCAGAGGAAGCCGACGTCGCCGACGTCGACGCAGAAGCCGATGCGGAGCCCGATGCAGATGCAGAGCTAGAGGCGGAGCCCGACGAGCATCCGCCCAGCGCAGCTACGACGAGCAGCGCGAACACGATTGCAGTTATGCCGATGGATTTCTTCATATGCCGTCCCCCCGAACCGAGGGGAGCCGCCCCGATTCATCAGGCCATGAACCGGGTGGTGCACCGTGCGGCCGCAAGGCAGGCACGCGCACATCGCCGGGGTTCACAGCGATATATGCCTTCGAACAGCCTGGGTACTCTGGCTTAGCGCTAAGCACCTCACAGTAATGGCCCTTGCCCGGGATTCCCACCCGGTTCCCCCAGCGCGCCGCCTAAAGCGAGCGCACGCTGTTCGGTTAACGCATAATTATATTCTTTTCAGGCGCCGATTATGTCATCAATAGATAAAGAGCATAAGAAGGGGCCCGTGTACGGGCCCCTTCTCAATCGCTCGCGCAGTAGCTGTTTACACGCAGGTATAGCCGCCGTCGACCGCGATGGCCTGGCCGGTGACGTAGCTGCTCTCCTCGGCGCCCAGGAAGATCGCCACGGAGTTGAGCTCGCCCTCGTGGCCGTAGCGCTGCATCGGCACCGTGCTCTTCGCGAAGTTCTGGAAGTACTCGGTGTCGAGCGTCTCGGTGGTGAGCTCGGTGTAGAAGTAGCCCGGGCAGATGGTGTTGACCGTGATGCCCAGCGGAGCCAGCTCGGCGGCAGCGCCGCGGCTGAAGTTCACGACTGCGCCCTTGGAAGCATGGTAGGCGATGGTCGGGATGGCCGTGTTGCCCACCAGGCCGTAGATCGACGCGATGTTGATGATGCGGCCGTAGGTCTGCTTGCCAGCCTCGATGTTCTTGGCCATGTAGGCGGCGAACTTCTTGGTCATGGTGAAGACGGAGGACAGGTCGAGATTCATGGTGAAGTCCCAGTCGCCACGGTCGAACTCGACGAGCTTCGTGCCCGTGCCCTTCTCGCCACCGGCGCAGTTCACGAGGACCTCCACGTGGCCGAACTTCTCGTCGGCAGCCGCGAGGGCCTTGTCGATGATGGCCTCGTCGGTAACGTCGCACGCGAGGGGAAGGACCTCGACGCCGTACTTCTCGGAGAACACCTTCGCGCTCTCCTCGAGGCGCTCGACGCGACGGGCGAGCAGCACGAGGTTGGCGCCCTGCTCGGCATAGCCCTCAGCCATCTGCTTGCCGAGGCCCGAAGAAGCACCCGTTACCGCAACGACCTTGCCAGTGTAATCAAACATGTGAAACCTCCTCAGTTTCCTTGTTTCACAAACCCCGACCCATTTCGGCGCTTGTCATTATCAAGTTCATGATAACCGTAAATTAATCCCTAAGCAGTCTTCTTATGATACGCAATCCAGTACACCATGCCCACCATGATGGCGCCACCCACGATATTGCCGAGCGTGGCCAAGCCGATGTTGTAGCACGCACCGCCGGCGGTGAGCGCTTGGTTGATGGCGTCGAGCTTGGCGGCGTCGATATCGCCCACATAACCATACGTGTTCAGCGCGGCAATGCCCATCGGCAGGAAGAACATGTTGGCAACGCAGTGCTCGAAGCCGCAGGCGACGAATGCCATGACCGGGAAAATCGACGTGAACACCTTGTCGATGACCGTGCGGCCGGCAAAGCCCATCCACACGGCCAGGCACACGAGCCAGTTGCACATGATGCCGCGGAAGAAGATGACCTGCGGGGCAAGCGAGATCTTGCCATATGCCACGTTGATCATGGCGTTGCCCACCGCACCGCCGTTCATCCCGGCGAAGTTCGCGCCGATTAGAATGGCCACGATGATCAGCGAGCCCACCAGGTTGCCCACGTACACGATGACCCAGTTCTTCAGGACCGCGCCCCAGCTGATCTTCTTGTCAGCGGCAGCACACACCATCAGGCAGTTGCCCGTGAACAGCTCGGCGCCTGCCACGATGACGCACAGCAGGCCCAGCGCGAAGGCCAAGCCGCCGAGCACCTGCGAGGGCCCGAACGACAACGTGGTGTCGCCCTTCACGAGCAGCATGAACGTCGCGCCCGTGGCAATGAGCATGCCGGCCATGACGGCCAGCGCGAATGCCGGCGCAATGCCGAGCTTCGTCTTGCCGATGGCGACGTTTTGCGCCTGTGCGAACAGCGCCGCCGCACCGCGGCAGTCGGGTTTGGCCGCCGCCACTTCTTTCTTCAGTTCTTCCATGTCTTTCTCCGTTCCGCCGCCACCTGGCGGCATGTCCTACGTGAACTCGGCAAAGATAGATTCCCTACCGTGATTCACAACCCAAAACCATAGCGCACCTATCAAGCATTGCCTGATCATGGGTGGCCACAATCACCAAACTATCAACACTGCGCGCCTCCACGGCGCAGATCACGACTCGGGCGCTTTCCTCATCAAGGCGCGCCGTCGGCTCGTCGAGCAAGTACAACGCTGTCGGGAACGCAAACGCGCGCGCCAGCGCAACACGCCGACGCTGCCCTCCCGACAACGTTGAAATGCGGGCATGGGCCTTGTCGGCAAGTCCCAACTCGCCGAGGATGCCAAGCGCAATCGCGTCGTCGCAGCCCACGAGCGTCACGTTGGCAAGCACGTCCATCCAGGGAAACAGCCGATCGTCTTCGAACTGCATGGAAAAGCGATCGGGAACGTCTTCGACGCGCCCCTCGTCAGGCCGCTCCAACCCCGCCAAGATGCGCAGCAACGTGGTTTTGCCCGAACCAGACGCGCCGGAGACGCCGATGAGCCCGCGCTCGGGCAGCTTTGCGTCTACATGGTCGATGACGCGCACGTCGCCAAACGATTTCGACAGGTCGACAATCCGCATCACGCCGCCTCCCATCCGGAAAAGCGCGCGGCACACGCCCTCAGCGCCGACTCCATCGCCAGGCTCAGCACGATGATGACGATCGCCCACACGAAGATGTCGGCGGCCTCGAGCGCTATTTTGGCATGGTAGATGTTGGACCCCATGCCCAGCACGGGAAGGGCAAGCACTTCGGCCGTGATGCCCGACTTCCACGCCAAGCCCAGCCCGACGGCCGCCGTGGCGAGCAGCTGCGGCGCTATGGCCGGCAAGTACAGGCGGAACAGCCGACGCATCGGCCCCAACCTGAACACGCGCGCCACCTCGACGGTGCCCGCGTCAAGCGAGTCCAGCGCCTCGATCGTGTTCGTCCAGGCCACGGGCAGCACCATGAGCGCCGAGATGATGGCGGAAAGCCACGTCGCATTGACCCACAGCAACATCAGCAAGATGAAGCACACAACCGGAACCGTGCGAATGACCTTGATGAAGGGGGCGAACACGGCTCGCACCCGGGGCCAGGCCGCCATCGGCACGGCAAGGGCGATGCCGCAAACCATGCCGCACGCGAAACCGACCAGCACCCGCAGAAGCGACCAGCCGACCGCTTGCCAAAACGTTGCGGTCGCGATCAGTTCGGCGCCGCGCACCAGCACGTCTTGCGGAGCCGGGACAATGTAGGGCGCTCCCACGCACAGCGCGACAAGTTCCCAAACCAGCAAGGCGAGCACGACGAACAACGCCGCACCCACCCCACGTGGAAACTTCCTCGATCCCCTATCTCCGTCGCCGAACAGGTCCATGTCGCCTAGTAGTAGAAGTCCTCGCCCGGGACGCTTCCGCCCACGGATTTCGGGTTGGCCTGGTGCAGCACGTTCAGGTACCCGTCAACGGCCGCCTTCGCGTCTTGCCCCGTCACGCACACGAGCGAGCATTTGGGAATAGCGCTTTTCGCAACCTGGGCGTTCGGCAAGATTCCCAAATCAGCGCACAGCTGCGCGGCGCCGTCCACATCGCTGTTGGCATACGCTGCCGACGCGTCGAGGTCTTTCAGGAACTGCTCGACAAGCTCGGGATGCGCTTGCGCGAACTCGGTGCGCACGATGACGCAGCCCATCGCCAAATCGGAACCCGTCGCATTGCGCCATTCATCGCCGATGTTGAGCGCCACGCGCACGTTGTCGCCGCCTTTCGCCTGGGCGACAGACACGAAGGGCTCGGGCAGAAGCGCGATCGAGGCTTCGCCGTTGGCAACCAAGGCGGCCAATTCGGAATGCTCGGGCAGGTACTCTACTTCCACGGACGTGCCCGGCTCGAGGCCCGCTTGCCGCAACAAGTGCTCGAACACATACTGCGGGTTGGCGCCAGCCCCCGTCGCATACACGTGCTTGCCGTTAAGATCGGCCAGCGAGGACACGCTCGTGCCGTTTTCAAGCAAGTACAGGGTGCCGTACGTGTCCACGGCAAGCATCTTCACGCCGCCTGACGTCTTGTTGAACAACGTCGCGGCCAAATTGGTCGGGACGGCGGCGATGTCGACCGACCCGGAGCTGACCGCGCTCACCACCTCGTCGGTCGCGCCCACGAAGCGCGTATCGTACGCCGCGTTTTCGGACAGCTTCGCCATGCCGATGCCGGTGGGCCCGTTCAGGGCCATGACGCGCACGGCAGAGCTCGCCTCAGACGAAGTCGAAGCAGCCGACGAAGACGCTGCGGAGCTTGCGGCAGACGACCCCGACGAGGCAGCCGCCGACGCGCTGGATGCCGACGAGCCCTGCGAGCACGCGCAGCACAAGACGAGCGCGCATGCCAAGGCGACGATGAACCCTATCTGTTTTCTCATGTTCGTTTCCCATCCGTTCAACCGAGCACCGCCCAAACCGACTCGAGCAGCGCATTACCTTTGCAAAAGCGCCCAGCGCCGCCGGCCTCAAAGCCGAATGCGCAACGCGTTTTTGCGTCCTGTCCCCGTGCGCTTTCGCACACAAAAGCCAGGGTGCCGACGGATGGATGACTTCGCCGGCACCCCTTGTAGAATCGCCGTTTCGGGTGGGGGCCGAAAGGCTGTTAGATGTCCCAAGCTTCCTGATCGGTGTGGAGCCACTCGTGTGCCGTGTGGCTCAACGGTTTGTCGACCCAATCAGCGTAGAGCTTTTGGACATCAGGGTTTTCATGCGAGTACCTCAACGTGTCTGCCTCGTCGAGGGCGTTCAGGTTCTCGGCGCGCACGCTGGCCAGCTCTTCGTTGAACGAAATCGGCTGACCGCCGCCGCCGACGCAACCGCCCGGGCAAGCCATGATCTCGACGAAGTCGAGGTCGACCTCGCCCGCCTCGATGGCATCGAGCAGCTTGGCCGTGTTACCCAAGCCGCTTGCCACGGCAATGCGCACCGGCGTGCCGGCCACATCGAGTTCCTTGGTGACCCAGGGCGTCTCGGGCGTGGCCGCTGTCGTGTCGCACGTCGAGAAATCGGGGTTCTCGCCCGTGATCAGGAACACGGCCGAGCGCAGCGCCGCCTCCATGACGCCGCCCGTGCGACCGAAAATGGTGCCGGCGCCCGTGGAGAGGCCGAGCGGGTTGTCGAAGGGCGTCTCCGCAAGCGCGCTGCAATCGACGCGGAACATCTTCAGCATGCGGTCGAACTCGCGCACGGTCAGCACGGCGTCGACGTCGCGGCCTGCCTCGGTCGCAAGCTGCGGCACGTCGCATTCGTACTTCTTGGCGACGCACGGCATGATCGACACCACGAACAGGCTCTTGCCCGCCTCGTCGGCGGCGGCCTTCATCGTGTTCTTGACCACAGCGCCCATCATCTGGTGCGGCGACTTCGCGGAAGACAAGCGCCCCACGAATTGCGGGTAATGCAGCTTCGCGAAACGAACCCAACCCGGGCAGCAGCTCGTGAACATCGGGCGGGGTTTGTCGGATCCCATGAACTCGACGAACTCGCTCCCCTCTTCCATGATGGTGAGGTCGGCGGCGAAATCGGTGTCGAACACCTTGTCGAAGCCGAGCGCGCGCAGAGCGGCAGCCATGCGCCCGGGCGTAGCCTCCTCGCGGGCCAAGCCCACGCCTTCGCCCCACGCGGCGCGAACGGCGGGCGCCACCTGCACGACCGTGATGACGTCAGGGTCTGCCAGCGCGTTCATGACCTTGGGGATGTCGAGGCGCGCGGTAAGCGCTCCAGTCGGGCAATGCGTGATGCACTGGCCGCACAGCGCGCAACCTGCCGCGTCGATGTTCTGGCCGTCCTTCACGGTCACCTTCATGTGGGGGCCGCTGCCGGTGAAATCCCACACGGCGCAGTGCTGGACTTTCTCGCACTCGGCGACGCAACGCATGCACTTGATGCACTTGCTGCTGTCGCGGATAAGCGGGAAATCCTCGTCCCATTCGCCCTTGGGCGAGATGGCCGCAAACGGGAGCGACTCGATCGAGAAGTCCGCGCACAGCTGCCTGAGGGCGCACGTTTCAGAACGCGCGCAGCTCGTGCATTCGCTGCGATGCTCGGACAGGATCATCTGCAGGTTGGTCTGGCGGGCCCGCACAACGGCCGGCGTGTTCGTGCGCACGACCATGCCCTCGCGCACCGTCGTGTTGCACGCGGCAGCCATGCGCTCCTCGCCTTCGACTTCCACGACGCAGACGCGGCACGCGCCGATGTCGTTGATCTTCTTCATCCAGCACAGGGTGGGGATGTCGATGCCGGCCCCCCGCGCAGCGCCGAGAATGGTCATGTCCTCGCGGGCTTCGACCGTCTTGCCGTCTATGGTCAACGTTACCATTTTTCGGGCCTCCCTCCACGCAAAGCGCCCATGCCGAAATGGTCGCACCTCAAGCAGCGGCCGCACTCTTGCGCCGCTTCCTCATCGCGCAGCGGAACCTCCACGCCTTGGAAATCCGCGGCGCGCTCGGCAGCCGAACGCTCCTGGACGTTCACGCGCCCGCAGGCCAGCTTGCTGTCGAAGACCGCACGCGGAATCTTCACGTCGTCAAAGACGTCATGCCCGAAGCCCAGGTAAGCGTCGATGTTGGCCGCAACTGCCTTGCCAGCTGCGATGGCGCGGATGACCGTCGACGGGCCCGTCTGGCAGTCGCCGCCTACGAACACGTTCTCGAAGCCGTTCGCACGGCCGTGCTCGTCGGACAGGAAGCGCCCGCGATTCTGCTCGACGCCCTTCTCGGCGAAATACTGGTACTCGATGATCTGGCCGATGGCCTCGATGAGCACGTCGCATTCGAAAACCGTTTCATCGGATTGCGTGGCGACAGGCGCCGGACGACCGCCCTTGTACAGGCTGGGCATCTGGGGCTGGCCGACGAACGCAATGCCGTGTTCGGTGCCCTTGTCGATGCGCACCGGACTCATGAGCTCGACCATCTCGCAGCCCTCGGCGATGGCGGCTTCCACTTCCTCGGGAAGCGCGGTCATGTCCTCGATGCGGCGGCGGTAGATGCAGCGCACGCTCCTGGCGCCCAGGCGCTTGGCGGTGCGGGTGGCGTCCATGGCCACGTTGCCGCCGCCGACGACGACCACGTCTTTGCCCTTCAGGTCGTCAGGAGTGCCGTCGGCCACCCGATGCAGGAACGACGCGGCGCTCATCACGCCTTCGCGCGTGGCGTATTCGATGCCCAAATCGCGGAAGTGATGCGCGCCGATGGCGATGTAGACGGCATCGTAACCGTCGACGAGGTCTTCCCATTGGACGTCTTCGCCGACCTTGGAATTAAGCTTGACCTCGATGCCCAACGACAGGATGGCGTCGATGTCGTAGTTGAGGTTCTCCTCGGGCAGGCGATAACGCGGGATGCCGTAGTACATCATGCCGCCGAGGTGGTCGTTTTGCTCGTAAACCGTTATGGAATGTCCCATGAGCGCCAGATAATAGGCCGCGGTCAAGCCCGACGGGCCGCCGCCGATGACGGCAACCTTCTTGTTCGTGGCTTCCGCTTTCTCGGGAACGTCCACCGCACCTGCGGTGAGCACGGCATGCTGCTTCAGCCCTCGAATGTTCACGGGGGCGTCGATCATGCCGCGGCGACACGTATGCTCGCAGGGATGCTCGCACACGAACGCGCAGGCACTCGGGAACGGATTGTCATTGCGGATGACGCGCACGGCATCGGCAGCGCGGCCTTCGCGCAGGCACGCGATGTAGCCGGGAATGTCCACATGGCTCGGGCATTCCTTGACGCACGGAACCGCCGTGAACGGCTGCGTGCACACGCCGTTGGCCAGGTGGCTTTCGGCGTCTTCCTTGATGAGGTCGGCAAACGCCAAACCCACGCGGCCAGCCTGGAAGCCAATCGCGCAATCGGCCGTCTTGTACAGCGTGTCGCACACCATGACGACCTGCTCGACGATTCCCTCGACATGTTCGCCCCGAAGGATCGACTCGAGGCTATCGGTCAGGCGCGTCAAGCCGATACGGCATGACGTGCATTTACCGCAGCTCTGCGAAGCGCAAAGCTTGAAAAAACCCACGGCAGTCTCGAGCGGGCACGTGGAATTGCCATAGACCGAAACACGGTTGATGACCGCATCGGCAATGACGCGCGCTTGCTCGTCAGCCTTTGTGGGCGCGAAAACAGGTAACCTGCTCACGATTTCGCCCTTCTCTCTTTCGTTGAGTAACGAAAACCCCAAAACGCGCCTGAATCGGACAGGCGCCGTTTCTATTTGAACAACGAGAGCGCTTCGGCCCTCGTCTTCTCGTCTTCCTTGAACGAGCCGCGCACCGCCGACGTGATGGTCAGCGAACCCGGCTTCTTGATGCCGCGCGCCGTCATGCAGCTGTGCTCGGCCTCGACCACGACAAGCGTGCCGAGCGGCCTGAGCGATTGCATGATGGCATCGGCGATCTGCGAGGTCATGCGCTCTTGCACCTGCGGGCGGCGAGCGAAGCCCTCGACGCAACGGGCAATCTTCGAAAGCCCGGTGATGCGGCCTTTGCGCGGAATGTAGGCCACATGCGCCTTCCCCACGAAGGGCAGCAGATGATGCTCGCACATCGACGTGAAGGGAATATCGCGGACAATGACCATTTCCTCGTGATCGGCCTCGTGGAATTGCTTCAGAAGATGGCTTGCGGGATCTTCGTGCATGCCCGAGAACACCTCGGCGCAAGCGCGCGCGACACGCGAGGGCGTTTCGAGAAGCCCCTCGCGGTCAGGATCTTCGCCAATGGCGATGAGGAACTCGCGGATTGCGGCCTCTGCACGGGCTTGGTCGATGTCGTTGTATTTGAAATCAGGCATGTTTCGCCTCCTTCCGATTGACTTGGCATGGCGCCGGGGCTATCCCGGCGCCATGCTTTCGATTAAGCAAGGGTGCGCTCGGCAGCCTCGACGACGCTCGGCAGCATCGAAGTCGACGTCGCCGCACAGCTTCTGGGCCTCTTCGTCCCAGTTGATGCCCACGTCGATGACGACCTGGCCCTCGCGCACGGCATCGGCACCCACGGTCTTCGCACGGCCCACAGCCACGACCAGGATGTCAGCAGCAGCGCACTTGGCGGCGAGCTCCTTGGTGCGGGTATGGCACATGGTGACGGTGGCGTTGGCAGCCTGCAGCATCATGGAAACGGGCTTGCCGATAACGAGCGAACGGCCCAGAACGGTGACGTTAGCGCCGGTCAGATCGTAACCGTAGTGCTTGAGCACCTGCATGCAGGCATCGGCCGTGCAGGGCGGGAAGCCCACGGGCTGGTTGGCGAACACGCCGTAGAGCGAGCCCTGGGTGATGCCGTCGGAGTCCTTGGCGGGGTCGAGCGCCGCGCAAGCCGCAACCTCGTCGAGGTGCTTCGGCAGCGGGCGGAACATGAGGCAGCCGTGGATGCCGGCGTCCTCGTTGACTTCCTTGATGGCCGCCATAAGCTCGTCCTGCGTGCACTCGGCGTCGAGGACGAACTTCTTCAGGCCCAGGCCCAGCGTCTCGCAGCGCTTCGTGGCGCCGCGCTCGTAGGACAGGTCGTCATCGCGCTCGCCCACGCGGATGATGGCCAACGTCGGCGTGACGCCGGCAGCCTTCAGCGCCTCGATGCGCGGTGCCAGCTCTTCGTTCATAGCATCGGCAACGGGCTTGCCTTTCAAAATCTCTGCCATTGATAGAGTCCTTTCTATGCGCGGATGCCGGCGGCTACTTCGTCGGCGACGGCCTTGGCGCGCGGGACATACGCCAGCAGCTCGTCGGCTTCTGCCTCGACCTTGGCGGCGTAGTCGCGGTCCTTCAGGCCCTTCGTGTTGATGAACACGTTCATCGAAGCTGCGCGCATGGCGGCGGCAGCGCACACGGCGCCGCACCCCACGTCGCTGATGAGCATGCGGGATCCCTTGACGTTCATTTCCTCGAGCAGCTCGATGGCCTTGGCGATCTGGCGCATCATCTCGAGCGGGCCGGCGAGTGCGGCCTTCGTGCACTTCTCCAGCTGCTCGTCGCGCGTCGGATCCTCTTTGGGAATGCCGTAGGCCTGGGACAGCGGATAGAACGCGGCAGCGTCCTCTTCCACGAGCTCGAGCAGGCGGGCGCGCACCGTCTCGCCCTCGGCGAGCATGCGCTGCACGTCTTCCTCGTACTCGGCGTACTTCTTCTTGCCGGTGGTGAAATTGCCCACCATGCTGCAGAGCGCAACGCCGAGCGCGCCCACGTAGGCAGCGGCCCCGCCGCCACCAGGCACGCTGACCTTGCCAGCCAGCTCGGCCGCAAACTCGGTGCAGCTCTTATCCATCATCTTGTCGGTCATGAAGACTCCTTACAAGAAGGGGGCAAGCGTCTCCGCTTGCCCCATACGGTCGAAACAGTTCTTAGAACAGGCCGGTGATCTTGCCGTCAGCCATGACGTCGATCTTCTCGGCAGCCGGGACCTTCGGCAGGCCGGGCATCGTCATGATCTCGCCGGTGAGCGCGACGATGAAGCCAGCGCCAGCCGAGATCTTGAGGTTGCGCACCGTAATCTTGAAGTCCTTCGGGGCGCCGAGCTTGGAGGCGTCGTCGGCGAAGGAGTACTGGGTCTTGGCCATGCAGATGGGCAGCTTGTCGAAGCCGAGCTCGTTGAGCTGGGCGAGCTGCTTCTTGGCCTTCGGGGTGTAGTCGACACCGTCGGCATGGTAGACGCGCTTGGCGATGGCCTCGATCTTCTCCTCGATGCCCATCTCCACGTCGTAGCAGAACTTGAAGTCGTTCGGCTGGTCGCAGACGCGCACGACCTCCTCGGCCAGGGCCTTGGCGCCCTCGCCGCCCTTTGCCCAGTGCTCGGCAAGCACGGCGTTCACGCCGAGCTCGGCGCACTTGTCCTGCACGAGCTTGAGCTCGGCCTCGGTGTCGGTCGGGAAGGCGTTGATAGCAACGACCGGCGACAGACCGAAGACGTCCTTGACGTTGGACACATGCTGCAGCAGGTTCGGCAGACCGGCTTCCAGGGCCTGCAGGTTCTCGTTGTTCAGGTCGGCCTTGGCCACGCCACCGTGATGCTTGAGGGCGCGGACGGTCGCAACGATGACGACGCAGGACGGGTTGAAGCCAGCGTAGCGGCACTTGATGTCCATGAACTTCTCAGCGCCAAGGTCAGCACCGAAGCCTGCCTCGGTAACGACGTAGTCGGTCATCTTCATGGCCGTCATCGTGGCCTGGACCGAGTTGCAGCCGTGGGCGATGTTGGCGAAGGGGCCGCCATGGACGAACGCCGGGTTGTTCTCGAGCGTCTGGACCAGGTTCGGCTTGATGGCGTCCTTGAGCAGAGCGGTGCA
>CACWWI010000044.1 GCA_902764575.1 uncultured Coriobacteriaceae bacterium
GCGTACGTCACGCCATGGCGCACGGCCGCGAGCCGCAGGACGTGGCCGTCGCCTCGAGAACCGTGCCCGAACGGGGTGTTGATCATGAGCACGACCTCGCCGTCGGCGATCATGTCGGCGATGTTCGGATGTCCCTCGCTCACCTTGTTCACCCGCCGGCAGGGCACGCCCGACGCGGCGAGCGTCTTGGCCGTGCCGCCCGTGCTCACCACGTCGAACCCGAGGTGCGCGAAATCGCGCGCGATGGCTGCGATGGAGCGCTTGTCGCGGTCGGCCACGCTGATGAACACGGCACCCGACGTGGGCAGCTCGTAGGAAATGGCCAGCTGCGTCTTGGCGTACGCCGCCGGGAACGTCGGCGCGATGCCCATCACCTCGCCGGTCGACTTCATCTCGGGGCCCAGCACCACGTCGGAGCCGGGGAAGCGGCCGAAGGGCATGACGGCTTCCTTCACCGCGCAGTAGCCGAGCTCGCGGTCATCGGGCGGAAGCCCCATGTCGGCGAGCTGCTCGCCCGCCATCACGCGCGCCGCCACCTTAGCAAGCGGCACGCCCGTCGCCTTCGAGACGAACGGCACCGTGCGGCTCGCGCGCGGGTTCGCCTCGATGACGTAGACCATCTGGTCTTTCACGGCAAACTGGATGTTGAGCAGGCCCCGCACGCCTATGCTGAGCGCCAGGCGCCACGCGATGTCGCGCAGCTGGCCCACGAGCGCATCCGACAGCGAGAACGGCGGCACGCAGCACGCCGAGTCGCCCGAGTGGATGCCCGCCTCCTCGATGTGCTCCAGCACGCCGCCGATGTACACGTCGTCGCCGTCGCACACGCAGTCGAGGTCAACCTCCACCGCCGACTCCAGGAACTTGTCGAGGTACACGGGATGGTCGGGCGAGATCTTGGCCGCCTCGCCCATGTAGCGTCGCAGCTGCTGCGCGTCGTACACGATGGCCATGCCGCGCCCGCCGAGCACGTAGCTCGGCCGCACGAGCAGCGGGAAGCCTATGCGCCCGGCAACCCGCACTGCCTCGTCGAGCGTGTAGGCGTCTCCCGCCGGCGGGTACGCGATCCCCAGGCCGTCGAGCATGTCGGCGAAGCGGTCGCGGTCCTCGGCGAGGTCGATGGCGTCGGCACCCGTGCCCATCACGGGAACGCCCGCCTCCTCCAGGGCGCGGGCCAGCTTGAGCGGCGTCTGACCGCCCAGGGTGGCCACCACGCCGTCGGGCCGTTCCACGTCGATGATGTCCATCACGTCCTCGAAGGTGAGCGGCTCGAAGTACAGCTTGTCGGACGTGTCGTAGTCGGTGGAGACCGTCTCGGGATTGCAGTTCACCATGATGGTCTCGTAGCCCGCCTCGTGCAGCGCGTAGCAGGCGTGCACGCAGCAGTAGTCGAACTCGATGCCCTGCCCGATGCGGTTGGGCCCCGCCCCCAGAATGAGCGCCTTGGGCTTGGAGGAACGGGCACCGGGAACGTCCTGGTACTCGTTCTCGTTCTCGTACGTCTTGTAGAAATAGGCGGTCGAGCTCTCGAACTCGGCGGCGCAGGTGTCCACGGCCTTGAACGCGGGCACCACGCCGAGCGCTTTGCGGCGGGTGCGCACGACGATCTCGTTGGAGTTCGTGAGGAAGGCGATCTGCGCATCCGAGAGGCCGTAGCGCTTGGCGATGCGGAACGCGTCCGCGTCCATGTCGTCGATGCGCGCTCCCCGCAGCGCCTCCTGCACGGCCACCACGTCGGCCATGCGGTCGAGGAAGAAGCGGTCGATGCCCGTGACCCCGTGCACTTCCGCAGGCGTCCAGCCGCAGCGCAGCGCGCAGCCGACGTACACGATGCGGTCGCACGTCGGGCGCGCGAGCAGCGACTCGTAGCCTTCCTTGGACTCGGACGCGCGCACGTGCCCGTCCACGCCCAGCCCGGCGCGCCCGTTCTCAAGCGAGCGCAGCGCCTTGCCGAGCGCCTCCTCGAACGTGCGCCCGATCGCCATAACCTCGCCCACCGCCTTCATGCGGGTCGACAGCGTATCGTCGGAGTCCTTGAACTTCTCGAACGCGAAGCGAGGCGCCTTCACCACGCAGTAGTCGATGCTCGGCTCGAAGCAGGCCGAGGTGCTCCCCGTGATGTCGTTCACGATTTCGGGGAGCGTGTAGCCCACAGCCAGGCGCGCCGCCACCTTCGCGATGGGAAAGCCCGTCGCCTTGGAGGCCAGCGCCGAGGAGCGCGAAACGCGCGGGTTCATCTCGATGATCACCATGCGCCCGTCGCGGGGGCTCACCGCGAACTGCACGTTGGAGCCGCCGGTCTGCACCCCCACCTTCTCCAGCACGGCGAGCGACGCCGTGCGCATGCGCTGGTACTCCACGTCGGAGAGCGTCTGAGCAGGCGCGACGGTGATCGAGTCGCCCGTGTGCACGCCCATGGGGTCGAGGTTCTCGATGGAGCACACGATGATGCCGTTGCCCGCGCGGTCGCGCACGACCTCCATCTCGAATTCCTTCCAACCCTCGATGCTCTCCTCCACGAGCACCTCGCCGATGGGAGAGAGCTCGAGGCCCTGCGCCACGATGCGCGCGAGCTCCCCGTCGTCGTGCGCGATGCCGCCGCCGGCGCCGCCCAGCGTGAACGACGGGCGCAGCACCACGGGCAGCCCGATCTCGGCCACGATGGCGCGGGCGTCGTCGACGGAATACGCGTAGCCCGACCGGGCCGTCTCTATGCCCAGCTCCGCCATGCAGTCGTTGAAGAGCTTGCGGTTCTCGCCGCGCTGGATGGCCTCGAGGCTGCAGCCGATCATCTCGACGCCGTGCGCGTCGAGCACACCCGATTCGGCCAGCTCCACGGCCACGTTGAGGGCCGTCTGGCCCCCGAGCGTGGGCAGCAGCGCCTCCGGACGCTCTTCGCGGATGATCTTCTCCACGAACTCGGCCGTGATGGGCTCGACGTACGTGCGGTCGGCCAAGCCGGGGTCGGTCATGATGGTCGCCGGGTTGCTGTTCACGAGCACGACGCGGTAGCCCTCCTCGCGCAGCACCTTGCACGCCTGGGCGCCCGAGTAGTCGAACTCGCACGCCTGCCCGATCACGATCGGGCCCGACCCGATGACGAGTATCGTGCGGATGTCTTCCCGTTTCGGCATGTCCCTCCTTAAACAACATGCAGGGGCCGCTCCCCTGCACGGTTTCCTATGACGCGAACCTCCAGCCTTGCAGGCGGTCCTGCGCGATGTCGATGTCCAGGTAGTCCTCGACCCCGTCCATGAGGCGGGTGAACGCGGTGAACAAGTAGTGCGAATCCGTGGGCCCGGGATTCGCCTCGGGGTGGTACTGCACCGAGAACGCGGGGATGTCGGTGAAAGCGATTCCCTCGGCCGTCCCGTCGTTCAGGTTCACATGGGTCAGCCGCACGCCGCCGTAGCGGGCGTTGCGCACGACGGGGGCCGCGCCGCGCTCGATCCAGGAGCGCAGGTCGTCCAGGTCGCCGGGGCGCCCGTCCGCACCGGTCGCATGCGCGTCGAACTCCCCCAGGCTCGGGAACACGAGGTTGAACCCGTGGTTCTGCGCCGTGATCTCCACGCGCCCCGTCAGCAGGTTCACGACGGGCTGGTTGCCGCCGTGGTGCCCGAACTTCAGCTTCTCGATGCGCGCGCCCGCCGCCTTGCAGATCATCTGGTGGCCTAGGCAGATGCCGAACAGCGGCACTTCTCCGAGCAGCTTCTCAACCTGCTCGTACGTGCCCGACACCGCGTCAGGGTCGCCGGGGCCGTTGGAGAGGAACACCCCATCGGGCGCCATCGCCAGCACCTCCTCGGCAGGCGTGTCCCACGGCACGAGCGTCACGACGCACCCGGCGCGCACGAGACCCTCGAGTATCGAGCGCTTGATGCCGCAATCGTAGGCGGCAACGCGGTACCGCGCGGATGGCACGGGCGAGAGCGCGAACGCCTTGGAGGCGGGAAGGTCGCCCGCACCGAGCGTGCGCGGCTCCGTGCACGATACGGTGCGCGCCAGGTTCACGCCCACGATCGGCTCGCTTGCACGGGCCTTCGCCACGAGGCTCGCCGCGTTCAGGTCCTCGGTCGACAGCGCAGCGCGCATGGCGCCGTAATCGCGCACGTGCCGCACGAGCGCGCGCGTGTCGATGCCCTCGATGGCCAGCACCCCCTCACGCGCCAGGTAGTCGGCAAGCGCCATGTCGCTGCGCCAGTTCGAGGGCGTGGCGCACAGGTCGCGCACGACGAGCCCCCGCAATGCCGGGTGCTCCGCCTGCGCGTCGTCGAGGCATACGCCGTAGTTTCCGATTTGGGGATATGTCATCGCGACGATCTGGCCCGCGTACGAGGGGTCGGTGATGACCTCCAGGTACCCCTCCACCGAGGTGTTGAAGCACATCTCGCCGAACACCTCGCCCGCAGCGCCGCATGCCGTGCCGCGGAAGTACGTGCCGTCCTCAAGCGCCAGCAGCGCTTCCTTGGCCTGCGGCTTCGATGTTGCCGCCCGCATGCGCATCGACAGTTCGCTCATGTTCTTCTCCATCCTACAAAGCGCAAAGAAGGGGCGCTCCCCTCCTATGCGCTTATCTCCAGAAACGCCTTTCGTTGAAGCCGTTCGGGAATCGCCACGGGGTATTCGCCGCTGAAGCAGGCGTCGCAATAGCCGTCGTGGTCCGATTCGACCGCCTCGTGCAGCCCCTCCAGGCTGATGAACGCCAACGAGTCGCAGCCTATGTAGCGGCACACCTCGTCATGCGGGAGGTTCGCCGATATCAGCTGGTCCTGCGTGTCGGTGTCGATGCCGTAGAAGCACGGCCACATCACCTCGGGGCTCACGATGCGCAGGTGCACTTCGACCGCGCCTGCATCGCGCAGCATCTCCACGAGCTTCTTCGACGTGTTGCCGCGCACGATGGAATCGTCGATGACCACGATCCGCTTGCCGCGGATCATCGAGGGAAGCGGGTTCAGCTTGATGCGGATGCCCATCTGGCGCATCTCCTGGGTGGGCTGGATGAACGTGCGGCCCACGTAGCGGTTCTTCACGATGCCGTCGCCGTACGGGATGCCGCTCTCCTCCGCATAGCCCAGCGCGGGCGGCACGCCCGAGTCCGGCACGCCGAGCACCATGTCGGCCTCGACCGGCGCTTCGCGCGCCAGGACGCGCCCCATGCGGCGGCGCGCGTGGTACACCACCTCGCCGTCGAGCACGCTGTCGGGCCGTGCGAAGTAGACGTACTCGAAGATGCAGAACGCGCGCTTGCCGGGCTGCATGCCCTGCTCCGATTCCAGGCCGGCGGCGCTCACCTTCACGATTTCGCCCGGCTCCACGTCGCGTACGAACTGCGCGCCCACCGCATCGAGGCCGCACGTCTCGCTGGCCACCACCCACCCGCGGTCGTCGGGCAGCTTGCCCAGCGAGAGCGGGCGGATGCCGTGCGCGTCGCGGAACGCGTACAGCGCCGTGGGCGTCGCGAGCACGATGGCGTAGGCCCCGTGCAGCTGCTGCATCATGAGCCGGATGCCGCCGCGGATGTGCCCTGTGCGCCGCGTGTCCACACCGATCGTGCGCGCCGCCACCTCGCTGTCGGTGTGCCCGTACAGCTGCACGCCCTCGTTGGCGAGCCATGCCCGCTGCGGCACCGTGTCGACGAGCGTGCCGTTGTGCGCGAGCGCGATTATCTCGTCGTCGATGGCCGACACGTGCGGCTGCGCCTCTTTCCATCCGCCGCCGCCCGCGGTGGAGTAGCGCGTGTGCCCGATGGCGATATCGCCCTTCAGGTGCGCGAGGGCTTCCTCGTCGAACACCTGGTCGACGAGCCCCAGGTCCTTGTGGATGAGGATGGTCTCGCCATCGCCCACGGCGATGCCCGCGCTCTCCTGCCCGCGGTGCTGCAGCGCTTGCAGACCGAAGCACGTCAGGCGCGCGACGTCCTCGCCCGGTGCGTACACGCCGAAGACCGCGCACGCCTCCTCCAGCCGGTCGGGCCGTTCCCCTGCGAACAAGCTCGTCGCCACCCGTTCTCCTTTCGTAAGCGTTTCCCAATCCACGGCCCATTGTCGGGAGCGTACGTTACAAGCGGGTTTCGAAGATGCCATGTAAAGCAATCGAAACATTCCGGCTCTATCGTCATCAAGGAACGGTGCGTAGAGCCACAGACGAAAGGACCTCCGTGCGATTCACGAAAATGCAAGGCATCGGCAACGACTACGTGTACGTGAACTGTTTGGAAGAGTCCGTCGAGAACCCCGCGTCGCTCGCGCGCATGGTGAGCGACCGGCATTTCGGCATCGGGTCCGATGGGCTCATCCTCATCAGGCCGTCGGTGCAGGCGGACTTCTTCATGGAGATGTTCAACGCGGACGGCACGCGCTCGGCGATGTGCGGCAACGGCATCCGGTGCGTGGGAAAGTACGTGTACGACCACGGCCTCACGAGCAAGGAGGAGATCGCCGTAAACACGCTCGCGGGCGTGAAGCGGCTCGCCCTGCACGCGGCGGGCGGCAGCGTGCAGTCGGTCACGGTCGACATGGGCGCTCCCGTTCTCGACCCCGCGCTCATCCCCGTTAGCGTCGGCGCGTCGCCTGTCGTCGCCGAGCCTATCGAGGTCGCTGGCCGACGCTTCGAGATGACGTGCGTCTCGATGGGGAATCCCCACGCTGTGGTGTTCGTGAAGGACACGGCCGGCTTTCCCGTGGAGGAGGTCGGTCGGCCCTTCGAGTTCCATCCCGCCTTCCCCGAGCGCGTGAACGCCGAGTTCGTGCAGGTGCTCGGGCGCGACGAGGTGAACATGCGCGTGTGGGAGCGCGGCACCGGCGAGACGCTCGCCTGCGGCACCGGAGCGTGCGCGACCGCCGTGGCGTGCGCGCTCAACGGCCTGACCGACGACGAGGTGACCGTTCACCTTCTCGGCGGCGACCTGCGCATCCGCTGGGACCGCGAGCGCGACCGAGTGTTCATGACCGGCCCCGCCGCAACCGTCTTCGAGGGGCAGATGGACGTGGCCGCTTGCCCGGTCGACGAACCGCCCCACGTGGTCGATCCCGAGTGGTGAGAGAGGAGATCCAAAGCATGTTCAAGGCCAACGAGAACTACCTGAAGCTGCCCGGGGACTACCTGTTCTCCACGATAGCGGCCAAGATCGAGGCGTACGGCGCGGCGCATCCCGACAAGGCCGCGAACATCGTGCGCCTGGGAATCGGCGACGTAACCCAGCCGCTTGCGCCCTCGATCGTGCGCGCACTCCACGATGCGGTGGACGAGATGGCCGATGCCGCCACGTTCCGCGGCTACGCGCCCGATCTGGGCTACGATTTCCTGCGCCAGGCCATCGTCGACAACGACTTCACCCCGCGCGGCGCCGACGTGCGCCCCGACGAGGTGTTCGTGAGCGACGGCGCCAAATCCGACTCCGCGAACATCCAGGAGATATTCAGCGCCGACGCGCGCATTGCGGTGTGCGACCCGGTGTACCCGGTGTACGTCGATTCCAACGTCATGGCAGGGCGCACGGGCGCCTACAGCCAGGAGACCGGCCTCTGGAGCAACGTCACGTACATGCCCTGCACGCAGGAGAACGGTTTCGTGGCCGACCTTCCCGACAGCGACGCGGGCATTTCGATCATATACCTGTGCTTCCCGAACAACCCCACCGGTGCCGTCATCGACCGCGCGCGCCTTCAGGCGTGGGTTGACTACGCCAACGAGCACGGCGCGGTTATCGTCTACGACGCGGCTTACGAGGCCTACATCACCGACCCCGCGCTGCCGCACTCGATTTACGAATGCGATGGTGCGCGTTCGTGCGCCGTCGAGATCCGCAGCTTCTCGAAGAACGCCGGCTTCACGGGCACGCGCTTGGGCTACACCGTGGTGCCGTGCGATTTGAGGGACGCGAACGGCGTGGCGATGCGCGACCTGTGGGCGCGCCGGCACGGCACGAAGTTCAACGGGGCGCCCTATATCGTGCAGCGCGCGGGCGAGGCCGTCTACAGCGAGCAAGGCAGGAGCGAAACCGGCGAGCAGATCCGCTTCTACATGGAGAACGCCCGAATCATCCTGGAGGGGCTCCGCGCCGCCGGCTACGAGGTGTCGGGCGGCGTCAACGCGCCCTACATCTGGCTCAAGACGCCCGACGGCACGACCTCGTGGGAGTTCTTCGACCAGCTGCTCGAATCGGTGCAGGTGGTGGGCACGCCCGGCTCCGGCTTCGGTCCAAGCGGCGAAGGCTACTTCCGCCTGACCGCTTTTGGTTCCCGCGAATCCGCCCTCGAGGCCGTGGAGCGCATCAAGGCCCTATAGGTGCGCCTTGCTCGAGCTGGAGCCCGCCTTCCCCGGAATTAGTGTACATATTTTGCCCTGAAGCCATTTTCCGCTCCACACGACCTGGGGTTTTCTAAACGCGTTTCAAATTGTGTACACTAATTGTGATACACACGCCCACCCGCCGCCGTCAATGCTACTGTGGCCCCATGCAACTCACGCTCTGCAAACACTCGGCACTCGCCGTCCTGCGCGCGCTTCGAGCCTCGAGCGCTTCTACCACCACGAGCAGATCCCGTTCCACGAAAACCGACATCCTGCCTCCTGGCCCTTCCCCCGGCAAACGCTGGACAAGAGCGCTCATCGACAGCATCGACCTCGGCCTACCGCTCACGTTCGCCGGCAAAACCGTCGACTTCGCCGTCCCAGACAAAGCGTCCCGCATCCGCGCGAAAAACACGACCAGCACGGTATACGAAAAGGGCTTGCCGAGCCGATCGTTCGTCAAAACGCGTCGCAGCACGAGCGACTGCTCCCTCGCTATCAGCAGCCCCGAGCTCTTGTTCGTAGAGCTTGCGAAGGTCATGCACCCGCTCGAGCACCTCATGCTCGGCCATGAGCTCTGCGGCACGTTTTCACGCGATGCAGAAGACCCCTACAACGGCCCGATAACCTATGGCATTCAACCCGCCACCAGCACGGAGCGGATACGCCGCTTCCTGAACGAGGCGAAAAGCATCCGGGGGATCGAGGCAGCGCGAACGTCCGCCCAGTACTTGAACGACAATGCCTGGTCGCCAACGGAATCGCTCGTGGCTGCCTTGCTCCGCCTTCCCATTGACAGCCTTGGCTACGATTTCGGGGAACTCGTGCTGAACCCGCGGGTCTCCCCAAGCGCGCAGCTGCCCGGATCCGCGCGTTCCCGCGTGCCCGACATCATCATTGCAGGAACGCCCGTGGGCGTGAACTACGATGGCGCCGTCCACCTCGACCTCGGCTCCATCGTGAACGCGGCCATAGAAGTCGGGAGCAACCCCGAGCTGCAACAGGCGCAAGCGTCGCTGACGAACGCGGTCAGGAACGTGCGCGCGAAAGCGGTCGACGACATCAGGCGCAACCGGGAGCTCGCGGCCGATGGTTTCGCCGTGTTCCCCGTCGTGAAAGAAGACCTTTACCCGAAAGGCGGCTTCGACCAGATAGCCGAGCACCTGATCACCGTCATCGAGCAGCTGACCGACCGCGACATGAGCATGCAGAAGAAGTTCCTGCACTCGGAGCGGCTCTCCAACGCCCGTTGGAAGATGATGCTGTCGCTGCTTCCCGGCAAACACGAGCGCAACATCCACGTTGCTCGCTTCATCGGCGGGCACGAGGTGATCGAGGGCCAGCCCGAAGTTTTCGAATGCTGGATCGAGCTATAATCAGGCCCTTTTCGCCACGTTAGTGTACACATTCTGGAATGGTTTCGGAAAGCCCCAGGTCGCTTGAAGCGAAAATCGAGTTCAGGGCAAAATGTGTACACTAACCCCCACCACACTCGCCTCCAAACAAAAAAGCCGGAACGCGGGCAGAGCGCTCGCGTTCCGGCTCGTCCTGCAAGGCTCTAGCAGTAGAACAGGATCTTGTTGTACGTGGGAAGCGGCCAGGCCTCGGTGGAGACGATGCCCTCCATCTCGTCGCAGACAGCGCGCAGGCTCTCCATGGCGGCCAGCACCTCGTCGTGGTAGGCGCGCGCCTTGGCGAGCACGTCGTCGGTGCCCTGCGCCTTCGCCAGCGCCTCGTCCAGCACGTCGAGCGCGTCGGAGATCGCGTTGGCGCCGTCGTTCAGCTTGGCGAGCAGCTTCTGCTCGGCCTTCGGCTTAAGGTCGCCGTTCGCTTTCTTCTTCGCGTTGATCGTCCTGGCAACCTGCTCCGCGTACGTGGTCACGGCCGGGGCGATCTTGCGCTTGGTCATGTGGCTCATCGTCTGGCCCTCGATGTTGATGAGCTTGGAGTACGTGTCGAGCTTCACCTCGTAGCGGCTGTGGTTCTCCACCTCGTTCAGCACGCCGAACTCCTCGAACAGCGCGACGTTCTTCGGGTCGAGCATGTGCGGGGCGGCATCCACCGTCGACTTCAGGTTCATCAGCCCGCGGCGCTCGGCCTCCTCGATCCACTCGTCGGTATAGCCATCGCCGTTGAAGATGATCCGCTGGTGGTCGGTCAGCGCCGTGCGCACCCACTTGTACGCGGCCTTCTCGAAATCGCCCGCACCCTCCACGGCCTCGATGAAGCACTTGAGCGATTTCGCGACGATCGTGTTGAGGATCGTGTTGGCGTCGGCCAGGTTGATCTGGCTGCCGGGCATGCGGAACTCGAACTTGTTGCCCGTGAACGCGAACGGCGATGTGCGGTTGCGATCGGTGTTGTCGCGCTCGAAGCTGGGCAGCACCGACACGCCCAGGTCCATGTACACGGAATCGACCGTCTCGCCCTTCTCACCGGAGATGATGGCGTCCACCACGCGCCCGAGCTCATCGCCCAGGAACATCGAGATAACGGCGGGCGGGGCCTCGTTCGCGCCGAGTCGATGGTCGTTGCCGGCACTCGCCACGGTGATGCGCAACAGGTCCTGGTAGTCGTCCACGGCCTGCACCACGGCGGCCAGGAACACGAGGAAGCGCAGGTTGCTCGCCGGGGAGTCGCCCGGGTCGAGCAGGTTCTCATGGTCGGTGGCGATGGACCAGTTGTTGTGCTTGCCCGAGCCGTTGATGCCCACGAACGGCTTCTCGTGCTGCAGGCACACCAACCCGTGGCGGCTCGCGACGGTGCGCATGAGCTCCATCGTCAGCAGGTTGTGGTCGATGGCCACGTTGCTGATCGTGAACATGGGCGCCAGCTCGTGCTGGCAGGGCGCCACCTCGTTGTGCTTCGTCTTGGCCGACACGCCCAGCTTCCACAGCTCCTCGTCGAGCTCCTTCATGAACTCGTTCACCGTGGGGCGGATGGCGCCGAAGTAGTGCTCCTCCATCTCCTGGCCCTTGCACGGCGGCGCGCCGAACAGGGTGCGGCCCGTCAGGATGAGGTCCTGGCGCTGCTCGTAGTCGGACTCCTTGATTAGGAAGTACTCCTGCTCGGCGCCCACGGTGGTGGTCACGCGCGCAACGTCCTGCCCGAACAGCGCGAGCACTTTGCACGCCTGCTGCGAGACGGCCTCCATCGAGCGCAGCAGCGGGGTCTTCTTATCGAGCGCCTCGCCCGTGTAGCTGCAGAATGCCGTGGGGATGCACAGCACCTCGTCCTTGATGAACGCGTAGCTCGTTGGGTCCCACGCCGTGTAGCCGCGCGCCTCGAACGTCGCGCGCACGCCGCCCGACGGGAAGCTCGAGGCGTCGGGCTCGCCCTGGATGAGCGCCTTGCCCGAGAACGTCATGATGGCGCGCCCGTCCTTCTGCGGGTTCAGGAACGCGTCGTGCTTCTCGGACGTGATGCCGCTGAGCGGCTGGAACCAGTGCGTGTAGTGCGTGGCACCGTGCGCGACCGCCCATTCCTTCATGGCGTGCGCCACGACGTTGGCAACCTCGATGTCGAGCGGCTTGCCCTGCTTGATCGTCTTGGCGAGCGCCTTGTACGTCGCCGACGGCAGCAGCTCCTGCATCGTGTGGTCGTTGAATACGAGCGTGCCGTACTCCTCAGCGATTCGTCCCATGTGGATAGCCCCTTCCTCGAGTTCCCAACTCTGACTGCCTCGACGATAGGGCCGCTATGTTACGAACGCTTTTCCCCAACGTTTCGAAACCTCGTTTTAACGTTGGGGAAATACTCGGGAAACCAAACCGCACAAGAAAGGCGCCGCCGAACCGGGTCAGGGGGGAGTTCGACGGCGCCATTGGCCCAGCGTTGGAGCGCGGGCCCTCGAAATGGTCTAGTTGCTGGCGTTCAGCTCGTCGGCGATCTGCGTGGCAACGTGCAGCGCGTCTGCCATCGCGGTGGCCACGAGGGTCGAACCCATACGGGCGTCGCCTGCCACGTGCACGTTGGCGAAAGGCACGAAGGCGTCGAGCACCGCCTGCTCGGGCCCCGTGAAGCCCTTGGCGATGAGCACCAGGCCCGCGGGCACCTCGTAGGGCTCGCCTGCGCCACGGGGCTGCACCCTCACCGCCCTCACGCTGCCGTCGCCGTCGTCGGCGAAGGCCACGGTGTCGGTGGACCAGATGCGCGGGTCCTCGCCGAACAGGGCCTCGGCCTCTCGCTGGCCGTATGCCTGCGCGTAGGCGCTGCGCGGGCTGGGCCAGGCGCCGGCGGCATCAGCAGCAGCGGGCGGGCAGGCAGCACGCACGATCTGGCGCACGCTGCGCGCGCCCTGGCGAAGGGCGGTCGCCACGCAGTCGACGCCCGTGTCGCCGCCGCCGATGACGGCGACGTCCTTGCCCTCGGCCGTGATGGCGGGCGCGCGGTCCTCC
>CACWWI010000045.1 GCA_902764575.1 uncultured Coriobacteriaceae bacterium
AAGCAGCGAACCCTCGCCGCTTTCGCGATACATCGCAATCGCGCGGCTGACCACGGCCAACGCATCTACATCCAGGCCGGAGTCGGTCTCGTCCAGGATGGCGAGCTTGGGCTGCAGGAGCAGCAGCTGCAGCATTTCGATCTTCTTCTTCTCGCCGCCCGAAAAGCCCACGTTGAGCTCGCGGTTGAGGTAGCGCTCGTCCATGTCGAGCTGCTCCATGATCTCGGACACGCGCCGCTTGTAGCGCTTGCCCTTAAGGCCGAGCTCTTCGTGCTGGGCCACAATCGCGCGCAGGAAGCTGTTCAGCGAGGTCCCCAGCCTCATGGGGGACAACGTGGTGCTCAACAGGGTCGTCGACACCGACGCCGCCGAGCTTCACGACCTGATCGACAACCCGCGCGTGCAGCAGTACCTCCCCGCCTACCTGTTCGAAAAGCAGTCTGACGACCCCAGCGAGACGATTCAGCAGCTTTACGGGGACCTCTTCACCAACAAGAAGTCGATCATCATGGCTATACGCGTGAAGGAGACGGGCGAGCTCGCGGGCCTCGCCGAAATCTACGGCCTTCGCGACCACCTGCACAAGGCGAGCATCGGTTACCGCGTGCGCGAGTGCTGGTGGGGACATGGTTTCGCCACTGAGGCCGCGCGTCTCATGGTGGGCTACCTGTACGGCGAAACCGAGATCGAGATCATCACGGCTTCCACGATGGTCGAGAACGAAGCCTCGGCTCACGTGCTCGAGAAGGCGGACTTCATACGCACCGCGCGCTACGTTGAGGAAGACTGGGGCTACCCCGAGCCCACCATCGTCGACAAGTGGTTCTGCTAAGCCCAGTCTCGGGCAAAACACGAGGGCGCAGCGTTACAGCTCATCGTCGATCCTCTGGCGCTCGACGAGCTCGGCGAAGATGCCGCCCTTCTCGAGCTCGATCGACACCCTTGCCATGATGAGATTTCGGCAAATCCCGATGAGTGCACTGGTCACGGTAACTCCCAGGAGCAAAGCCGCGATGGGCAGAACGAGCCCGGCCTGCCCCGAAGGAGCCACCACGCCGTACGCCTTCTGGTAGGCCCATGCAGGAAGCAATCCGACAAGGGTCACTGCGAGCGCTGCACCGATAACGATGAGGTAGTCCGAACGCGTGAGGGTGCTGAACACGAACTTCGGCAGGTCGCCCTCCGCGAACGGACGCGAGGGGAACGGCCGATAGAAGAACACGGCGTCCTTTTGGATGTGCGAGGCAACGTCCGCGCTCACCTTCACCTTCTCGTTAGTAACGGGGTCGAAATACCAGTACCCACCCAATCCCCGGGGAATGAGCGCCACCGCCTCGCCGGTATCGAGATGGCCCAGCATCGCGGCATGCGAGGATAACCTCAAAGCTCTCGATGGAATCGTCCCAAAGCTTCACGTTTCACGAGTTGCAGAAATGAGGCTGCAACAGAAGCACTGTCAGAGACGATTCGCGGTTTCGACGTGCATTACTGGATGTAGATGATCTCGGTAGGCTTGAACGCGGAAATCAGGCGTGTTACGGCACTGTAGAACAAGCCGATACAGAATATGTAGATGACGATTTGGTCGGACGCGGAGAATGCAACGCACAGCAAGGCTAGCGCGATATTCACCAGGCCGTGCACAACTCTGTACTTCCAACGCGACCCCATGAGCTTCGCCTCCACACCGCGCGCTATGGAGAGAACGCCCGTGTACATGTTGTAGACAACCAAGTACAACACGATTGCAATATGGGGATCTTCAACCACAAACAGCGCGAACGAGCCGACGTCGATGGCCACCACCGCTATGAACAGCAGCGACAACCCGCCCGCCATATGACGGGCCATCGTGATGTAGTACACCAGCTTGCGCACCCCGTACAGCACGATCGCGATGCCCAAGACCACTGTCACAATCACAACGCCGTCCTTCGGATTGAGCAGCAGCACGACGCAACACGCAATCATGAGCGCGCTGAAGGCGATGTTCTTTATGCGCTGAAAACTAGTCACGACTGCCACCTCCCCGCAGATAGCCAACCAGGGGGAGGAAGTCCTCGATGCCCGCGAACCCGTCCTTGTCGTAGTCGATGGAGCGCCCGGCGAGCGGATTGCCCGTCGACCACACGCGGTTCACAACCATTCCCTTCTGCGCCAACGCAGCCAAAGCGAACTTCCCGAGATAGGTCTCGTCTTTTGCGTCCTCGGGGGCATCCAGGTATTCCTGCACGTATGCGTCTAGGTCGAAGTATTCGACGGCATGGCCCGAGAGCTGCTCGCCGAAGGCCCTCCAGTCCTCGATGGCGCCCTCGGCATGCTGGCGCTTTTCCAAGATTCCCCGTATGGTGTGCTCGTACGGGGCGACCGTGGCCGTGTCGTACGTGTCTACCTGGAACGGACCGCTTTCGCCGCGTAGACACCTCATGGCATAGACCATTTGGCAAAACGCCTGGTAGTACTCTGCGGGATTGTCCTTAAGAACTTCCTCGTAGTCGCTCCAGGCCGGCACGTAACGATACCGCGCAAAGCTGTAGTCGGGGAGGTGCCCGCAGCGACCGTGGCCCAGGTTCATGACGGTATTCTCGCTGGGCTGGTACACCGTGTTCGTGTACAGCCCCTTGTCGAGGTCGTCGGGCACTGCCGGATTGTGCCTAAACTTCACGGGCCGCTCGATGAACGAACCGTCTTCAGATGGAAGGAGCTCCACGAAGAAGCGGTTCGTGTTGTTTATGACGAGCGAAGGCGTGCCGGCGAAGTAGCGGTGCGCCCACGTGTCGGCCAGCACGTGCATGGCCAGCCCCGCGGCTTGCAGGCCCTTGCCCTTTGCCAAGCTCACCGTGTCAACGACCAAATCGCCGTTCGGGCCGCAGATGAGCCGGTACTTGTTGCGATATTTCCTGCCCCCTTTGTTCACCTGCGCGTTCAGGTCGTAGGGCAGGAAGTGGAACGAAGCCCAAATGCGCGTGATGTCGGCAAGCCCGATAGGGTCGATTCGCGCCGAGGCCATTTCAACCGGAAGCTGCGTCGTGGCCGCCGAATCGGGACCCCCGATGCGTTCAAGAAACGTCCTCGAGAACTTGTCGACGAGGAACGCGCTATAGCACAGGTCTTGGCTCTCCTCCACCGAATAGCCGGCCAACAACGCCGCACAGTATGTGCCGTAGTAATGAAAACTCCTCTCCATGGCGCCCGCCTATCCCGAAGCCTTGCGCAACGCCCGTAGGCGCGCGGAGCAGTATATGACCAGGATCAGGGCGAGGAGCGAGGTCGCCTCGATGGCTATCGAGATAACCGCGTCTAAAAAGGAAACAGTTACGCTCGATCCGAGCACTATGGCGATTGCCGAATAGGCGTTCAGCACGGCGCAGATAGCGGCGACTATCAGATAGACGGGGCTCTTTCGCTTTCCACGGCCCTCAGCGCGCGCCGACAAGCCCACGTATCCGCGAATAACCAAATCTATGACGATGATTATGCCCGCTGCAATGTAGAGAACGTTCACCGTGGGGATTTCGGGCCCGAATAGCTCGAGGAGCTGCGCATCGTCGGTGAGGGCAAAGAACATCGCGGTCTTTGCCATTGACCAGAGGCTGAACGCAACGACGCCAGCACCCGCGACGATCAGCGTGTCCTGCAGGCGGCGCATCTGTGCACCAGGTGTCATGGTCTCCTTCATATGTGCACATATTACAACAGGAGCCCCCTTGGGGGTAGTAACGGCCCGCGTACTGCAACGCCCGTTCCGGAGAAGCTGGTATTATGGTCGACATACAACGAACGATTAAAGGGTGCACATGACCGAAACAAGCACGAACACCGAGGGGGCTTTCCGGCGATCGGCGATAAACCGCGTCGCCAGCTCGGACGAACTCGATCACTACATCAAAGTCACCAACCCGAGCGCATGGGTGGTGATTACCGCAGCCCTCATTCTCATTGCTGGCATCATCGTATGGGCGCTCGTCGCCATCGTCCCCATCACCGTTAACACGACGGGCGTCACGGTTAACGACTACAACCTCGACAAGCCCATGGTCGTGTGCTGGGTGAACAAGTCGACGGCCCAGAAGATACAGGAGTCGGGCGCTAAGGCGAGCATCGACGGCGTAAAGGCCAAGAACGTCCTCTTGAGCCAAGAACCCATGTCGGCTTCGGAGGTCGCGCGATTCCTCGGTAGCGACTTCTACATTGAGTCAATCGACTTAGATGATTGGAACTACATGGTAACGATCGAGCCCGGCGGCGACCTTCCGCAATCCAATTTCACTGTCGAGACCCAAATCGGCGACGCAAAGCTCGTCCCGGTCAGCATCGTCGTCGCCGAAAGCCGTCCCATCAACATCGTGCTGGGAAAGGAATAGGGACCGCGCATGACGTCCACGCCCGCGCGCAACGTCCCAGTCATCATGCAGATGGAGGCCACCGAATGCGGTGCCGCCTGCTTCGCTATGATACTGGCGCACTACGGCCGCTGGGTGCCGCTCGAAGAGGCGCGCATCGCTTGCGGCGTGAGCCGTGACGGTTCGAAGGCTGCCAACATCCTGAAGGCAGCGGGCGCTTACGGCTTGCACGCGGAGTCGCAGGAGAGCTCGGCACAGGAGCTCCGCGAAACGGGATCGTTCCCCTGCATAATCTCGTGGAACCAGAACTACTACGTGGTCCTTCGCGGGTTCTTGGGCGGCAAGGCGCTGTTGAACGACCCCGCACGCGGCTCGGTGAAGGTGAGCTCCGAGGCCTTCGAGCGTTCATACGGCGGAATGGCGCTCGAGTTCTCCCCCACCGACGCGTTCGAAATGGGCGGGGAAAAGCCTTCCACCTTGAAGTTTGCACTCAAGCGCCTGCACGGCATGAAGACACCCATCGTTTTCGTCGCGCTTGCCACGTTCGTCATATCGCTCGCTACCATCATCGGCACTACCGTTTCATCCACCTTCCTCGACTACGTGCTTTCGGGCGACAATCCTGAATGGCTCGCCCCGGTACTCACGGTGCTCGGCGTAACCGTGCTTGTGCGGTGCGCTGTGAGCATTGCCCACGCCGTGTACCTCAATCGGATACGCGGAAAGTTCGCAGTCGTGGGTGCCTCGCAGTTCATGTGGCACTTGCTGCACTTACCCGTCGGCTTCTACGACCAGCGCACGGTGGGCGACCTCCAGCAGCGCCAGGAGTCCAACGAAACCGTCGCGGCAACCTTCGTGGACCAGCTCGCACCTGCGATGTTCAACGCGGTGCTCATCGTGCTGTACCTTGCCGTCATGCTGAGCTACAGCTGGAAGCTCACGATCGTCGGGGTCGTAGCGGTCGCCATCAACGTTGCTGTGGCGAACTGGGCATCGCGCGCCCGATTGAACGTGACGCGCCAGCAGACGCGCGACCGGGGGCTGTTGTATTCCAGCACCATGGCAGGCATCGAATCCATCGAGACCATCAAGGCTTCCGGCGCCGAAGAGGGCTATTTCGAGCGTTGGTCGGGATACCAGGCGCTCGTAAACGACGCGAGCGTCCGCTTCAACAAGATAGACCTCTATTTCGCCGCCGTTCCCGAATTCATCGCCCAGCTTGCAAACATCACGGTACTGCTCTTGGGCACGTTCCTCATCATGTCAGGCGAATTCAGCGCGGGCATGCTGCTGGCGTTCCAAGGGCTGCTGTCCAGCTTCATGCTGCCCGTCGACTCAGTCATCCGACTCGGCCAGCAAGTGCAGGAGATGCGCACGTCGATGGAGCGCGTGCAGGACGTGCTGGAATACCCCATCGACTCCAGCGATGAAGAAAGACCTGCGACGGAAACCGAAAGCGACTCCGCACCCGTGTCGAAGCTGTCGGGCAACGTCGAGATCGACCACGTATCGTTCGGCTACTCGCCACTCGAGCCACCGCTCATCAAAGACTTCTCACTCAAGCTCGAACCAGGTTCATGGGTGGCTCTCGTAGGCTCGTCGGGCTCAGGCAAATCGACCATAGCGAAACTCGTGTGCGGACTGTACGAGCCCTGGGAAGGCGAGATTCGCTTCGACGGAGTGCCGCGGCGCGACATCGAGCCGGACCTCCTGCACGCATCGCTCACCGTGGTCGACCAGAACGTCATGACGTTCACCGACACGGTGGACGCCAACATCCGCCTATGGGATCGGTCCCTCAATGACTTCGAGGTTTTGCTTGCAGCGCGGGACGCCGACATACACGACGCCATCGTCGCACGGGAAAACGGATACCACGAGGTCATTGCGCCCCGCGGGCGCAATTTCTCAGGCGGGCAGCTGCAACGCCTCGAGATAGCGCGCGCCCTGGCGGCTGACCCCTCCATCATCATCCTCGACGAGGCGACGAGCGCACTCGACGCGAAAACCGAGTCGCGTGTCATCGAGGCGGTGCGCAAGCGCGGCATCACCTGCATCGTGGTCGCCCACCGCCTCTCCACCATTCGCGACTGCGACGAAATCATCATGCTGCAAGAAGGATCCGTGGTCGAACGCGGCACGCACGCACAGCTCATGGCATCTGGCGGCGCCTACGCCGATCTGGTGAGGAGCGACTGACATGCGCCTGTTCTCGCAACAGATCATGGAGCGCCGACGCCTCGACAACGAAGAGGTCGAGGACTCCTACGCGCGCCTTGCCGCATCCGTCGCGGGCACGGGACGTGCGCCGACCTTCTCGCTCGACGATGCCGCCGCAGCAGACGATGCAATCGGCGCCGTCTTGGCGTTTTACGGACAGACTCCTGCCGAAGTGCCCGACGACGTAACGGACCCCATGGAGCGCATCGAGTGCGCGATACGCCCCACGGGAGTTATGAAGCGCCCCGTCCGCCTAGAGGGCGCTTGGTGGCGCGACGCAATCGGCCCCTACCTGGGCAGGCTTAAGGATGGCAGCCCCGTAGCCATCATCCCGCATGGCGTGCGCGGCTATGGCTATGCCGATCCGGCGTCCATGAAGACGGTCGTCATCAGCAGGCGAACCGCTGAAGACCTCGAACCCGATGCCCTGTGCTTCTACCGCCCGCTCCCGGCAAAAGAGCTGAACGTACGCGACATAGCCGACTTCATGCAGAAGTCGCTCAGGGGTGCGGACTACGCCTTCCTGCTCGTCGCCACGCTTCTCGTGACGCTGCTTGGCATGCTGCCCACAATCGCCTACCGGCTGCTGTTCGGCGCTGTCATCCCCTCGAACCTTACATCGCTCATACTTCCCATCGGGGCACTTCTGTTCGGCATCATCTGCTCGCAGGCTCTCATCAAAGTGTCGAGCTCGATCGTCAACACACGGCTCATGTTGAAGCTCCAAGTGCAGATTGAGGCAGCCGTCTACGCGCGCGTCATGCTGCTCCCCCCGTCGTTTTTCAGGCAGTACGCTCCGGGAGATTTGGCTCATCGCGTTTCAAGCGTTTCGATGTTCGTCGAAGTGTTCGCGAAGAGCGTTATCAACGTGGGGCTCACGAGCCTGTTCTCGTTTCTGTACGTCGTTCAGATTTTCGGCTTTGCTCCCGAGCTGGCTCTCCCCGCGTTTGCCGTTGCCGCACTCCAACTGGTAGCGGTGCTCCTCACACTCAAGGCGACCGTCCGTTACAACCGCGTCCAGATGCAGCAGAAGACCAAGCTTTCGGGCGTTGTCCCAACGCTGTTGCACGGCGTGGCCAAGCTTAAGGTGGCCGGCGCCGAGAAGAGGGCGTTCTCGTTCTGGGCGCGCCGATATGCCAAGATGTCCCAAGCGCTCTACAACAGGCCCGCGCTCCTCATAGCGGCGCCTGCCCTCATACCGCTCATCGCAGTTGCTGGCACCATCGCGTTTTACGGCATTGCCGCAACGAGCAACATTTCCGTTCCCGACTACATGGCTTTCAACTACGCGTTCGGCATGGTGTCGGGCGCCATCACGGCGCTCGCCACGGCCATACCCTTGCTGGCCCGTATGCTCCCCCTGCTCGAGATGATCGAGCCAATCATGCAAACCGTACCTGAAACCCTCTCGAACCAGAGGCAGGTGTCTTCGCTCGAGGGCGGAATTGAGGTCTCGAACCTCTCGTTTAGGTATGAGCCCAACCTCCCGCTCGTCCTCGACGGTGTTTCCTTGAAAGTGCATCCCGGCGAATACGTCGCTATAGTCGGGACAACGGGATGCGGCAAGTCGACCCTTTTAAGGTGCCTGCTGGGGTTCGAGAAGCCGAGCGCGGGATCGGTTTTCTACGATGGATGCGACCTCGCCTCGGTTGACGCACGCTCCGTCCGACGCCATATCGGCGTCGTCCTGCAAAACGGCGACCTGTTCGCAGGCGACCTGTTCAGCAACATAACAATCATGAACCCGCAAGCCACCCTCGACGACGCATGGGAGGCCGCCGAGCTCGCCGGCATCGCCGACGACATTCGCAAGATGCCCATGGGCATGCAAACGTTGATCAGCGAGGGGGGCGGCGGCGTTTCGGGCGGCCAACGCCAGCGCATCCTGATTGCACGCGCCGTGTGCTGCAAGCCCCGCGTGCTGATGCTCGACGAAGCCACGAGCGCGCTCGACAACGTGACGCAGAAGCACGTGAGCGACGCGCTCGACCGCCTGAACTGCACGCGCATCGTCATCGCGCACCGGCTGTCCACCATCCGCCAGGCCGACCGCATCATCATGCTCGAGAACGGCCACATCGTGGAAGACGGCTCCTACGACGAGCTCGTGGCACTTGGCGGCAGGTTCGCCGACCTGGTCGAGCGCCAACGACTCTCCGAATAGCCGCTTCCGCAAACGGTACGCGCACACCGCGCCCCTCGCGCAATGATCCTCGATGCTGCTTTTTTGAAACAGCTGGTTGATGGCCTGTTATGCATGCATTCGTGCGACAATCGCCCTATGGAACCAAAGCGGATATCGAGAATTGTAATGACGGTGCTGGCAGTGATGGCCGCTGCCGTGCTGTTCGCCACCTACGGCACCGTGCTCCCCTCGATGCCGTTCGCCCCCATACACATCGACGGCCCGACTGCCGTCGATTCCGACGGAGAGTTCACAGTCGTGGCCGACACCGAATCGCGGCGGGCGCTCATCATCAACGCGGAAGGCGACCTCACGGGAGTCGTGAGCTGCACGACGTCCGACTCCCCCATCGACGCCATCACCGACGTTTGCGTCTCTAACGGACGTCTGTACCTGTCGGGCGTGAGGTACAAGCCGGACAGCGAAGCCATCGCGCAGGAACGCGTGGCCGTCTACGACAAGGGGGGTAATTTCCAAGGCATAGCCTACGAGCTGAAAGGAAATGGGGTTGCCCCCAAAATCAAGTCGTTGTGCGACGCACCCGACGGCGTTGTCGTAGCCTACGAGAACGACAACGACGATGACCCCGCCAATGCGAAGTTCTCTGTCTCGTTCTCGCTCATCAATCAACATACGTCAAGCGAAATCAACTCGATCGACTTGCATGGCTTCGAGGCCTTCAGCGTGGCTGTCGCCGCCGAAGGCGATGATGCATACTGCTACGCCGTCCTCAACGCCCGCGGCATCTTGAGCGACGGCCAAAACGACTATTCCTCGCAAGTGTACGACGGGCACGTATACACCGCTATCGGCATCGACGAGACCGGAACCGTGTACGCATGCGACGACGAGACGAAATCGCTGGTCTCCATTGCCGATAGTTCCTCGAAGGCGAACGTGCTCTTGAGCGGTGACGGCTACCATACCGTCCACGTGAACGGAAACGTCATAAGCACGAGCAACAGCGAAACCAACAAGATCACGCTCTGCGACACCAAGGGAACTGTTACGAGGGAGTTCTCCGAAGTCACGCCGAGCATCGGGTTCTCGGCCCGCATGCTCGTTGTATGGGCAAGCGGTCTATATCTTGCGGCGTTGGCTTTGGTGTTTGGGGTTCGGAAACTGCGCCAGGCTATAAGGGACGGCAATACAAGCGGAATAGGAGCCGCGCTCACGGCCGCTGCCGTGGTAGCGGCAATTGCCATAGCCGTCGGCAGCCTCTCGTTTGCGTCGTACCAGAAGATGCTCGGCGTGCGGGCTGCTGAGATAAACATGTGCGCCGACTACCTCGAGACTACCGTTGACTCGCTTAGCGAAATGATGGAAAAGGCCGACGACCGAGACGCTCTCCGCGGAAACAGCGACGCAACCGAGGAAGCCACGGTGAACCTCATCAGCACCTCATATCCTGCCCTGTCGCTCGTGTACTCGGCGAACAGCAACGACATAGGCATGTATTTCTCCATATACGGCAAGGATGACAAGGGCATCTTCTACCTGTACGGAAGCTCGCTCGAATACATTATCGGCTCTTCCGCGCGCGATGCGGCTAACAAGGGACTCGATAAGGCGTTCGATGGAAGCGCCGAACCAAACAGTAAACTGCTCCACGGCAGGACCCTTCGCGACACCACACAGTACCGGCTCGTTCAGATTCCCACGTCCGACGGCAAAGGCGTGGCCGGCGTAATAGAGATCGGCAGCAAGTCGCGCTCGTTCGAGATGTCCATTATGGGAAGTTTGGCGCAACGCATCCTGGGAATGCTCGTGCTCATGCTCGTCGTGTACCTGGCCTACACCGAGCTGCGGAAATGTGGCCGCTGCTTCTTCTCGTACCGCCAGCACCAGAAAGAATACGGAGAGCGAGCCGTCGCGCTACTCACGCGCCCGTTCACGCTTTCCATCACCTTGCTCACGAGCATCGACTCCGTTATGACAGTGCTCATCGCGCGCGATCTTCTTACCAAGGCCGGCTTGGGCGAGTCGAGCCCGCTTCTGGCCGTTCCAGCAGTCATGCTGGGCGTCGGCCTGATCGCTGGCCAGGGACTGTATGCCATCGCCGGCTCGCGCGTGGGGCTTCGCAGGCTCATGGCCGTGGGAGCAATCGTCATGCTCGCGTTCGCATGTGTTACGGCCGTCGCAGTCGCATCGGGTGTTTTCTGGGCATACTGCGTGGCGAAGTTCCTGATGGCCGTGCCGTTCGGCATGCTCTACGCGCTGGGCTACTCGCTCCCGCGCATCGCGACGAACGACGAGGTGCGCGCGCAGGCCGCCGGCGGCGTTAAGCGCACCGACACCTCTGCTGCGGCGCTCGGCACCGTGCTCGGTGGCTATGCGGCGCAGACGTTCGGCAATGTGTGGGTGTACGTGCTCGTCGCGGTTGCGTGCCTGCCCGTCATCATGATGACGATGAACCTCTTGCCACGCGGCATGCAGCCCCTCGAGAAGCTCGCCCAGCCCGATAGCAAGAACGGCCGCATCCGCTCCTTCGTTCTGACGCCCGTCGCGCTCGGCATCGCGCTGTTCCTCGTCCTGCCCGCCACGCTGGCAGGCGGCTATGCGTCGTTCCTCTTCCCGCTGTTCTCCAGCGACATTGGGTTGTCAAAGTCGGAAGTCAACAACATCTTCGTGCTCGGCCAGCTCGTAGTGTACCTGCTCATCGACTCGATAGACCGCGCGGAGGCCCGCCACGGCAAGTGGAAAGTGGCCACGCTTGCCATTGCGCTGCTCGGCCTGGTGTTCCTGCTGTTTGCCGTGAAGACGACGCTCATATGGTCCATTGCCGTGGTCGCCATCGTGGGCGTGCTCTGCAAGTCGTCGGACGGCTGGAAGGCCATGTGGCTGAAAGCCGCAGGCGATGCCGGCGTGCCCGCGGGGCGCGCCACGGGAGCCATGTTCGCCGCACGCAGCCTCGCGCTCATCGCGCAGCCGTTCATACTGGGCGCGCTGCTGGGCGCCACGGACGCCGAGGCCGTCATCGTGATCGGCGTTATCTGCGCAGCTTGCGCGCTCCTGTTCTTCCTGATAACCCGCCGCTCATCACTCGTGAAGATGCGATGACGCACCTGTAAGCTCGGGCCATCTGCAAGGCACGTCCTCAGTTAGAATGGCACTACTATCGTCCAGAGGATCGGGGTTTTCAATGAAGGAAATGAAATGTCCGGCGTGCGGGGCTCCTGTCAGGGGGCAAATCACGAGCCGCATCGTGGCGTGCGAGTACTGCGACACTCAGTTCGTGCTCGATCCCGACATGGTGGATGCCATCGAAGAAGTTCAGGAGCTCGATGAGTACGAGGAGTACTACTACCAATGGGATTCGATGGCCCACTTCGCAGCTGACGCGTGCAGCGAGGCCCTGAACGAGCTCGACGACGATACCTTCTCCGTTTCCAACAAGATTTTCGACGGCCTTGGCATCGACCACGACGAGGACGTCTACCTCATTCACGACGACTCGATGCTCGGACGCGGGAAGAACGGCTTCGCCATTACGGAACATGGCCTGTATTGCCGCGAGATCGCCGAGCCAGCCGCGCTGTTCCTCGACTGGAGCAGCTTCGCCCAATACGACCAGCCCTACATCGACGACACATACATCCGCGTGAACGATGTAAGCATCTGCTACTACACGGACAACAGCGAGCTCATGCCTTATCTTCTCGGCCTTTACGACATGCTTCATGAGGCGTCCCAATACCTTGCCGACCGGGAAGACGAGTGATTGTTCGCGTGGGTCTTGCCGCTAACATGAGGGCGGAATGGTATCATTAGCCCGTCCTCAAGGCGCAAGCCGATGAGCTGACGAAGGCCCTCGAAGGCTCGAACTACGCCTTTGAGTCCAAGGAGGCCGAGGTCACGTTCGACGGCCTGGATCGCACGCTTCCGGCCAACATCACGACCATGACGGTCGAGGGCACTACCATCGCCATCGGCCAGGCCGTTGCCGAGAAGGACGGTTACTTCCTCGACATCGTTGCCGCAGGCAGCAGCGAGGACGATGTTCTGAACGCGTTCAAGGCCTTCAAGGCGCTTTCGTAGCTAGAACGAGCATCCCATAGTCACATGACAACCGCCGCCCGTGCATCTGCGCGGGCGGCGGTTTCTTTCAGTAGGAACCGATTGTTTAGCGCGCTGATTCGTGCAGCACGTCGTAAACCTCCGCGGCGGTCTTAAGCTTCATCACCTTTTCGGCCAGCGCGCATGCCTCCTCCTTGGTCCACAGCGAGATATGCTTGCGCGTCGAGAGCACGCTCGTCGCCGAGACGGAGTACTCGCACAGGCCGAACGCAATCCACAGCGGGATGAGCATGGGGTCGGCTGCGGCCTCACCGCACATTCCCACCATGATGCCAGCCGAATTGCCCGCTTCGATAACGTGGCGGATGCTCCTGAGCACAGCCGGATTGTAAGTCGAGTACAGGTAGCGCACCTTGTCGTTGCCGCGGTCGCAGCACATCGTGTACCCCGTGAGGTCGTTCGTGCCGATGCTGAAGAAGTCGGCCTCTTCGGCAAGCAGGTCGGCGATGAGCGACGCGGCGGGCGTTTCCATCATCACGCCGATTTGGATGTCGGGGTTGTACGCGACGCCTTCATGGTCGAACTCCTGCATGTAGCGGTGCACGAGCGCCTTCACGGCCGTCAGCTCGTCGACGCACGTCACGAGCGGGACCATGATGCGTATCTCGCCGAACGCGCTCGCGCGCAGCAATGCGCGCAGCTGCGTGCGGTACACGTCCTCGCGCGCAAGGCAGTAGCGGATGGCGCGGAAGCCCATGAAGGGGTTGTCCTCGCGCTCCAAGCCGAGGTACTCGATTTCCTTGTCGCCGCCGATGTCGAGCGTGCGGATGATGAGCGGCTTGTTCTTGCAGATGATCGCCGCCTTCTTGTACGCCTCGAACTGCTCGTCCTCGGTGGGCATGCTCTTGGAATCCATGAACAGGAACTCCGTGCGGAACAAGCCCACGCCCTCGGCGTCGCGTTCCATCGCCTGGGTGGCATCGTCGGGCTTGCCGATGTTGGCGAACAGCTCGAACTGCTCGCCCGATGCGGAAACCGTGCGCGCTCCCACGAATTTCACGAGCTCGGCGCGCTCCGCGAGGAACGCCGCCTGCGCGTCACGCGCAGCCGCCAGCTCCTCCTCGGTCGGCGAAACGGCAACGGTGCCTGCGGTGCCGTCGACGATCACCTGGTCGCTATCAGCGAGCCTCGAGCACACGCCGGCTATCGACAGGACCGCCGGTATCTCCATGGCGCGCGCGAGGATGGCCGAATGGCTCGTGAGCCCGCCCACCTCGGTGATGAACCCCACCACGGCGCCTTGGCGGATGCCCGCCGTCATGGATGGGGTGAGGTCGTGCGTTACCACCACGCTGCCGAGCGGGAGCGTTCCCAGGTCCACTGGGCGCTTGTTCAGCAACTCCGCGAGCACGCCGGTCTTCACGTCGCGCACGTCGGTCGCGCGCTGCATGGTGAGCTCGTCGCCCGTCGCCTCGAACATCGTCGCGAACATGTCGCATATCTGGACGAGCGCGTCCTCGGCGCACATCCCGCCTTCGATGAGCTTCACCATCTCGCCCTGCATGTAGGGGTCGTTGATCATGGTCACATGGCCAGTGAGGATCTCCGCCTCTTTCTCCCCTACCGTCTCGCGCATGGTGGCGGCCTGCTCGTTCGTGTAGTCGATATAGCTCTCGATGGCGGCTTTCAGCCGCTCGGTTTCGGCTGCCGTGTCCTCGACGGTATGGCTCTCGTAGTCGAGGTTCGGTTCCTCGACCACTACGACGCTGCCGATACCGATTCCTGCACTGGCAGCAGTGCCCTTAAGCTCCATTAGTCACCCATTCCCGCAGCGATGAAGTCGACGATCGCACGGCCGGCAGCCTCTTCATCGGGGCCCTCGGCGCGAATCTCGATCTCTTCACCGCACTTGATGCCAGCTGCCATCATAGCCATGAGGCTATTGCCGGGAATCTCGTTGCCGTCCCGCACGATGGTGACGGTGGCGTCGTGCTTGCCGACCTCGGCCACGATGAGGCTCGCGGGGCGCATATGGAAGCCTTGCGGGTTGACGAGCGTTACCTTCTCAGAGAACATTGTGCATCCTTTCCTCGTTCGCCAGGGCCCGGGCAATCCCCGGCATTTCAAAACTCAACGTTCGAATACCTTTTGTCAATACGCGCGATGAGGCAGATCGCCTGGCCATCCCCGCATCGCGCGATTCGTTTCAACGCGATCGCAAGCCCTACGCCTCGGCTGCAACTTCCTCGGCGATCGCTTCCTCCTCTTTCGTGACCTTCTTCTTCAGCACGCGCAGCATGAGGGCGCCCACGACCATACCGACGGCGAGCGCTACCAGGTACATGGGCCAATTGCCCACGACGGCGAACACGAAGATGCCTCCGTGCGGTGCCATGAGCGTGCACCCGAACGCCATGGAGATGGCGCCTGCGGTAGCAGAGCCAATGACGCAGGCGGGGATGACGCGCAGCGGGTCGGCTGCAGCGTACGGGATGGCGCCCTCAGTGATGAACGACAGGCCCATGATCCAGTTGACCGGCGCGCTCTTGAGCTCGGTCTCGGTCCAGCGGTCCTTGAAGATGGTGCATGCCAGCGCGATGGCCAGCGGCGGCACCATGCCGCCGATCATGACGGCGGCCATCATGTCGTAGTCGCCGTTGGCGAGCGCAGCGGTGCCGAACAGGTAGGCCGCCTTGTTGATGGGACCGCCCATGTCGATGGCCATCATGCCGCCGAGCAGTATGCCGAGAATGATTTTGGCGTGGCCCAAGCTGTTCAGGAAGTCGCTGATGGCCTGGTTGATGATGATCATGACGGGGTTCACGGCGCACATGAACAAACCGATGAATGCCAAGCCGATGAGCGGGTAGATGAGCATGGGCTTCATGCCGTCGAGCGCCTGCGGGATGTGCTCGCAAACCTTCTCGATCCACAGCATGAAGTAGCCGCCCACGAAGCCAGCTAGCAACGCGCCGAGGAAGCCCGCGGAAACGGCTTGTCCGGCGGGCTCGGCGAACGTGCAGCCCGCAGCGGCCATGGCGCCGCCAACGAATCCGACGAGCAGGCCGGGACGGTCGGCGATGGAACGGCCGATGTAGCCGCCGAGAACGGCCAGCATGAATCCGAAGCTGATGCCGCCGATGGCGTTGAACCAGGCAGCAGCAGGCGTCGCTCCGCCGATGCCCTCTTCGGCCGGGATGCCGGCAATCGTGTCGATCAGGAACGACAGCGCGATGAAGATGCCGCCTGCGACGACGAACGGCAGCATATGGGACACGCCCTCCATGAGGTGCTTGTACACCTGACGGCCGACACCCTCTTTCTCTTCCGACTCGGCTGCCGCCGCGGTGGCACCGCCGCCGGCATGGTGGTACACGGCGGCCTCACCGTTGATGATCTTGTTGATGAGCTCCTCAGGCTTGTTGATGCCGTTGGCTACCTTAGTGATGTAGACGGGCTTCCCGTCGAAGCGGGCCATCTCCACGTTCTTGTCGGCGGCTACGATGATGCCGTCGCAAGCGGCGATGTCTTCGGCGGTGAGCACGTTCTTCGCGCCGCCGGACCCGTTCGTCTCCACCTTGATGGTGATGCCCATCTTCTTGGCCTGTTGGTCGAGGGCCTCGGCGGCCATGTAGGTATGGGCGATGCCCGTGGGGCACGCGGTAACGTATGGGCGATGCCCGTGGGGCACGCGGTAACTCCGAGCACGCGGATGCGCCCGTCGTCGGCAGCCTCGGCAGCCGGTGCCGAGGCCGCAGCGGGCGCTTCTTCGGCGGGCTCTTCCTCGGCGGCCTCTTCGGGGAACTTCTCAGTCTCCTTGTCGTCGATGAGCTTCAGGAAGCTCTCGACGTCCGAGGCGGCGAGCAGCTCGTTTCGCCAATCGACGTCCATGAGCATGGTCATGAGGCGCGCGAGCACCTCGAGGTGCACATCTCCATCGGGCGGCGCGGCGATCATGAACAACAGGGTGGAGTCCTTGCCGTCAGGAGCCTCGTAGTCCACTCCGTCGGGTACGGTGATGGCCGCCAATGCGGGTTTCTCCACGGCGTCGGTCTTTGCATGGGGTATGGCCATCCCCTCCCCGATAGCGGTTGTGCCGCCCGCTTCGCGGGCAAGAATCGCCTCGCGGTATGCCTCGACATCGCGGAGGTTTCCGGCGCCATCGTGTAGGCTGATCAGCTTGTCGATGGCTTCGGGCTTCGATGCCACCGACACGCCGAGCTCTACAGCCTCGGGCGCCAACAAGTCGGTGATTCTCATGGGCGGGTTCTCCTTTCTCACAAGAATCTCTGCCGCATCAAGCGCTGCGGCCGCGCTAGATCCTATGACTCAAGCCGCTCGAGCAGCTCGTTCACCAAGCCTATGGGCGCAAGCCCCGGCGAGAACGCGGTCGCGCTCCCGCATGCTTGCGCAAGCTTGTACGCCTCGTCGTATACGGCCACACCATCTGCACCAGCCTCGACTCCGCGCAGGTAGCCCTCGACGAACCCTGCTACCGTGCTGTCGCCGGCGCCGACGCTGTTCACCAGCGTGCCCTTTATCACAGGTGCGCTCTGCAGGCGCCCCGTCTCGTCGAGCAGCATGCTGCCCAGACCACCGCGGCTCACGAGCACGTTCCGGGCGCCTTTGGACTGCAGCATGCGCGCGCCGTCCTCCAGCGCAGACTCGTCGAGGGGGTCGCAGCCGGTTATATCGGCGAGCTCCTCGTCATTTGGCTTCACGAGGAAGGGTTGGAACGGCAGCGACTGCATGAGGATGTCCTCGGTGGCGTCGACCACCACGTTCGAACCGCGCCCGCCGAGTTTCTCCATGATGCGCGCGTAGATGTCGTCGGGGGTGCCTTTCGGGATGCCGCCCGACAAGATGACGAAATCGCCCTTCCCCACGTCTTCCAGCTGCCTGAAGAAACGCTTCAGGGAGTCGTCGTCGATGGGCGCGCCGCCCGCGTTCACCGCAGTCTCGACGTCTTCTCCGCTGCCAGCCGCGGTTCCTTTCAACTTCATGTTCACGCGTGTATTGCCCTGCGGCAGGTGCACGAATTCGGTTGCGATGCCGTCTTCCCGCAGCGCCGCCTCGAGAGCTTCGCCGGTCCAGCCGGCAACGAATCCCCAGGCAGTACTGGTGCGGCCCAAGTGGCTCAGGACGTAAGATACGTTCACGCCCTTGCCCCCATAGTAGAACTCCTGCGTGAGCGCGCGGTTGACGCTTCCCAGCGCGAGATCCTCGACTTTCATGACGCAGTCGATTGCGGGATTGAACGTAACGGTGTATATCATCGCCGCACCTTCCTCCAAGCAGAACCACGTTTCAGAATACCATGTATGGTCGGCGTCCTGCTGCTGAAATGGCATCCGCGATGTGCGGCTCTCGTCTCAACGCCCAGATGATGATAATGCCTCGAACAAAGCGCTCAGCTATTGAGGTATATTCTTATTTATGGGAAAAGAAGTTCGTAATAGCATCGAGGTGCCCGCTAACGTCGAAGGGTTCGACGCGGCACTGGCGTTCGTCGAGGAGGTGCTGAAACGCACCTCCGTCAACCGCAAGATCGCCTATGAGACCACGCTCGTCTTCGAGACGGTGTTTTCGGCCATGCTCAGGCAGGGCCTCGATCCCAACTCCACGGTCACCATCTCGCTAGAAAACAACCTCAACGGAATCTCTCTGAAGATCGTCTACGAGGGCAAGCAGTTCACATCGCCGGATGACAAGGCCGACGTGGAGCTCGAAAATCGGCTTCTCGAGAACTACGCCGACAAGGTTTCTCACAACTACCGTTCGGGCTACAACACAATCCGTATCTCCGTAAGCAAGAAGCAACGGACCTTCCTCATCTCGTGCGGAGTGGGAATCCTGGTCGCACTCGTCGCTTATGCGATTATCAGCGTGCTCGTAGATCCTGTAGAACAGACGGCCCTGCTCGACAACTACATATTCCCCTTCGAGCAGGTTTTCGCCAACGCCATACTCATGGTAGGCGCACCAGCCACCTTCTTCTCCCTTATGAAGAACTCGTCTGACGCAGTCGTCACCTCAGAGCGAATCCTCAATGCCCGGAGGCTGCATATCAAGTCTTTCGCCACATCGGTGTTCGCCACCTTGCTGGCGCTGCTTCTAAGCATCATGCTGACGCAATCCCTCTGGGGCTTGCGCGGGCACGGCTCGTTGATTACCGGCAGGAATGCCGATTGGGGCCTCGCGGACATCGTCGTTTCCGCCGTGCCCCCGAGCATCTTTCAGCCCTTCGAGACCATCTCGCCCATCCCACTCATCGTAGTTGCCCTACTGCTCACCTATGCCCTTGTTTCAGCTGGAAAGGACTTCGACGTACTGAAGAGGGCGATTGACGTCTGCTACGGAGTGTTCTCGCGCATGCTCAGCGCCGTCATGTTCTTAATCCCCGTCGCCTACTCCCTGGCGGTTCTGGACATCCTCATCAAAGGCGGCTACAAGGCGCTCCTGTACATGGCCGCTTTTCTATTCTTCGTCGTCATTTGCACACTCGTACTCTTGGGCACGTATGCAATACGGTTGAAGATTAAAGGCATACAGGTTGTTCCATTCGCCAAGAAGCTCGCTCCGCTTCTGCGCGAGAACCGCACTATCGGTTCGGCTATCGATGCAGCTCCGTACAACGTTAGGTACTGTGTCAAGCACTACGGGATGGACAGGAGCAGGATCTCGCGCGTTCTGCCGCTCCTATCGCAAATCAACCGCGACGCGAACTGCTTCTACCTCATACTCATCGCCATACTCTTCATCTTTTCATCGGGCGTGGATGCTTCAATTTTGAACGTCGTGGTCATCTGCGTGATGTCCGTCTTCCTCTCGTTCGGCGCTCCGAACCAGCCGGGGACCATGCTCATCGGCACGCTCATGATTACCAACTACCTCAACTCGTTCGAGATGATATGCGTTGCCATTTGCCTGGAGGTGTTCCTCGGCGGCCTGCAAAACCTCGTCAACGTGATTGGCGACATCGTCATGACGGCTGAGGAAGAAGGCGTGCATTACGCGGAATGAGGTTTGGGCCCGCTATTACAACTTCCTACAACACGAGACGGGCCGGGTTGGCAATTCGTATAAAATGCCAGAAGACAAGCCCGAAACTACAAAGAGGTGCAAGCATGGGTTCCAGCGACACGCAAACAACGCGCACGGCCGCCGAGGCGGGCTGGCATGTATCGCGCTACAACCTGACGGCCCAAATCCCCGACTCCAAGATGGTCGCCATCTTCAACACGCTCAAGCGGACCTGCGCCGAATACTCGCCCATCGAGCTCTACATCATGAGCGTCCTCGACGAAACGCCGGAAGACCATCCCCTCATCAATCGTCTGGCAAGGCGCGGCGTCATCGCCAACTACGACGAGCGCGAAGCATTCGAGCTGCAACAGAGGCTCGCATGCGCCAGCGCGCCCGATGGCAACGTGTCGATTACTATCTGTCCCACGCTCGCTTGCAACTTCGAGTGCCCGTACTGCTTTGCGACCCGCGGCCGCGGCAAGATGGCGCCCGAGGTTCAAGACGATGTCGTGGCGCTCGCCGAGCGCATGATCGACGCCGCGCACGCGAAGATGCTCACCATAACCTGGTTCGGTGGCGAGCCGCTGATGGCAACCGACGTTATCGAGTCCCTCTCCCCCCGGCTTATAAGCCTGGCCGAGGAACGCGGATGCGAGTACAAGGCGTGGATCTTCACGAACGGATACCTGCTATCCGAAGACGTGATTGACCTGCTGCTGCGCTGCCGCGTAACGAACGTCCACATTCCGCTCGACGGCGTTGGAGCCACCAACGATGCCACGCGACGCCTCGTCGGGGGCGGCCCCACGTATCAGAAGATTATTGAGAACCTGGGGATGATCAAGCCTCCTATGAAGACGCTCATCCGGGCAAACACGCACGAAGGCAACGTGGGCGAGATAGACGAGCTGAAACAGGCCGTCCTCGCCCGGGCTGAGGAAGCTGGGACGAACCTGCAGTTCTACGCGGCTTCGCTGGTGGACGTGAGCCCTGCCGACGAAACTGACAGCCCGATGGCCGATTACGCGTTCCACGGCATCGAGGTCGCGATTCGCCCAGAATCGCGCCATGTTTTAGTCGGCAAGGACCATTCCTGCGTCGGCCAGAACCTCTGGATGGTCGCCATCGACGACGAGGGGCTTTTATACAAGTGCGGCGGCAAGCTTTGCGGCCAACTTGAGTTCGCCTACGGAACGGCACATGACTGGGACCCGGCGAATCCCCTTGCAACGGCGAGCAACCCCGACATGCTCTCCAAGTTCCTCAACACCGCCGCTCCCCCACCGGGCGACAAATGCTACGAATGCGAGTTTCTGCCCTTATGTGGAGGCGGGTGCCCTCAGCTACGCCTGTTCGGTAAACCCGAGTGCCCTGCGTACCGCTACGACCCCGAAACGTTCGTGCTTGCCATGCACGACCGCCTTTCTCACTCGAAAAGCTAGAAACCTAGTCGGGCCTTGTCGCAAGTTCGTGACACCGCGGTAGCCTGCATTTATACTGAAATTGTTCGCAATTCACGCGCTTACAAGCAAATGAATAAGAGCGCCGAAAGAAGCCAAGCCAAAGACTCAGGCACAAGGAGCAAGCCATGTTGAACATCAAACTGGAAAAGGAAGGCAGCGAGCTTCGGGTCGCGCTCGACGGGCGACTCAACTCCGTATCGTCCAAGGAACTGATCCAGGAGCTTGATGGCACGCTCGATGGCGCTCTGCGCGTTGTGTTCGACTTCACGAACCTCGAATACATATCCTCAGCCGGCTTGCGCGTTCTCCTTGCCGTCGAACAGCGCATGGAACAGGTCGGCGGCGAGAGCGTATGCGTGCGCAACGCGAACGAAACCGTCCGCGACACGCTGGAAATGACTGGTTTCCGAGGCGTTATCAACGTCGAATAGCCTACGGGTTTGTTGACTCGCCAGCGTTACGCGCGGACGGACTTGTTGGGATCGATGGTCATGCTCTGGAAGCGGTTCGCCATGTACTCATCGTTGAAGTGCTCGGCGTAGAACTGCTCGATTCCAGGCTGCGGTACGTGGCCGGCCTTGCGCGCGCCCCAGTTGTCGAGGGCCTGCAGCGTCATAACGCAATTCACCAGCATGAGCGTAGCGCACACGAACGTCACGCCGTAGCGCCATCTCCAAGGAATGAGGTTGAAGAGCCGCAGGAATATCGGCAGCAACAGCTTGATCCACACGGTACCGAGAACACCGAACATCGAGGCGAAGAGCAGGCACGTGCGCCCGCCGAACAGGTCGCCGAGGAACTCGTTGGAGTAATCCCAGGCCGTAGCACCGAACGCCACCTCCATGAACCAGCTGACGAAATACTCGAAACCGCCGCCGATGATGGTGCAAACGACGAAGATGAATATGATGTTGCGATCTTTGAAGCGATTGAGCGCGATGGTCATGAGCACGGCCCCGACGCCGTAGATGGGCGAGAAGGGGCCCCAGAGCAGGCCGGCGCGGTCCTGGTAGACGCCGGGCTCGACAACGACCATATGGAATATGATCTCGACGATAAGGCCGACCACGCAACCCACCATAAACGTCCAGAACAGGTTGAAGAAGTCGAGGCGGATGTATCCTTCGCCGGGGTCGGCCAACCCAAGCGTGCCCTGCTTCGCGTGGACTTCCGTATCGAGCTTTCGAAGCTCCGTTTGCAGTTTCGCCTCGTTTGCGAGCGAGGGATTCAGATACGCCGAAAGAGCAACTTGCACCGCAATCTGTACGAAGTTGAACAGAAGCAGCAAGTCAGCGCCATAGAGCATGAACTCGCAAACCAGAGAGACCACGGTCACAGCGATGTTCACGTTGATAAGTGAGCTGGCAGCCCCCCGCAACCCCTTGATGAGGCGCAGGCCCACCAGGAACGAGAGCACTGTGGAAACGAACGAGCAAACAGCCGCCAAGATGATGACCACGGCGGTCGTGACGGTCATGCTCCCCAGCTTCTCCTCGAGGAATCCGCTGTTGATCATGGGGAGCAGGGCCACAATTGCTGCAACTATGCCGAGAATGCCCGTTATGATGAGAAGGACGCTCAGAACTCGCAACGGCATGGGAAGCTTAGTGAAGGCTATCCCCTTCATGCTGTTGCGCACGATGTGCATGA
>CACWWI010000046.1:0-7632 GCA_902764575.1 uncultured Coriobacteriaceae bacterium
CGGTGCAGCGAATCTTCGGTTGTATACCCTGCCGGGCGGGCGAGGTTGCTTTTGGATAGAAGGGGACGGTCTCCCTCTATGCGCTGAATAGCACTTAACCGTGAATCTCGTGCATGGAATCGCACTTGACCGTCGATCTGGTGCATTCGGGGGCCGGTCCTTGCACGGGATGTTCGATCTAGTGCGATTTTGCGGGCCCTTTTCCCGGCTCCGCCTTGCAAAAGGCCTGGTCACGGATTTTCCCCTTGGGGAAAATCGCACTTAACCGTCAATCTCGTGCATGCGGGAGGGGGCTTTTGCACCGGATGTGCGGTCTAGTGCGATTCCTTGTACGAGATTTGCGGTTAAGTGCGATTCTGCTGCTTTTTAATGATGCGGCTTGGGGGTTATAGGGTGGGTTTGTGGGCGGCTCGTTTGGCGGTTACTGATTTTTGGAGCTCTACTATGGCGGCGAAGACGAGCTCTCGTTCGTCGGCTGAAAGTTCGGGGTCTTTTAGTTGGGCGTTCATGGATATGAGGGTTTGCTCCATGTCGCCGATTTCGAGCTCTTCGATGAGGAACGCTATGGTGGATGCGAGGTCCTCGTTCTCCTGAACGCCTGCGGACGTCAGCGCTCCTGCGGCGCGCGGGGCCTTTGCGCTTGCGTTCGCGACGATCTGGGCAGGCGTCGCGGACGGGTTCGCGGCGAGCGTCTCGAGGATCGACTGCGCCAGCAGGCCGTTCGTAGGGTCGTGCCATTGGGTCTGCGCGAGCGAATCGGCATGCTCGAGCGCGATGGAGGGATTCTGCGCCAGCAAGCTCACGAGCCTGCGCTCGAACCTCCGGCGGCTGCGCTCGGCTGGCGAGATCTCCACCTGCGGTTCCGGCTGAGCGGCCTGCTGAGCATCGCCCGCCTCGGCTCGATCGTACACGCGCGGAGCCTTCACCGCCGCCAGAGCGTCGAGCACGTCCTGCTCGCGCATCATGAGCTTGCCAGCGAGCTGCACGGCGTAGTCCTTTGCGAGCACCGAGCCCTTGATGGGCGCGAGCACCGAGAGGGCGTCGGCCATCGCGCGCGTGCGCCCCGCAGCGCTCGAGAGGTCGTGCGCCGCGAGCCTGCGGTCGATGCCGTACGCGATGAGCGGCTTCGCACCAGCCACGAGTTCGCGCAGCTCGTCGACGCCCCGCTTTGCGACGAAGTCGGCGGGATCGAGGTCGTCGGGCAACGTGACGGCGCACAGCTCCACGCGCGTCTTTCCCGCTTCGGGCGTCATGGACTCGTCGATGAACCCGAGCGCGCGGTCGGCGGCGCGCTGGCCGGCGGCATCGCCGTCGAACAGGTACACGATGCGCTTGGAGGCGTGTCGAGCGATGATCCTGACATGCTGGATCGTCAGCGCCGTGCCGAGCGTGGCGACGGCGTTCTCGATTCCGCTCTCGTGCAGCGCGATTACGTCGGTGTAGCCCTCCACGATGATCGCGGTGCCCGTGGCCGTCATGGCCGCCTTCGCCTTGTCGAGGCCGTAGAGCACGTTCGACTTGTGGAAGAGGGGCGTCTCCTGCGAGTTGAGGTATTTCGGCTCGCCGTCGCCGATGACGCGACCGCCGAACGCTATGCACTCGCCCTGCGGGTCGAATATCGGGAACATCACGCGGTCGTAGAACCGGTCGTACACGCGGCCGTTGTCGCGCTGCACGGCGACGTTGGCCTCAACCATCTCTTCGTACTTGAAGCCCTTCGAGGACAGGTGGCGCACGAGCATGGAGCGGCCGGGCGCGAAGCCGAGCTTCCATTTCTTGGGAACCTTCCCACCGAACCCGCGGCCGCCCAGGTAGGAGCGCGCCGCATCCGCCTCGGCGGATTTCCCCCGCATGAGCTGCTCGTGGTAGAACGCGCACGTCTCGCCGCATACCTCGCGCAAGCGGGCTTTCTTGCTCGACGAGACGCGGTTGCCCCCGCGGTCGTCGACGATGTCGATGTGCGCGCGGTCGGCGAGCATGCGCACGGCATCGGGAAAGTTGACGTCGTCCATCTTCATGACGAAGCCGAACACGTCGCCGCCCTCGCCGCAGCCGAAGCAGTGCCAGAGCTGCGTGGAGGGGTCGATCTTGCACGACGGCGTCTTCTCGTTGTGGAACGGGCAGCAGCACCAGAAGTCGCGACCGCGCTGCCTCACCGGCACGCGCTCGCCGAACAGCGCCACGAGGTCGGTTGCTTCGCGTACTTTCTGGATATCTTCATCGCTGATTGCCATGCTCGCTATAATAACCCAAAAGAGACAGGAGACATCCCGCATGGCTAACGCTGACATCCCCTACTTGAAACTCGATCCCGACGTCGAAGCGGCAATCCGGAAGGACCGCGAGGACAACTGGAAGAACCCCTACGCCTTCGACGACGGCAACGTCTTGCGCAGGGAGGCGAAACCCCACGACGAGGCGACGATCACACGCCCCGCCTTCGCGCGCGACATCGAGAAGATCATCAACATCCCCGCGTATAACCGCTACACCGACAAGACGCAGGTGTTCTCGTTCGTGGAAAACGACGACATATGCCGGCGGGGGTTGCACGTGCAGCTCGTGAGCCGCATCGCGCGCGGCATCAGCGACCTGCTCGGACTGAACACGCAGCTCGTCGAGGCCATCGCGCTCGGCCATGACCTGGGGCACACGCCGTTCGGGCACGCCGGCGAGCGTTATCTCAGCCAGTGCTTCGAGCGCCATACCGGGCGCAGCTTCAGGCATAACGTGCACTCGGTGCGCGTCATGGACCGCCTGTATCGGCGCAACATCAGCCTCCAGACGCTCGATGGGGCGCTCTGCCACAACGGCGAGTTCGCCCAGCAGGTGCTTCGCCTGGGCGACATGAGCACGTTCGAGCAGCTCGACGAAGCCGTCGACCGCTGTTCGGCGAACGTTTCCGAGATCAAGCGCCTGCGCCCCTCGACGCTCGAGGGCTGCGTCGTGCGCGTCGCCGACATGATCGCCTACCTCGGCAAGGACCGCGACGACGCCGTCGACGTCGGGATCATCGACTCGCTCGACTGCTTCGAATCCAGCTTCATCGGCCGCGATAACTCGCGCATCATCAACAACATGACCGTCGACATCGTGAACAACAGCTACCGCAGGGACCACATCGCCATGAGCAAGGCCGCCTTCGAGGATATCGTCCTCGCGAAACGGCAGAACTACGAGAAGATCTACTTCATGGAGGGAACGGTTTCGCCCGTCGAAAACGTCGTGGAGGAGATGTTCACCGAGCTCTACGAGCGCCTGTACGAGCAGCTCGTCGCGGGCGACGAGAGCTCCCCCGTGTTCAAGCACCACATCGCTCGGCTCTGCGACAAGTCGTTCACGCTCACCGAGGACGAGTACCTCAAGGAAGAGCCCAACCAGATCATCGTGGACTACGTGTCGTCGATGACCGACAGCTACTTCATCGCCTTGTACCACCACCTGTTCCCCAAAAGCGAGAAGCGCCTCTTCAAACGAGAGTACTGCGACGACCTGCAGTAACCCTCGCCAATGAGGGCAGCCTCACATCGGGAGGCCAAAGAAGAAACCCCGGGACGCTCAATCACGTCCCGGGGTTTTTCTACAAGCTTTTCAGCTGCTTTGCCGCTACGAAGCGAAGATCTCGATGGTCTCGCCAGGGGCGATGGTGACCATGGCCTTCTTCCAGTGGCGGGTGTAGCCGGCGATGTAGCGCACGCGCTTCTTCTTCGGCTTCACGTTCATGGTGTTCACCTTCTTGACGGTAACGCCGAACAGCTCCTCGACCGCCTTGGCGATCTCGATCTTGTTGGCGTCACGAGCCACCTCGAACGTGTACTTGTTCATCTCGATCATGTCGTAGCTGTGCTCCGTGATGATCGGGCGGATGATGATGTCGCGGGCGTCCTTCATTATGCCAATGATCGGACGGATGATGATGTCGCGGGCGTCCTTCATTATGCCATCGCCTCCTCGAGCTTGCGCAGGGCCTCTTCCTCGAAGACGAGGAACTTGTTGTCGAGCAGCTCGTAGACGTTCTCGTCGCCGGACGGCACGATGTCGACCGTCGGGATGTTGCGGAACGAGAGGAACGCGTTCACGTTCTCGTCGGTCACGACGATCGTGCAGCGACCCTCGATGCCGAGCGTGCAGGGCTTCTCGAACTCGAACTTGTCGACCACGATCAGCTGCTCGTCGGCCAGCTTGGCGGAAAGCGCCGAGCGGATGGCCAGCTTGATTTCCTTCTTGTTCACCTTGAAGTCGTAGTTACGCGGATGCGGGCCGAAGACCACGCCGCCGCCACGCCAATGCGGCGCACGGATGGTGCCCTGACGGGCGCGGCCGGTGCCCTTCTGGCGCCACGGCTTCTTGCCGCCGCCGCGGACCTGGCCACGGGTCTTGGTGCTGTGCGTACCGGCACGCCAAGACGCACGCTGCATACGCACGACCTGGTGCATGACCGGGATGTTCGGCTCGATGCCGAACACGGAGTCGGCAAGCTCGGCCGTGCTGGCCTTCTTGCCCTCCGCGGTTTTGATCTCGATGGTTGCCATGTATATGCTCCTTACCAGCTCTTGCCGTTACCGGCCATGCGGACGCGAACGATGCCGTTCTTGCCACCGGGCACGGCACCCTTCACCAGGATGAGGTTGAGGTCCTCGTCGATGCTGACGACTTCCAGGTTCTTCACGGTCACGCGGTCGCAGCCCATATGACCAGGCATGCGAACGCCCTTGAGGACGCGCGAAGGGGTGGCGCACTGGCCGATGGAACCCGGCGCGCGATGGAAGTGCGAACCGTGGCCGCCCGGGCCGCCGCCGAAGCCGTGGCGCCTGATGACGCCCTGGTAGCCCTTGCCCTTGGAGATGCCGGTCACGTCGACCTTCTTCACCTCGTTGAAGGCGGCGACGGTCTGCGTGTCGCCGGGCTTGTACTCGGAGGCGTCTTCAACGCGCACCTCACGCAGGTGACGGCACGGCTCAACGCCGTACTTGTCGAAATGCCCGCGCATGGGGTTGTTGACCTTCTTCTCCTTGATTGCGCCGAAACCGAGCTGCACGGCCTCGTAGCCGTCGGTGTCGGCGGTTTTAACCTGGCAGACCGTGTTCGGCTCTGCCTGGATGACCGTGACGGCCATGACCTGATCGTTCTCGTTGAACATCTGGGTCATGCCGATCTTCTTACCGTAGATAGCATTAATCATGTTCGACACCCCTTACAGCTTGATCTCGATGTCGACGCCTGCCGGCAGGTCGAGACGCATCAGGGAGTCCACGGTGTTGGGCGTGGGCTCCAGGATGTCGATGAGGCGCTTGTGCGTGCGCATCTCGAACTGCTCACGGGAGTCTTTGTCGACGTGCGGCCCGCGAACGACGCAGTACAGGTTGCGCTCGGTGGGCAGCGGGATGGGACCGGATACCTTGGCACCCGTCTTGAGGGCGGTGTCGACGATGAGCTTCGTGGACTGATCCACGATCTCGTGGTCGTAGCCCTTCAGGCGGATGCGAATCTTCTGATTAGCCACTTTCATTTCCTCCAATTGTGTCGGGCTCGCGCTTACGCGTTACCGCCGGCCTTGCTGACGATTTCCTCTTGGACGCTCTTGGGAACCGGCTCGTACGAGTCGAACTGCATCGTGTACATAGCGCGGCCCTGCGTGCCCGAACGGAGGTCGGTCGCATAGCCGAACATGTTGCCGAGCGGCACCTTCGCGCTGATGACGGTCGTGTTGCCACGGCTCTCCTGGCCCTGGATCATGCCACGGCGGCTGGGAATGTCGCCCATGACGAAGCCGAGGTACTCCTCGGGGGTCTCGACCTCGACGGCCATGACCGGCTCCAAGATGACGGACTTGCCGCGCTTGAGCGCTTCCTTGATCGCCATGGAACCGGCAACCTTGAACGCCGCCTCGGAGGAGTCGACCTCGTGGTACGAACCATCGACGAGCTCAACCTTCACGTCCTCGACCGGGAAGCCGGCGAGCACGCCGGAGTTCAGCGCCTCCTGGATGCCCTTGTCGACCGAGGGGATGTACTCCTTCGGCACGACGCCGCCGACGATCTTGTTCTCGAACGAGTAGCCCTCGCCAGGCTCGGCCGGGTACATGTTGATGACGACGTCGCCGTACTGGCCGCGACCACCGGACTGGCGCACGAACTTGCCCTGGACGTTCAGGGCGGGCTCGGTGGCCTTCTCACGGTAGGCAACCTGCGGCTTGCCGACGTTCGCCTCAACCTTGAACTCGCGGAGCAGGCGGTCGATGATGATCTCGAGGTGAAGCTCGCCCATGCCGGCGATGATCGTCTGGCCCGTTTCCTCGTTGGTGGAAACCTTGAAGGTCGGGTCTTCCTCGGCCAGCTTGCGCAGCGCGTCCTCGAGCTTGGTGCGGTCGCCCTTCGACTTCGGCTCGACGGCGATGTCGATAACCGGGTCGGCGAACTCCATCGACTCGAGGATGACCGGGTGCGCCTCGTCGCAGAGCGTGTCGCCCGTGGAGACGTCCTTCAGGCCCACGACGGCGACGATGTCGCCCGCGGTGATCTGGTCGACGTCCTCGCGCTGGTTGGAGTGCATCTGCAGCAGGCGGCCGAAGCGCTCCTTCTTGTCCTTGCTGGCGTTCATGACGTAGCTGCCCTTGTCCAGCGTGCCGGAATACACGCGGATGTAGGTGAGCTTGCCGACGAACGGGTCGGTCATGATCTTGAATGCCAGGGCGCTGAACGGGGCCTTCGGGTCGCTCGGGCGCTCTTCCTCGGCGTCGGTCTTGGGGTTGATGCCCTTAATGGCGTCAACGTCGACTGGGCTCGGGAGGTACTCGACGACGGCGTCGAGCATCTCCTGCACGCCCTTGTTCTTGTAGGACGAGCCCACGAACACGGGATGCAGCTTGCAGGCGATGGTGCCCTTGCGGATGGCGGCCTTGAGCTCCTCGACGGTGACGGGCTCTTCCATGAGCACCTTCTCCATGAGGTCGTCGTCGCAGTCGGCCGCGGCTTCCAGGAGCTCCTGGTAGCGCGTCTCCACCTCGTCGACGTACTCGGCGGGAATCTCGTCCATCTTCTCGGGGTAGGTCATGCCCTTGTCGTCGGCCTTGAAGTCCCAAGCGGTCTTGGTAACCAGGTCGATGACGCCCCAGAACTGGTCCTCGGCGCCCATCGGGATCTGCGCGGCGATGGCCGGCGCGTCCAAGCGGTCCTTCATGGTCTGGATGGCGTGGAAGTAGTCGGCACCCACGCGGTCGTACTTGTTGATGTAGGCGATGCGGGGCACACCATAGCGCGAGGCCTGGCGCCACACCGTCTCGGACTGGGGCTGCACGCCTGCGACCGCGTCGAAGACGGCCACGGCGCCGTCGAGCACGCGCAGGGAGCGCTCGACCTCGGCCGTGAAGTCAACGTGGCCCGGGGTGTCGATGATCTGGAAGCGGTAGGGCTTGCCGTCCTCGGCACCGCCCGGGTAGTTCCAGAAGCACGTGGTAGCCGCAGAGGTGATGGTCACGCCGCGCTCCTGCTCCTGGACCATCCAGTCCATGGTGGCAGCACCGTCGTGGACCTCGCCCACCTTGTGCGTCTTGCCCGTGTAGTAGAGGATACGCTCGGTCGTCGTGGTCTTGCCCGCATCGATGTGGGCCATGATCCCGATGTTTCGCGTATC
>CACWWI010000046.1:7700-20008 GCA_902764575.1 uncultured Coriobacteriaceae bacterium
TCGGCCATCTTGTACAGGTCCTCGCGGCGCTTCACGGAAGCACCGGTGCCGTTGCAGGCATCCATGATCTCGGCGGCAAGGCGCTCCTTCATGGTGTGCTCGCGGCGCTTGCGCGAGAAGTCGACCATCCAACGGATGGCGAGCTGGTTGGCACGACGGGAGTTGACCTCCATCGGCACCTGGTAGGTGGCGCCACCAACGCGCTTCGGCTTAACCTCGAGGGTCGGGCGAATGTTGTCCATGGCCTTCTTGAACATGCTCAGGGCATCCTCGCCGGTCTTCTGCTCGACGATGTCGAAGGCGCCGTAGACGATGTCCTCGGCCAGCGACTTCTTGCCATCGAGCAAGACCTTGTTGATCAGCTGGGTGACCAGCCTGTTGTTGTACTTTGCGTCCGGCGTTACTTCGCGGCGGACTGCTGCTGCACGACGCGGCATGTAGTTTCCTTTCTTCCTGCGCGCTTCGGGGCGGTTCCTTTCCCACCCATTAGACCGATCCTTTCGGCCCGCGCGACTTACTTACTTACTTCGGGCGCTTCGCGCCGTAGCGGCTACGGGCCTGCATGCGGCCGTCGACAGCAGCGCAGTCGAGGGCGGCGCGGATGACCTTGTAGCGAACACCGGGGAGGTCCTTAACACGGCCGCCGCGGATGAGCACCATGGAGTGCTCCTGCAGGTTGTGGCCGATGCCCGGAATGTAGGCCGTGACCTCCATGCCGTTGACCAGGCGAACACGGCAGACCTTGCGAAGAGCCGAGTTCGGCTTCTTCGGCGTGGTGGTGTACACGCGGGTGCACACGCCACGCTTCTGCGGGTTGCCCTTCAGAGCAGGCGTCTTGGACTTATCGACCTGCTTCTTGCGGCCCTTGCGGACCAGCTGGTTAATTGTAGGCATTACCTATCTCCTTTAATCCTTCGAGCGCTTCCCGTCGTCACGGTAGGCGCCCTTACGACTCATTGTTGACTTTTGCAGACACGGTGCTCGCTTCAAGCCGTTGCAGCACCAACCACTTTCCACTCGCGACCTGCTGTTATAATCAACCGCAGTTCCGTGTGCGTTCAGCTGATACGCGCACGAGAACACGCCCCTTCTCAGAGGCGCAAGGCGAAATACTAGGGGTGTCCACCGAGGTTGTCAAACGCCACGCACCCGGGTGTGTCTATTGCTCGACACATTTTGTTCACATGAGAACCCAACGAAGGCCACCCGGCACTTAACAGCGTGCCAACCCCAAAGCCGATACACGCGATTGCCTCGGTGACAGCGGCCATTGCTACACCATGCAAGAAATCCTCTGATTTCTGGCGCGATACGGGGTCTATGTACGAGTTGCAGGCCCGGATTGGCACGCTATGGCGCACATGTGCGAGCTATCGTGCCACGGGGTCGTACATAGGGGCGATATCGTGCCATAAGACCAGCTATTTCTTACGGGGCGCACAGATACGGCCTCTGTGTACGAGCCCTGCGCTCCCGCAGACGCGGGGCTTCATACCGGTAGCTGCAATTGCCGGCGCAGGCTCTCGAATTTTTCCTGCCAGTTCTTGGGAAAGCGTTGCCGTACTCCAAGATAACGGGCAATCTGCTGACCTGCCTGCTTCGTGGCCTCCGCATTGTAGAGAACCGATTTATCAATTGGGAACACGTGCCAGCCAAGCGCCTCCAAAGCATTTCGGCGCCGCTTGTCTTTGCTTGCATCTTGATGGCAATCCTCCCCATCGTATTCCATTCCCTTTTTCAGATCGGGGTTCACGTAATCGATGCAGAACTCATTCTGCTCAGAGAGATATGCGAGTCGACCGGCCCTAACATCGAAGTTCAAATGGGTAAACGGCAGGCCCATTCCACCAGCCCAAAGCGGGTTGCCGAACTGAAGCTTCATCTTGCTTTCGGCAGGCGATCCCGAATTACCTACCACCCACCGGAGCGCCTTGCGCGCTTTCTTGACACCACGCATGTCTGATACCTTGTCTAGGTACCTCTCTATCTTTGCCGGAGTGGTGAGCAGTTCGTGCCTATCATCGATCGTTCCTGTATCGAGATTCTTGTAATACCGCCCGCAGAGGTTCAAGCCGATTTCTGCCAAGCGCATTTCGGGAACGAATGCACCCATTCTCGCAAATACCAATTCGGGTGAAGCGAGATAGAGGCTCTCGCGAAGCTTGTTGAACGAGCCTTCTGGCAAATCGAGCGGACAACAACGAGCCCTTATCAACCGCGATTGCCTACGACTCGAAGCGTCGCGAACGAGCACGCTGACAGGCGAAGCTCCATACAACGGATGCGAAGCGTTGAAATGCTCGAAATCATCTCCGCAGCATGCGCAATCAGAAAGAGGGTTTGCGCGAGTAGGCTTTACGCCGCATTGGCCCAACGAGGCAATATGCTCATAGAAGAATAGAGCTGACTCATCCGCAATAACAATGTTAGTTCCATCACCCATGAATTGTTTATATCTGCAATCTGCTTACAGTTCAATCCCTGTTCAGACCCAGTTTTCTGACAGAATTCCGACAAATTCTCACTTCTATTCATCCTTGTTAGAGTCGGGATTATGCAAACAAGGACCGCACGATAGCGCGCGGCACTGCGCTTCGTTTTCTAGCAAGCGGGAAATTGGTTTCCAAGCTAAAGATTTGCTCACAAATCGCTCGTCAGCGAACTGCCAAGGCCAATCGCGCGACCACCAGCAATCGCTTGATGCAATTGACATGGCTAGAGCTTCGTCGTACATGAAGCGCATATTGCGCCATCGCGCAAGAATTTTCATAGTTTGCGGCGCGATACGGGGTCTATGTACGAGTTGCAGGCCCGGATTGGCACGCTATGGCGCACATGTGCGAGCTATCGTGCCACGGAGTCGTACATAGACGTCGTATCGCGCCATTTTTCGCGTTATTGTTTGCGGGGTGAGTCAAGCCCATGTACGACCTCTCACAGCACGCCCCCAATACCAAATATGATCTGGAAGCGCGCGCTATTGCGATACAGTTACCAGCGGCCTAGGGGCACGCAATTCTCGCATGGCATGCAAGTCTGGCGAGGAACCTCTTGGCATCACGACCGCAATCGGGAAGCGCAGTTACACCTCCGCCATTCGGGCAGCAACTTGTCCCTCGAAGAGCAAAACACTGAAAGACTACGCTTCGAGCAGGCGGGCGGCTACTTGCTTCTTGCGCGACAGGACGCCCGGCATCCAGGTGCCGCCCTCGCCCGTGCATTCGATGTCAAAGGCGCGGTTGACGATGCGGCGGTTGCCCTCGCAGAGGAACTGGCTTCCCTCGGCGATGATGTCGGTGACCATGAGGAGCACGCACTCGTAGCCATGCGAGTCGATGAGGGAGCGCATGTACTCGCGCATCTCCTGCTCGCGGCTCATGACGGCTTGGAGGTTCGTCGTCTCGTGCTGGGCGATGAGCACCGTGCCGTCCCCATACGCGAACTCCTTGGAGTCGGCGCCCACGAGCTTGTCGACGGGCATGTCGTCCTCGCCGCCGCGGAACGCGAACACCTCGAGCCCGAACTCCACGGGATCATAGCCCACGATGCCAGCGAGGTATTCGACCACGCGCTGGTCGGTGCGCGTCGCAGTCGGCGACTTCAGCACGACGGTGTCGGTCATGACCGCCGACAGCAGAACCGCCGCGATGGGCTTGGGGATGTCGATGCCCAGACGCTGTGCTTCGATAGTGACTATAGTGGCCGTGGAGCCCACCGGCATGTTCATGAACCTGATGGGGTTCACCGTCGTGACGTCGGCGATACGGTGATGGTCGATGATCTCGACGACCTCGGCTTGCTCGATACCGGGTGCTGACTGACGTATCTCGTTGTGGTCCACGAGCACCACTTTGCGCTTGGGGCGCACGGCGATGTCGGAACGTGTGACGATGCCAATCGGCACGTTGCCCTCGTCGAGCACGACGGCCTCGCGGAACGGCTGGTCCATGAGGTCCGCGACCGCCTCGTCGAGCTTGTCGTCCTTGTCCATCGTGAGGATGCTTTCCTCCATGATGGTGCCGACGCTCTGGTCGAGCGATGCGATGAGGTCGGACGCGACCGCCATCTCGCTGGCGCCTTCTTGCTCGAGCACGTCGGTGGCCGAGATATAGCGGTTCGCGATCATGCGCGTCGACACGAGGCCGCGGTACGTGCCGTCCTCGTTCGTCACCACGAGCGCCTGGATGTTGTGCCTGCGCATGATACGCCCGGCTTCGATGATCTTCGCATCTGCGGGAACGCAGATCGGGTTCTCGGTCATGACGTCGGACACGCGCGCGAACACGTTGTTGATGAACACGGGGACGTCGACGCCCCACTTCTCGAGGACGCCCGCGGTCTCGGGCGGAAGCGGTCCGAGGCGTGCCGGAACGTATACGTCCGGCTCCTCGCCCGTGCGTTCGGCATCGCGGCGCGCGACCTCGTTCCTCAGCCACGCGTACCCGATGGCAGCGCTGATGGCGTCGTTGTCGGGGTTCCTGTGCCCCACGACTATGATCGGTTTCGACATTGCTTCCCCCTACTACGCCGCCCCTGCGGCGCTAATCGCTTACCTTACCCCAGCTCTTCGAGCTTGCAAACGGTGCGCCATTGTCGGAAGGCTTTCACCGTTAGCATCAGCAGGAAAGCCCCCAAGACGAAGAACAGCGCACCCATGCCGACGAGCAGCCCGTTGTCCTTTCCCTGAAACTGCGGCAGGCTCAGGCATACGAGCATGAGAATCCCAAAGCCCAGGAACATAACGGCCATGAGGCCGTAGGCGATCAACAGCTGGCGAAGCGTCTTCTTGTCTTTCCTCGACTGCGCGATGATCTTGGCCGTCGCCGGAGAGTATGTCTTGCAGGTGTCGATGCCCGTGGGGTCGCTCCCGATTTCCTTGAGCGCGCCGTCGTGGCGCTTGAACTCGTTCCACGAACTGATTGCCATGCCTCCCACGGCCAATGCCATGACGGCGACGGTTACAAGCGGCTCGACGCCCCTGTTCGTTGAAACGACAGCGAAAACCATGGCGACGGCGGCGATGGTCGCTATTCCCAGCACTATCGCAAGCACCAGGTAGAGCGTCCGCCCGCCTTTCACCTCACTGTACAGCAGTTCGTCACGCAATCTCTGGGTCTCAGGATCCACAACCCTGCACCTCCTCGCTCGCAGGAACTACTTCTCTATCTTAACAATTGGCGCGTAATCCTTCAGCAGTTTCTTGGTCTGGGACATCTTGGAGAAGTACACGTGCAGGGTGTCGCCGTCCACCTTCTCGACGCGACCACGGCCGAACGTCTTGTGGTCGACGAGGTCGCCCTTCTTGAACGTGGCGTTGGCGCCTTCCTTCTTCTGGGCGGCAGCCGAAAGGCCCGTGCGCGCGTTGCGCGAGCGCTCGCCTGACCCGAACGCGCTCGAGCGGCCGAACACGCGGCCTTCGCCCGCTTCCGTGCCCGACCCCGATATGCCGCGCCTGCTTCCGCGCTTCTCCCAGCCGGTGCCCGAGAAGCCGGCGGAGCCCACGCCCGTCGTTTGGCGCAGCGACTCGGGAATCTCGTGCAGGAAGCGCGAGGCGGGATTCGCGTGCGTGCTGCCGAAGAGCTGGCGCTGGGATGCGCAGGTGAGGTAGAGGTTCTTGCGGGCGCGCGTGATGGCCACGTAGGCCAGGCGGCGCTCCTCCTCGATGCTCGCGGAGTCGCCCATCGAGTTCATGTGCGGGAAGATGGACTCCTCCATGCCCGCCACGAACACGCAGTCGAACTCGAGGCCCTTCGATGAATGCACTGTCATGAGCGTGACGGCGCGCCCGTCGTCGCTCGCCGCATCGAGGTCGGTGCGCAGGCGCACCCATTCGATGAAGTCGGCCAGCGAATCGCCGCGCAGCACGCGCGCCGGCTCCTCGCCCTCGGGAGCCTCCTCCTCGGCCGTCGGGGCGGCGAACTCGGCGTCCTCCTCGTCGTGCGTGTCGACGAACTCGTCTACTACGCCGAGGAACTCCTTGATGTTCTCGATGCGCCCGCGGGCCTCGTCGGTGCCCTCGTTCTGCAGGGCCTCGATGAGGCCCGCCTTCTCCACGATCATCTCGATGACCTTGCGCAGGTCGCCCGCATACGTCGATGCGTCGCGGATGATCTGCACGAACTCCCCCACCGCGCGCCTGGCCGCGGGACGGAGCTCCTCGTCGACGATCGCCAGCTCGGCGGCGTTCATGAACGTGGTCTGCGCCTCGCGTGCCGCTTGCGCGATGTGCTCGACGGTCGCCTTGCCCACGCCGCGCCTAGGGACGTTGATCACGCGCTGCGCGGCCATGTCGTCCGCCGGGTTCACGACGAGCGTGAGATACGCCATGACGTCCTGGATCTCCTGGCGCTCGAAGAAGCGCGTGCCGCCGACGATGCGGTACGGCACGCCCGCTCGCAGGAACATGTCCTCGAGCATGCGGCTCTGCGCGTTGGTGCGGTAGAACACGGCCATCTGGTTGTAGCTGAGCCCCTCGTCGTGGCGCTTCTCGATCTGCCCCGCGATCCAACGGCCCTCGTCCCGCTCGTCTGAGGCCATGAACACCTGAATCTTGTCACCGGCGTCGCTGGACGTGAAGAGCTTCTTGGGCTTGCGCGTCATGTTGTTGGCTATGACCGCGTTCGCCGCGTCGAGGATGTTGCCGACGCTGCGGTAGTTCTGCTCGAGCTTGATCGTGGTGCAATGGGGGTAGTCCTGCTCGAACTCGAGGATATTGCGGATGTCCGCCCCGCGCCACGAGTAGATGGACTGGTCGTCGTCGCCCACGACCATGATGTTGCCATGCGCCGCGGCGAGCAGCTGGCAGATGGCGTACTGGGCGTGGTTCGTGTCCTGGTACTCGTCCACGAGGATGTAGCGGAACCGTTGCTGGTAGGCCGCGAGCACCTCGGGATGGTGCTTGAGCAGCAGGTACGCGTAGAGCAGCAGGTCATCGAAATCGAAAGCGTTCGCCGCCTTCAGGCGCTCCTGCAGGCGCGTGTACACGCGTGCGGCCTGCTTGCCCACCGGGTCAACTGCCGCATCGGCGAAGGGGCCGGGCGCCACGAGCTCGTTCTTGGCCGTGGAGATGCGGTTGCGCAGCGCGTTCACCGGGAACCGCTTCGGGTCGATGTCGAGCTCGGCCATGATGTCCTTCACGAGCCTCTTCGAGTCGGACTCGTCGTAGATCGTGAAGCTCTGGGTGAACCCGAGGCGCTCGGCATCGGCGCGCAGGATGCGCACGCACATGCTGTGGAACGTGGAGACCCACATACCCCGCGTGCGCTGGCCGACCAGCCCGCCGAGGCGCTCGCGCATCTCGGCGGCCGCCTTGTTGGTGAAGGTGATGGCCAGTATCTCCCACGGGGCCGCCTTGTCGCTCTCGAGGATGTGCGCGATGCGGTACGTGAGCACGCGCGTCTTTCCCGAGCCTGCTCCAGCAAGCACGAGAAGCGGCCCTTCCGTGCAAAGGACCGCCTCTCGCTGAGGATCGTTTAGGGTGCTTATGTCGATCGCCATATACCTACGCGTTTTCCTTCTCGAACTTGGCCATGAAGTCGACGAGGTACTGCACGCCCTCGACCGGCATGGCGTTGTAGATGCTGGCGCGCATGCCGCCGACCGAGCGGTGGCCCTTGATGTTGGCGATGTTGTTCTCGCCCGCCTCGGCGATGAACTTGGCGTCGAGGTCGGCGTCGCCCGTGATGAACGGCACGTTCATGATGGAACGGTCTTCCTTGCGCGCCGTGCCCTTGAACAGCTTGGACTGGTCGAGGAAGTCGTAGAGCAGCGCCGCCTTCTCGTGGTTGCGCTTGCCGATGCCCTCGAGGCCGCCCTGCTCCTTGAGCCACTTGAACACGAGGCCGCAGATGTAGATGGTGTAGCAGGCGGGCGTGTTGTACAGGCTGCCGGCGTCGGCCATGGTCTTCCAGCGCAGCAGCGTCGGCGTGAAGGGCAGCACGTCCTCGCGCACGAGGTCCTCGCGCACGATGACGATGGCCAGGCCGGCCGGGCCCACGTTCTTCTGAACGCCGCCGTAGATGACGCCGTACTTGCTGACGTCCATCGGCTCGCTCAGGAACATCGACGACACGTCGGAGACCAGCGGCACGTCGCCCGTCTCGGGCAGCTTGTGGTACGTGGTGCCGTAGATGGTCTCGTTCTGGCAGATGTAGAGGTAGTCGGCATCGGGGCTGACCTTGATGGCGTCGACGTCGGGGACGTAGCTGAACGTCTCGTCTTCGCTCGAGGCCAGGCAGTTGGCGGTGCCGTACATCTTGGCCTCCTTGAAGGCCTTCTTGGACCAGCTGCCGCTCACGATGTAGTCGGCAACGCCTCCCTCGGCCTTCATCAGGTTCATCGGGATGGCCGCGAACTGCGTGGTGGCGCCGCCCTGCACGAACAGCACCTTGTAGTTCTCGGGAATGGCGAGCAGGTCGCGCAGGTCGGCTTCGGCCGTGTCGATGATGCTCTGGAACGGCTTCGAGCGGTGGCTCATCTCCATGACGGACATGCCCGTTCCCTGGTAGTCGAGCATCTCCTCGGCCGCCTGCTTGAGAACCGGTTCCGGCAGCACCGCCGGACCCGCGGAAAAGTTGTACACCCTGCTCATGAAAACCTCCTCGGTTGGATATTGGATTGGGTAACTATAGCACTCCGCAGGGGGCGCAAGGCCCCCTGTCACAGATTATTAAAATTGGGCCCTGAGGGCTATTCTTCGTCGATGAGACGCTGGATGAGGGCGCGAATGGCCTCGGCGCTGTTGAAGTTCGCGGGAATAACGTCCTTTGCCGGCACGGCGACGTCGAAGGTGTTGTCGATCTCGGAGATGATCGAGAGGATGTCGAAGGACGTCAGCACGCGGTCGTCCACGAGCGTGGTGCACGTTTCGTAGTCGGCGTCTTCGTTCACGTCTTGCAGCAGCTCGATGACGTTTTCGAGGGTCGGTTCCATAGCATGGCCTTTCTTTTAGTAGTTCGGCGTGTTCAAGGGGCTCGTCTCGGTGAAGTCGCGCGCGAGCGCGAACGAACCGTCGGCGTGCCGCACTATGATACGCGGCATCGTGCGGCTGAGGAACAGGTGAACGCCCTCCGTCACGGAATAGGCACCGCAATTCGAGAACGCCAGCACGTCGCCCTCGCGGGCATCGTCGAGCTCGGCGCCGCGGCACAGCACGTCGTTGGTCGTGCAGAGGCTCCCGCAGATGCACCATTCGTCCACGGGCCCGGAAGCATCACGGTCGAGGGCCGTCAGGTTGTGGATCACCGGCACCTTCATGCCCATGAGCTGCCCGATGTACGTGAGGTGGTTGATGCCGCCGTCGACGATGCAGTAGTTCACGCCCTTGTTCGCCTTCAGGTCGTTGATCGACGTGAGGTAGGTGCCGCACTCCGTTGCGAAGAAGCGGCCCATCTCGATGGTCAGCTGCACGCGCTCGGCGATGGCGCGCAGGTCGGGCTCGAGCTCCCGCAGCGGCGCGAGCGTGTCGGCGAAGTCGTCGCCCACGAACAGCGGCACGCCGAGGCCGGGGCCGTATTCCAGGCGCTGTACCGCGAAGCCGTGCTCGTCGCGCAGCTCGTCGATGAACGCCTCGATCTTGCCCAGCTCCTTGCGCTGGTGCTTCAGGTTGAGGCGCTGCGTGCCCACGAAGTAGTGGATGCCCACGATGTTCAGATGGGGGTAGTCCTCCCGCCGGTCCACGATCGACACCAGGTCCTCGCGCGACATGCCGAACTGGCTGCCCGCGTTCAGGCGCAGCAGTACGTCGAGCACTTCGCCGCGCGCCGCTCCCTCGGCCTCGATGAGCGCCGCGTGCTTGAGCGACTCTGCCGTGAGCACGCCCACGCCGTACTCGACCGCGTCGTGCACGCTCGCCGGCGTCTTGTTCACTCCCGAGAACACGATGGCCGCGGGGTCCACTCCCAGCGCCTCGCAGATGTCGAGCTCGCCTGGGCTGCAAACCTCCAGCTTCCCGGCCGCCTCGACCGCAGCGGGGATCAGGAACGGGTTCGCCTTGATGGCGTAGCACAGCCCGATCCCCTCGCCCACGATGTCCTGCGCAGCATGCAACCGTTGCTGGAACGCGCCGAGGTCAAACACGAACGCGGGTGTGCCGTATTCCTGCGCGATGTAGGACAGCTCTGAACGCTCCATTACTTAACCTCCCCGCTCGCAAGCTTCGCACGGTCGATCTTGCCGTTCTTCGTCAGCGGCATCTCGTCGATCTTCCTGATGTTGTTGGGCGTCATGAACGCCGGCAGCGCCTCGTGCAGCGCGGCGGACAGCTCCTTCTTGTCGATGGTGCCGGTGTAGAACATGCGGATCCGCTTGCGGGCGCTGTCGTAGATGCAGCAGGCGCGCGTCACGCCCTCCACCGCATGCGCCGCGGCGTCGATTTCGCCGAGCTCTATGCGCTGCCCCATGTGCTTGATCTGGTGGTCGACGCGCGACAGGTACACCAGGTCGCCAGTCTCGTCGTAGCGCGCCAGGTCGCCGGTCTTGTACACCGTGCCGCCCGCCTCGTCGAACGGGTGCGGCACGAACGCCTTGGCAGTACGCTCGGGGTCGTTCCAATAGCCGAGGGCGACGGTGGGGCCGCCCACGAGCAGCTCCCCGGGAACGTCCGGACCGGTTACGCGCGCGCCGTCCTCCCCCACGAGGAAGACGTCGTTCACGGAGAACGGCTGGCCGATGGGGATGGTCTCGTCGAGCTCGAAGGCCCGGTCGATCTTGTAGTACGTGCAGTTGCACGTGATCTCGGTCGGACCGTACACGTTCACGAACTGCGCGTCCGGCAGCGCGGCGCGCCACACGTTCAGCTGCTTCACAGGCATCACCTCGCCGCTGAACGCCACGAGGCGCACGGTCTCGGGCACCTTGTAGTCGAAACCCTGCATGATCGAGACGAAGCACATGGCGCTGACGGCCCACACGAGCACGGTCGGCTTGCGCTCGCACAGGTAGTCGAGGAGCTGCGTGGGCACGCTGAAGTACTCGCGCGGGACGAGGTGCACGGTCGCGCCCAGGTAGATGGTGCTGTAGATGTCCTTCACCGACACGTCGAAATCGAGCGGCGCCTGGTTGGCGAACACGTCATCGGAGGTGATGCCGAGCGTCTCGTCGAACACGGGGATGAAGCTTGCAACGGAGCCATGGCTGACAGCTACGCCCTTCGGCGTGCCCGTCGACCCGCTCGTGAAGTTGATGTAGAGCGGGTCGGTCGCCTGCGCACGGCTACGGCGCTCGGCCAGGACGGCCTCGTCGATCGCGCCGTCCATCAGCGGCTCGATTTCCACGAGCTCCACGCCAACGGGGAACAGCTCGCGCGCCTGCGCCGAGCTCTGCGCGTCGACCAGCACGCAGGCCGGCTGCAGGGTCTCGACGATCTTCTCGATGCGCTGCTGGGGCTGGCGCAGGTCGATGAACGAATAGCAGCACCCCGCGTACACCGCCCCGAACAGGCCGGCGATGGCGCGCACCGTCTTCTCGAGATAGAGCGCGACGGGCTTGCGCTGCTCGGCGATGCCCGCGACCCCCGACCCCACGGCCTTCGCGCACGCCACCAGCTCGGCATACGTCAACCGCGCGTCGATATCCGCGAACGCGACCTTACCCGGATGCTCGTCGGCACTTGCCTCGAGCCACTCTAAAACTGTTTGCATAGTTGTTCCTTGTTAGTCAGTCCTAGCTGATGCTTTCCCAATTTGCTAGAAGTTAGCATACATGAAGTCGCCTGCGGGAGCGAACATGAACGAGGATGCCACAAGTACAATGACCAGGGCATAGAGCAGACCGCGTGCTACGACGGGCCAGTCGAGGATGGCTCCTGCAACATCGTGGCCCCGCTCCTTGAGCACGCTGACCACGAACACGAAGACCACCGCGACCGCCACCATCGGCAGCGCCACGATGCGCAGCTCCTCGGTGAGGTGCATCATCTCGGGCATGAACATGCCCGCTTGGAAGTTGAACACCGTGTTGTAGAAGCAGGTGGCGAGGTCGCCCGGGTTGACGATGCGGTCGAAGTACCAGCCGATGTTCACCACGATGAACGTGCGCACGATGCAGAACACGCGGTGCGCACCGCCCTCGACGTTCACGTGGAGCAGCTTGTTCAGGCGGTCCCACACGGGCGTGAGCAGGTCGCTCGCCGCGATGACGAAGCCGTTGTACAGGCCCCAAAGGATGAAATGCGACTCGGCACCGTGCCAGAGGCCCACCAGGAAGAACACGAGGATGTTGGCAACGCATGCGGGAAGCGTCCTGCCGATGTGCTGGCCGCAGTGCTTCGTGAGCCACTTGCCCCAGCGCTGCACGCCGGGCAAGAGCGC
>CACWWI010000047.1:0-22515 GCA_902764575.1 uncultured Coriobacteriaceae bacterium
CGAGGTCGTGCTCATGATCAACACCCCGTTCGGGCACGGTTCTCGAGGCGACGGCCACGTCCTGCGGCTCGCGGCCGTGCGCCATGGCGTGACGTACGCCACCACCATCGCTGCGGCCCAAGCCCTCGCGGCGGCGATGGAGGTGGCCCGCGACGACGGGCTCGGCATCGTGGCCCTGCAGGACTTGCCCCAGTGGGGGTAGGAACAGGCGCGTGCGCTGCCTTCGCGCTGGGCGAATGGGCGTGAGGTCCCTCATCAGGGGCAGAAGAGGTTTAACGTCTCCGAAACCCGAGCGAGCCGTTGCCTGACTAGACTTTATCGCGGCATTCGAAGATGAACTGGCGAAGCTGGAGTACCGCGGGTACGACTCGGCCGGCATCGCTGTCATGGAGGGCGACGCGCTGCAGGTCGTGCGCAGGCGCGGCAAGGTGGCGGAGCTGGCGCACACCGCGAGCCACTTCGACCTTACGGGCACGTGCGGCATAGGCCACACCCGCTGGGCCACGCACGGCAGGCCCTCCGAGGCCAACGCGCATCCGCACGCGTCATGCGCGGGCGACATCGCCGTCGTGCACAACGGCATCATCGAGAACTTCGCCGAGCTGCGCGAGGAGCTGGAAGGGCGCGGCCATGTTTTTCGCAGCGAGACCGATACCGAGGTCGTGTCGCACCTGGTCGAGGAGGCGCTTGCGGCTGGAGGAGATTTGATGGCCGCTGTGCGCAGCGCCAGCGAGCGTTTGGTCGGGTCGTATGGCTTGGCCGTCACGTGCGCCGAGGAGCCTGGCGTCATCATCGCGACGCGCCACGACTCGCCCATCATCGTGGGACGCGGTGCCGACGGCTCGTACGTGGCCTCTGACGCCATTGCCGTCATCGGGGCAACGCGCGACGTCATCGTGCTTGCAGACTACCAGTTCGCCAGGCTCACGCCCGAGGGCGTGAGCTACTTCGATTCCCATGGCAACCCTGCCGAGCCCGAAATCATGCACATTACGTGGGATATGGATGCGGCTGAAAAGGGCGGCTACCCCGATTTCATGTTGAAGGAAATCTACGAGCAGCCGCGCGTCATTCGCGATACGCTTGCCGGCCGCCTGGTCGGCGGCAGGCTCGAGATCGACGAGCTGGACATGACGCCCGAGGAGCTGAACCTTATCGACCGCGTGTACGTTATCGCGTGCGGCACCAGTTACCACGCCGGCCTCATCGCCAAGGAGATGATCGAGGGCTGGGCGCGCATTCCCACGGAGGTCGAGGTGGCAAGCGAGTTCCGCTACCGCAATCCCATCATCACCCCGACGACGCTCGTTGTGGCCGTTTCGCAGTCGGGCGAGACGGCTGACACGTTGGCGGCCATCCGCGACGCGCGCATCAAGGGCGCCCGCGTGTTCGGCATCACCAACGTGCTGGGCTCGCCGGTTGCACGCGAATCCGACGGCGTCATTTACACGAAGGCGAACAAGGAAATCGCAGTAGCCTCTACCAAATCGTTCCTAGGCCAGGTCGTCAGCCTGACGCTCTTGGCGCTGCTGCTGGCGCAATCCAAGGGCAAGTTGCGCATGAACCAGATCCGCCTGCTCTTCCGCGAGCTCGCCGACACGGCCGGGCAGGTCGAGCGCATCTTGGCCAACACGTCGTACATCGAGGAGGCTGCCAAGGCGTGCGTGAACGCGCAAAGTGCCATGTTCATCGGGCGCGGCATGGGCGCGGCCATCGCCAAGGAGGGTGCGCTGAAGCTAAAGGAGATCAGCTATCTGCACGCCGAGGCATATCCAGCCGGCGAGATGAAGCACGGACCCATTGCGCTCGTCGACGATGGTTTCCCGGTCATCGCCATCGCGACGGAAAGCCCCGTGTACGACAAGGTGATCTCGAACCTGCAGGAGAGCAAGGCCCGCGGTGCGCTCATCGTGGCCATTGCGACCTGGGGCGACGAGTCCATCCGAGCGTACGCCGATCACATCATCTACATCCCGAAGGTGCGCGATATGTTCTCGGCCATCACGGCCAGCGTGCCGCTGCAGCTGCTCGCGCGCTCGATCGCCGTCATGCGCGGCTGCGACGTGGACCAGCCCCGCAACCTCGCGAAGTCCGTGACCGTGGAGTAACCTTTGCCGCGCTCGCGGCTTACTATGTAAGCCCGCTATGCGGGCATCTGAAGAATGCCGCGCTCTGCGCGGCGGGCGCACGGTGTGCGCCCCTACACTCCGCGTTGGAAATCGCGTCCCGTGCGCGCACACGAAGCGCGATTCCGCACGCCGTGCACAAGATCGCGTCCCGTGTGCATCGGAGGCGTTTTTGTCGTGTTCGCGACCTGGGGCTTTACGATAGCGTGTTCGAAATGACGCCCCGTGCGCGCGCACGAAGCGCGATTATGAGCGTCGTGTTTGAAATCGCGTCCCGTGTGCGCTTCTTGCAACGTCTTCCGATGCAGTAGGGGCGCACACCGTGCGCCCGCGCGCGTCAGCGCGCATCTATCAGGAGCGCGAAGCGCGACACTATCATTCGCCGCGTCCGCGGCGACATGTGCGGGGATTTTTGAATGCCGCCTTCGGCGGCGGGCGCTCGGTGAGCGCCCCTACGAAGCGTCCCGAACCAATTGTCACTCGCAGGTCGCCCTGTAGGGGTGCACACCGTGCGCCCGCGCGCGTCAGCGCGCATGCGTCCGGTGAACGCCTAGCTTGCGGCGCATGAACTCGTTCGCGGCGCGCTCGGCGGTGTCGTCGAGGGGCGCGAGCGCGGGAGCTGGCTGGCCGTCCTTGGCGGCGCGGCGGGCGAGGGCGTGCTCGATCAGCCAGTCGGCAACCTCGGGGTTCTTCGAGAGCAGGGGACCGTGGAGGTAGGTTCCCACGACGTTGCGGTACAGCGCTCCGTCGGCGCCGTCGTGGTCGTTGTTCCCCTTGCCGTGCCTTCCGACGACGTGCCCGAACGGCGTGCATCCTTCTCCGAGGAACGTGCGGCCCGCGTGGTTCTCGTAACCGATGACGGGCATGCCTGCGAGCGGGCTGTCCAGCGCGATGTTCCCGACGAGCCGGTTGTGCGAGCCGCCCTCCGCGCGTTTCGTCACGATGTCGAGCACGCTGAGGCCGGGCACGCTCTCGTCGCCGAGCAGCCACTCATGGCCGAGTATCTGGTAGCCGCCGCATATGGCGAGCAGCACGCCGTCGTCCTCGACGTAGGCGCGCAGCGCGTCCGCCTGCTCGAGCAGGTCGCGCGAAGCCAGGCGCTGCTCGCGGTCGGGGCCGCCGCCGAGGAACACGATGTCGGCGGTGTCGAGGTCTGCCGCTTGCCCGTGGCTTACGCACGCGACCTCGACGGCGAGGCCGTGAGCTCGGGCGCGTTCGGCGAGGATGGTCACGTTGCCGCCGTCGCCGTACAGGTTCAGAAGCTCGGGGTAGAGGTGCACGATGGTGAGCTTGCGGGGAACCGCCGAGCCATGCGGCGCTGGAGAACTCCGGTGCCCAGCGGGTCTTGCTGCAGCCTCGGGTTCCATGGCGGCTTCCCCCTGTTGAAGTTGGAGGGCGTCGAGTTCCTCCTTCACCTCGGGCAAGGCGGTGTAGTTGGCGATGAGGAACAGGCCCGCGTTAGGCGATGCCGCCCGCGCCTTCTGAAGGAAGTCCCGCGCGCCGTCGACGAGTTGCGCGTCGACGCCCGCGTATTTCAGGCGCACCTGCATGTCGTTGCGCCGGATGCCGCCCGCGAACACGGTGAGGCCCTCGTCGCCTGCAAGCTCCTGGAAGTCGACGTCCCACAGCCACGAGACGTCGTGACCATCGGCCTCGCGGTCGTTGATGAAGAACGCGACCGCCTTGGGGCCCGGTTCGTCCATGACGATGCGCAGGTTCTGGTTGAAGCCCGTCGGGTTCTTCGCCAGGTTCAGCAGGACGCGGCGCCCTTCTACCGTGTAGTGCTGCAAGCGGCCGTTCTGCGGCTCGAAGGACCGGATGGCCTGGGAGGCTGCAGAGGGGGGAAGGCCGCAGCAGTCGGCGGCGGCGCACACGGCGAGGGCGTTGTAGAGCATGTAGGTTCCCGAGAACGGCACCTCGACGGTCGCGCTGCTCGCGGCGTGGCCCACCTCGAAGGCGCCGCCGTGATCCGTAAGCGAGACGTTGCGGGCCGCGTACGCGGGCTGCTGGCGCTCGAAGCCGCAAGTCGGGCAGCGGAACGCGCCGAGCTGGCCGTACTGGCGCCATTCGTAGACGAGCAGCGAGTCGCACCGCTGGCACATGCGCGCGTCGGCGACGGTGTTTTGCGCCAGGCCGAGGTCCTCCTCGAACCCGAACGGGACGCGCTCGTTGGCCACCAGCTCGGCGACAGCTTCGCAGAAGGGGTCGTCGGCGTTGTAGACGAGTGTCGTGCTGGGCGAGGCCGCGAGCGCGGCGGCGATCGCGGCCTGCATGTGGTCGATCTCGCCCATGCGATCGAGCTGGTCGCGGAAGAGGTTGAGCAGCACGACGAAGCGGGGCTTTAGCTGGGGCGCGATCTTGGCGAGCCAGAGCTCGTCGCTCTCGAACACACCCCAGTCGGCCTCATCGGCCTGGAGCAGCGCCGTCGCCACGCCCGAGTCGAGGTTGGCCCCCGTCCGGTTGCAGACGACCGTCTTGCCTGCGGCCTCGAAGGCGTCGGCGAGCAGGTTGGTGACGGTGGTCTTGCCGTTGGTGCCCACCACCACGACGGACCCCTCGCGCATGCGCGCCCGCAGGTCGGCGATGAGCTGCGGGTCCACGTAGAGCGCAGCCTTGCCCGGGAAGTTGGCGGCCGCGCGATGGAGCACGTCCCTCAACGCCCAGGTGGACAGGGCGCCCGTTGCCCGCGCAATCTCGAATCGCATGCTCATGATGGCCCCATCATAGCCGCCCGGTGTTTCGTGCAGATTTCGCTACACCGCCGCCTCGCCGCGCTCGCGGGTGCGGATGCGCACGACCTCCTCGACGGGGCTGATGAAGATCTTGCCGTCGCCCACTTCGCCCGTGGTCGCCGTGTCGCAGATGAGCTCGACCAGCTTGTCGGCTTCGGAAGCAGGCACGACCAGCTCGAACTTCACCTTGGGAATCATGTTCAGCAGCACCTCGGTGCCACGGTAGTACTCCGACCATCCGTGCTGGTTGCCGCAGCCCATCACCTGGCCGATGGTCATGCCCGATACGTCCGCTTCGAACAGCGCCTTCTTCAACGGCTCGAGCTTCTCGGGCCTCACGATCGCGATGATCCTCTTCATGCGTTCCTCCCTTTCACGGTGGGTGGGGCAGTCCCCGTTTCGTGCATGCCTGGGAACTGCCCGGTTACGTAGTTGCTAGTCCAAACCCAGGTACGCGGGGTAGGCACTCTCGCCATGGGCGGCGACGTCCAGGCCGCGCGCCTCGTCCGCCTCGCTCACGCGCAGGCTGCCGTCGTAGACCGCCTTCACGGCGAAGCCGATGACCAGCCCGCCGACGATGACGACCGCGAGCGTTACGAGGATGCCGAGCACCTGGCTGAAGAGCAGCGACGGGTCGCCCGTGTAGATGAGTCCGCCGAAGTCCGTCCACGACAGCTCGGGCACGCAGAAGATGCCGGTGAGGATGCCGCCGACCACGCCGCCCACGGAGTGGCAGCCGAACGCGTCGAGCGCATCGTCGTAGCCGATCTTGCGCTTGGCCACCGAAATCGCGAAGAAGCAGCAGGGAGCCGTGATCGCGCCGATCACGATGGCCGCCCAGGGCTCAACGAAGCCCGCAGCAGGCGTGATGCCCACCAGGCCCGCGACGAGGCCCGTGCAAGCGCCGACTAGGGTTGGCTTGCGCACGCGGATCCGCTCGACCACGATCCAGGCGATCATGCCGGCAGCGGAAGCCGCCACGGTGTTGAGTAGCGCGAGTGCCGCCGTGCCGTCGGCTGCGAACTGCGAGCCCGCATTGAACCCGAACCAGCCGAACCACAGCAGCGCTGCGCCCAGGGCGACGAACGGGATGTTGTGCGGACGGTAGCTCACGAGGCCGAACCCGCGGCGCCCGCCGAGCAGCAGGCACAGCACCAGGCCGGTCACGCCCGAGCTGATGTGCACCACGTCGCCGCCGGCGAAGTCGAGCGCGCCGATCATGTCGCCGATGAGCGAGCCCTCGCCACCCCATACCATGTGCGCGAGCGGCGCGTACACGATGGGCACCCACAGCGCGATGAACAGCGCGATGGCCCCGAACTTCATGCGCCCTGCGACGGCGCCCGTGATGATGGCGCACGTGATCATGCAGAACGCCATCTGGAAGCCGATGTTGATGATGGCGGGGTACACCGCATCCTCGGGTACGTCTGCCGTTTGGGCGATCATGTCGCTCGTGGCCGAGAAGCAGCCCAGTTGGTCGAAGCCGCCGAAGAACGGCAGCGAGCCGTCGCCGCCGTAGGCGAACGACCATCCGCATGCAATCCACATCACGCCCACGATGCCGATGATGCTCATGACCATGATCATCGTGTTCACGACGTTCTTGCGTCGCGAGAGGCCTCCGTAGAAGAACGCGAGGCCGGGGGTCATGAGCAGCACGAGCATCGTGCACACGATCATGAACGCGGTGGAACCTGTGTCGTACATGTAAATCACCTTCCTTTGGTCGGATTGCTGCGATTGTCGGGGCGCTGCATTGCGGGTTTGTTTCATGGGATTTGGGGAAATCGCGCTTTAACTGCCACGAAACCTGCCGTTAACGAAGGGGGAGCGCGAAGCGCACGACCGCTGCAGGTAGTGGGATAATGCGGAGAGGAAAGCAGGGGAACCAACCGATTATGGGCAATTCAACGACGAAACGGCTGATCGCGGCGGTGCTGGGCGTGGTGCTCGGCGCCTGCTTCATCCTGCTGTGCCCCGATGTGGGCCTTGGCGAGCAGGGCGTCCGATGCCTCGGCATCCTGCTCGGCGCGGTTGTGTGGTGGGTTGGCGGGGTGCTGCCCTCGTACGGCACGGCCATCGTCATGGTTGTCATGTTCGCCATCGTGGCGGGCGTGGATTCGAGGGTGGCCCTGTCGGGTTTCGTGTTCGACACCTGGTGGCTGCTCGTGGCGGCCTTCGGGCTCGGCGCCGGGATGAAGCGCTCGGGCCTCCTGCGCCGCATGGCGTTCGCCATCGTGCGCAAGTTCCCGAACACGTTCGCCGCCCAGGCGGGCGGCCTCGTGGCGGCCGGCACGCTCGTGGGGCCGCTCGTGCCCAGCATGGCGGCCAAGGTGTCGATGCTCACGCCCCTGGCGCAGGGCATCGGCGACGCACTTGGCTACGAGCGTTACGGAAAGCCCATGCAGGGCCTGTTCCTCGCGATGTTCACGGGCGTGCGCAACGTGGCCCCCACCGTGCTGAGCGCCTCGGTGATCGGCTACTGCCTGCTGGGGCTGTTGCCCGCCGATGTTCAGGCGCAGTTCGACCTGCTTCACTGGCTCCTGGCCGCGCTGCCCTGGTTCGCGCTGGTGACGGTGGTGAACTACCTCGCCATCGTGTCGATCTACCGCCCGAAGCCCTCGGACGGTGAGGCTGCCCGCGCCCCGGAACCGCGGGCAGGCGACGAGAGCGCATCCGTACCCGCCTCCATGACGCGCCACGAGAAGCAGATGTGCGTCATCATCGTGGCAACGGTGGCGCTCTGGATTGCCGAGCCCCTGCACCACGTGCCCGCGCACATCGTGGCGCTTGCGGCCTTCGCGGTGACCGTCGCCTGCGGCATCCTGGGCAGGGACGGCTTCCGCAACGACATCAGCTGGGAGGCGCTCGTGTTCGTGGGCATCGCGATGGGGCTTTCGAACGTGTTCGCGACGGCGGGCATACAGGACTGGATCGTCGCAGCTGCCGGCCCCGCGTTCGAGGCCGTTGCGGGCAACCCGTACCTGTTCGTCGTGGGCGCCGCCGCCATCACGCTCGTCTTGAGGTTCGTCATCGTGTCGGAGATGGCCTACCTCAACATCGTCATGGTGTTCCTCGTGCCGCTCTGCGTGGGTGCGGGCATCAATCCCTGGGTGGTCGGGTTCGCCATGTACGCCGTCATAACGCCCTGGTTCGCGCTCTACCAGAGCGCCACGTACCTGGCCGCGTTCTACTCCGTCGACGGCAAGATGGTCCGCCACGCCGACATGGCCAAGTACTGCGTGCTCTACACGCTCATCTGCATCGCGGGCCTGGTCGCGAGCGTCCCCTACTGGCAGTGGATGGGCTTGTTGTAAAAGACGGCCGTCAGCCGCCGGCGGATATGAAGCGGAGGGTGAAGGCTTTCCGGAACGGGGCGAGCGCCTCGGCATCGCCGCGTGCGGTCAGGCGCGTTCGCTCGAGCGTTATTCTGCCGACTGTCTGGTTGCCCAACGGTTCGGCTTGGATACGGCAGGAATATGCGCCTTCTGAATACACCCAAGCAGCTCCCTCGCGGGGAAGGTGGAGCTCGTTATCGAGCCAAGACGTGATGCGCCGGCACGCGATGCCGCAATCGAGGTCGATGCCGGGCGCGGAGCCCGAATCGGTCATTGCAGCTCCATATCGTCGACCGACCCGTCGAGCAGGTCGACCATGAGCAGGCGGTTGCGCACCTGGCCGGGCTTGCCGAGCACGACCTTCACGGCCTCTGCCGCTTGGAATGAGGAGATGGAATAGGCGGTGAAGGGGAGGTTGCCAAGCTTCTTGTGCTGGCTCTCGCCGCCGCTCTCGAACGGCTCACCGTAGATGCTCACGAACGACAGATCGCCGGGGTAGACGGTGCACACCTGGCCGAACCAGCCGGCGATGGCGCCGTATACGAGCGGCAGGCCCAGGTTCTGGCAGGCATGGGCCATCCAGAAGCGCGCCTCGAGGTTGTCGAGGCAGTCGACGACGCAGTCGACGTCGCGCAGCAGGTCGCCCGCGTTGCCCTCGTCGAGGTACGCCACGACGGGATCGGCCTCCACCTCGCCGTTAATGGCGGCTATGCGCTCGGCGGCGACCAGCGCCTTCTCGCGGCCGAGCGCTGCCTCCGTGCACAGCAGCTGGCGGTTGAGGTTGCTTTCCTCGAACACGTCGTCGTCGATGACACGCAGGTGCCCCACGCCGATGCGCGTGAGCGCCTCGATGACGAGCCCTCCCAGGCCCCCGCATCCCACGACGGCGATGCGCTTTCCTGCGAGCTCTTCGCATTCCTCGGGTGACAAAGCCATCTTGTTGCGGTCGTAGCGGTTGGGAAAGGCCATGGGGTTCCATCCTCGTTTCAATCTATGACCACTTTCATTGCATTGGAAGCGGTGGTATTGTATCAATCATAGATGAGCCGGGGCGCTGTGGGTATTGGGAAGCGCTCCGGCTCATCGTTTCCTGCGATGCGGGAGGGTCGTCCCGGCTTACACGCAGGCGTATACCAACTCCAGGAGTTGGTTATACGTAACGGTAGGTTTGCATCATCTCGTTGGCGAGCTTCTTCTTGCGGCAGGTGTCGCATACGGTGGGCACCTCGCCTTCGGCGCCCACGGCGTGGCGCGCTGCCTCGGGCGTGCCCATGAGGCTGCCGCATTCCTCGCAGAACAGCAGGTCGAACTCGCGGTTCCAGATGGTGCGCGTCTTGTCGGTCTGCGTGTACTCGATGGCGCCCGTGGGGCACACGTTGGCGCAGCTGAGGCACCCGACGCAGAACTCCGAGGGCTTGTCGTAGGGCGTGTCGACCTTCTTCTCGGTGCCGCGCAGCACCGTGGAGATGGCGCCCGTGCCCAGGCTGTTGCACGCCTGCACGCACAGGCCGCACAGGATGCACTTCTCGTTGTCGATCGTAACGAGCCGGTCGAACCCGGTGCCGCCCATGAACTTGTTCATCTCCGCCATGCGCTCGGATTCCGGCGCACGGTGGGCGAGCAGCGCCATGATGACGGCGCGCTCCTCGAGGATCTTCTCGGATTTCGTATAGACGGTGCACTCTTGCTCAACGGGGTAGACGCACGCGGTGACGACCTTGCTGCGCCCGCGGATCTCCACCTCGACGATGCAGATGCGGCAGCAGGCGCGATGGTCTTCGAACGCATCGGAGCGGCAGAGCACCGGGATCCAGATGCCGTTGCGCGTTGCCACGTCGTAGAGGTACTCGCCCTTCTCGCACGTGCATTGCACGCCGTCGATCGTGATGGTCAGCATCTCGCTCATGCGGGCCTCCTTTCGGTCAGCACCGCGTTGAAGCGGCACGCCTCGCGGCAGCTGCCGCAGGCGATGCACAGATGCGGGTCGATGACGTGCGCTTCCTTGCGCTCGCCCGAAATGGCGTTGGCCGGGCAGGCGCGCGAGCACAGGCCGCAGCCGGTGCAGGCGTCCGCATCGATGGCGAACTGCGTGAGCTTCGCGCACACGCCGGCAGGGCATTCCTTGCGCTCGATGTGCGCCTCGTACTCGTCGCGGAAGAACTTGATGGTGGTCATGACGGGGTTGGGAGCCGTGCGGCCCAGGGCGCACAGCGACGCGTCCTGCATCGTGCGGCCGATGCGCTCGAGCAGCTCGATGTCGCCGGGCTTGCCGCGTCCCTCGCATATGTCGGTGAGGATGGCGCGCATCTGGCGCAGGCCCTCGCGGCACGGCGTGCACTTGCCGCAGCTCTCCTCGCAGAGGAAGTCGACGTAGTAGCGCGCCACTTCGACCATGCACGAGCGGTCGTCCATGACGATCATGCCGCCCGAGCCCATCATCGCGCCGTACTCGGTGAGCGTGTCGAAGTCGACGGGCAGGTCGAGCAGGTCCTCGGGAATGCAGCCGCCGGACGGGCCGCCGGTCTGGATGGCCTTGAACGGGCGGTCGTCGATGATGCCGCCGCCGATGTCGTAGATGAGCGTGCGCAGCGTGGTGCCCATGGGAACTTCCACGAGGCCCGTGTGCTTCACCTTGCCGACCATGGCGAACACCTTCGTGCCCTTCGAGCCCTCGGTGCCGATCTTCGCGTACTCGTCGCCGCCATCGCGCAGGATGGTGGGGATCGATGCGAGCGACTCGACGTTGTTCAGGACGGTCGGGTGGTCGAACAGGCCGCGCTGCACGCTGCGGATGTACTTGGCGCGCGGTTCGCCCACGCGGCCCTCGATCGACGCCATGAGCGCCGTGGATTCGCCGCAGACGAACGCGCCGCCGCCGCGCACGATGGAGAGGTCGAGCTTGTGGCCCGAGCCCATGATGGACTCGCCCAGGATGCCGGCCGCGTACGCGTCGTCGATGGCGTGCTGGATGTGATCGCGCGCAAGCGCGTACTCGTCGCGGATGTAGAGCACGCCCTCCTCGGCGCCGATGGCCAGGGCTCCGATGATCATGCCCTCGATGACGGCATGGGGGCTGCCTTCCATCGTGGAGCCGTCCATGAACGCGCCGGGGTCGCCCTCGTCGCCGTTGCAGACGATGTATTTCGGGAAGACGTCGTAGCCCGCCGCCGTGCGCCACTTGCGCCCGGTGGGGAAGCCCGCGCCGCCCTTGCCGCGCAGGCCGCTCTTCTCGACCTCGGTGATGATCTCGTCAGGCGTCATGGCGAGCGCCTTCTTCAGGCCCTCGTAGCCGCCGCGCGCGATGTAGTCGTCGATCGAGAGCGGGTCGATGATGCCGACGTCCTTGAGCACCACCTTGTGCTGCAGGGCGTAGTACGGGTTGTCGTCCATGTGCTCGTAGGTTTGGCCGTCCTTCTTGAACAGCAGCTTCTGCACCGGCTCGCCGTCGAGCGAGTCGACGATAGCTGCCGCGTCGCGCTCCTTCACGCGGTAGTACATGAGGTCGCGCGGCATGAAGCGCACGATAGGCCCCTGCTCGCATTCGCCGGAGCAGCCCGTGCGCACGACCTGCGCGCTGACTTCGACGTCGCCTGCGAGGCCGCGTGCCTCGAGCTCCTTCTGGATGGCGTCGGCCACGCCGAGCGCCCCGTTGGCGATGCAGCCGGTGCCGCAGCAGACGAGGATCTTCTCAGTGCCGTTAATCATGAGCGGCCACCTCCTCGGCGCCTTGTGCGGCATACGTCTCGATGATGCCGGGAATCTGCTCGACGCGCAGCTTGTTGTGGTACGTGCCGTCCACGACCATAACGGGTGCGAGCGCGCACGATCCCAGGCAGTTCACGAGCTCGACCGAGAACGCACCGTCGTCGGTGGTCTCGCCCGGGTCGATGCCGAGGTCGCGCTTGAGCTCGGTGGCCAGGTTCATCGCGCCGCGCAGATGGCATGCCGTGCCGTTGCAGATCTTGATGATGTGGTCGCCCTTCGGCGTGAGCGAGAGCGCCTTGTAGAACGTGGCCATGGAATACAGGTGCGCCTGCGAGCAACCGAGATGCTCGGCCAGCGCGGAGAGCCCCTCTTCGGGGATGTAATTGAACGCGTGCTGCATGTCCTGCAACGCCGCCAGCGCGAACCGCTGATCCGCAGGACAAGCCTCGATGATCTCGGCAATCCTCGAGGCCTGATCGACTTCGGTCATAATTAACCTCGTTTCTCTTGTTACTGACCGTACCTTTTCTGCGCTTGCCCGCCCTGGGATGCGGCCATGCGGGCTACGCTCGACGCGTCGTCGCTTCGAGCCAACTTTTTTCGCCAAGAGCGGGCGAAAAAAGTGGGTCTCTCAGCTCCTTTGGCTTGACCTCGCTACGCCCGCACCGCCAGCCAGCCAGGGCTACTCTTCCTTCTTCGAGAGACTGCCTTTGGCTTGGCCTCGCTACGCCCGCATGGCCGCCTTTCCTTCTTCGAGAGACTGCCTTTGGCTTTACCGCCTTTCGCCAACCCTATTGCGAGCACAGAATGCAGAATCGGTCTAGTAACTTTACCCACCGGCGACCAATGGGGTGATGGCTACGTAATCTTCTTCGGTCAGTTTGGTGTGCACGCCGTCGAGGTGCTCGATGTGGCGGCCGTTGACCATGATGATGACGTCATCGCCCTTGTCGGTGCCGTCCTCGTTCAGAATGAGCGTGCGGAAGTCCGGCCATCGCTTCGAAAGGTCCGCCATAAGCGCAAGAACGCTCCCAGGCGCGGGAACGTCACATGATTTGCAGCCAGCGATCTGGCGGTATGTGGCGAAGAACTTTACGAGCATGGCAGAAACTCCAACCGCCTCAACTGGATAACGGTAGCCTTCGTGCCCGGCTATGGGTGCTCGCCGCTTGCGCAGCAATCAAATATAAATTATATGCAAAACATTTTGCGAGCAGCCGTAGGCGGGCGCCCATAGCCGGGCACGAAGGCGGACAGGTGGGACTGCAGATGCAGCCCCACCTGCTTTCGTGCTAGTAGGTTACATCCAGTTCGTCGAGCTTCTCCTGCGTCGGAATGCCGTCGGCAGTCCAGTTGCGGGCCGCGTAGTAGTCGGCGAGCATGGTCTGAAGCTGGTTGACCTTGCCCTTCGCGGGGCCGGACGGCAGCGCCTCGCGCAGCAGGCGCGGCGGCAGCGTGTCCTTCTCCACGCCGGCTTCCATGTTGAAGCGCTTCTCCAGGTTCCAGATGCGCTCGCCCTTCAGCAGGATCTCCTCGTCGGTCTCGTCGGAGCCCACGGCCTCGCGGTACTGGCCGGCGATCTCGGGAAGGCCGATGCCGAACGTCGTGAACAGGCAGATGCCCGTGGAGTCGCACAGCGCCGTGAGGTCCTGGAAGGTCTTGAGCAGCGCGCCCTTGCCCTCGGTTACCAGCGGGTCCATCTTCAGAGGAATGCCCAGGACCTCGGGGGAGATCATGTAGCCGCGCACGTGGCAGCCGCCACGGTTCGACGTTGCGTACTCGAGGCCGATGCCCTGGATGGCGCGGCCGTCGTACGCCGGCATTTCCTGCTTCTTGACGGACATCGACAGCTCGGGATGGCCGTACTTCTCGGCCAGGCGGTAGCTGCCCAGGCCGATGGTGTTGCCGAAGCCCTCGCCGTCGGCGCACATCTGCGCCAGCTTGACCATGGCCTCTGCGTCGCCGAAGCGCAGCGGGAAGCCGATGTCGGACTCGGGGATGGCGCCCATCTCGAAGAGCTCCATCGCGCAGGCGACCGTGGAGCCGAGGGTGATCGGGTCCATGCCCTGCTCGTTGCAGATGAAGTTCGCCTTGACGATGGCGGCGATGTCGTTAACGCCGCAGGCTGCGCCGTAGGACCAGCCGGCCTCGTACTCGGGGCCCTCGCCGAAGCCGTCGAAGTCGCCCCTGCCCTCGACCTTGGTCACGCGGCCGCAGGCGATGGTGCAGCCGAAGCAACCCTGGTTCTTGATGAGGTGGGTCTCCACCAGGCGCTCGCCGGACGTGTCGTCGGCCTTGTCCCAGTACGAGCCGTCGCGGCCGTTGTGCAGCGGCAGGCCGCCGACCTCGTTGACGATGTTGACGAGGATCTGCGTGCCCAGGGCGCCCAGGCCCTCGCCGGTGACGGGATGCTCGCGCAGCATCGTGCGGGCCTTCGTGGCCTCTTCCATGAACTTCTCGGGACGCGCGACCTTCACGCCGCCCGTGCCGCGCACGACGACGGCCTTCAGGTTCTTCGAGCCCATGACGGCGCCCATGCCGCCACGGCCGGCCGCACGGTTCTTGTCGTTCATGACGGTGGCGTACAGCATGCCGCGCTCGCCCGGCGTGCCGATGGTGGCAACGCGCACCTTGCCGTACTTCTCCTCGAACGCATCGGTGACCGGGTGAACGCCCTGGCCCCACAGGTCGCCCGCGGGAACGAGCTCCACGAGCTCGTCGTCGATGTGCAGGTAGACCGGCTCGGGGGCTTTGCCCTCGAAGATGATGCCGTCGTAGCCGGCGTACTTCAGCTCGGGGCCGAAGTGGCCACCGGAGTTGGCGGCGCCGATGATGTTGGTCAGCGGGGCCTTCGACACGACCTCGTAGCGGCCGGCGGAGCACGCGCAGGTGCCGGTGAGCGGGCCGGTCATGAAGATGAGCTTGTTCTCAGGCGACAGCGGCTCGACCTTGGGGTCGACCTCGTTGCAGTAGTACTTGGTGCCCAGGCCACGTGCGCCCACGTAGTCCTTGGCGTCCTGCATGTTCAGCGGTTCTTTCTTGATGGTGCCCTCGGTCAGGTTGACGCGAATGATGGTGCCCATCCAGCCATTTCCCTGTGTCATTATGCCAGCACCTCCTCGACAGCTGCTTTGAGCTTGTCAGCAGCCAGCTGCTTCTTGTCGGGGACCTCGTCGGGGTCGACGACCGAGATCGCGCCCGTCGGGCAGTGCACGGCGCACCAGGTTTCGCCGTCGCACATGTCGCACTTGAAGATCTTCTTCTTGGCGACCGAGTACGACACGTTGCCGAGCGGGCAGGCGCTCACGCACATCTTGCACACGATGCACTTGTTGGCATCATGCGTGACCACGCCGTCGGCCTGGCGCTTGAGGGCGCCGGTCGGGCAGATCGCCGCGCAGGAGGCCTCGTCGCACTGCAGGCACATGATGGGTACGGTGATTGCCGCCTCTTCGTAGTGGAACACGCTGACGTTCGACAGACGGGGATTGAACTCCTCGTTGTGCTTGAACGAGCAGACGAGCTCGCACGTGCGGCAGCTGACGCACTTCTTCGGGTCTACGACTAGCTGTTTAGCCATAGGTTCCCCCCTTCTCTTCGTTTACTACCCACAGTCATTCAATCACGTGGATTAGGCAGAAAAAGCGCGGTTGATGAATTAACCGTGGTGAACTCGACTGTTTCTACCTGTTTTTGACATACAATTAGGCAGAAAGCAGATCGTTTCTGCCTAAAGGGCGCGAAAGAAGGAAGTCCCATGCGCACATTCGATTACCGACACTTACCGCAGCAGCTGTTCGACGGCAAGGTGGGCGATGCCAACGTCAGGGCGTACGAGGACAAGGGCAAGCTGGCCCTTCTGAAGGAGATGCACCCTGCCGAGCTGGACGCGTTGCGCGAGCAGGCGCATTTCGACAACGTCGACGCGTCGACGCGCGTCGAGGGGCTCTACGTCGACACCGCTCGCGTGCACGAGCTCTTGGAAGGCGCCGACCCGATCGGCGAGACCGAAGCCCAGATCGTCGGATATTCGGACGCGCTGCGCTTCATCGAGGACCATTCCGACAAGTTCGACTTGTCCACGACCGTGATCCTCGGGCTGCACGAGGCGCTGTACGCTCATCGCGACATGGGGCGCAAGAGCCGCTATCGCAAGAGGGACTACATGTACGTGCAGGTGGACGGCCATCCGCAGGCCATGCCGGTCAGCCCCATCACGGCGTTCGAGACGCCGCTCGTGCTCGGCGGTGCATGCGATAGCCTGTCCGATGCGTTTTCGGCCGAGGCGTGCAGCCCGCTCATCTTGAACGCAGTGTTCACGGTTGATTTCCTCTGCATCCGCCCGTTCGATGAGGGCAACGGCCGCGTCTCGCGCCTGTTCGCCGACCTCATGCTCATGAAGGCGGGCTTCGACATCGCGCGCTACGTGAGCATCGACCGCATCGTCGAGCAGTCGGCGATGGAGTACTACGACGCCCTGAACGCATGCGTCGAGGGATGGGACCGCGGCAAGAGCGACTACGCGCCCTACGTTCTGTACTGGCTGACCGTCTTGCACGAGGCGTATCGGCAGCTGTTCGCCAAGCTGGAATTGACGACGGCCTCCCAGGGCGGCAAGTCCGAACGCGTGCGCCTGTTCGTGGAGCAATCCGGGGCCCCGGTGACCAAGCGCCAGATTCGCGAGGCGTTCCCGGACATCAGCGAGGCGACCATCGAGAACGTCCTCGGCAAGATGGTGAAGGACGGTGCGGTGGAGAAGACGGGCGCCGGCAGGTCCACCGCCTATATCGTCCGCAAATAAACTCATCTTAAATATCGCCTTCCCGCCCGTTCCGTACGAGTGATGAAGTAAACTGAACCGTAACGAAACGGTGCATAGGGTCACGCCGTTTTTCGGTTCCGTTGTGGGCAAACGAGAGGGAAGGGAACTATGAAGAAATCATTGTTCAAAGCACTAGTGGTTGCTGCCTTCGCCGCGCTCTTCGCGCTGTGCTTGGCGGCATGCGGCGGTTCGAGCTCCTCGAGCGCCGCCAGCTCTTCGGCTTCGGCGTCGGGCTCCTCGGCGAGCGCATCCGCGTCGAGCGCCGCTGCAAGCTCCGCGGCTTCGGGCAGCGCTTCCGCTTCGAGCGTCGCGGCTGACAAGTCGGTGGTTCGCATCTCCACCACCACGTCGGTCAACGACTCCGGCCTGCTGCCGTACCTGCAGCCGTACTTCGAGAAGGCCACGGGTTACAAGTGGGAGGTCTCTTCGGCTGGCACCGGCGCTGCCATCCAGGCCGCCACGGACGGCAACGCCGACGCGCTGCTCGTTCACTCCAAGTCGCAGGAAGAGGAGTTCATCAACTCCGGCTATGGCATGGAGCGCATCCCCTTCATGTACAACTTCTTCGTGATCGTCGGCCCGGAGAACGATCCGGCGGGCATCAAGGATTGCGCGACGGCTGCCGAGGCTTTCAAGAAGATCGCCGATTCCGGCCAGCCGTTCGTCTCGCGTGCCGACAAGTCGGGCACGCATACGAAGGAGCTCAAGCTGTGGGAGTCGGCCGGCGTTGATCCTGCCGGCAAGGACTGGTACATCGAGACCGGCCAGGGCATGGGCGCCACGCTCACCCAGGCCGCCGAGCGCCAGGGCTACACGCTGTCCGACAAGGCCACGTTCCTGTCCAACGACGCCAAGAACAAGCTGAAGATCCTGCTGGGCGAATCCGAGGACATGAAGAACACGTACTCGATGATCGCCGTGAATCCCGAGAAGTGGCCTGACACCAACACCGATGGCGCCAAGGCCTTCATCGACTGGATGCAGGGCGAAGAGGCCAGCAAGCTCATCGCCGAGTACGGCACTGCCGAGTACGGCGAGCCGCTGTTCTTCCTCATCACGAAGTAGATGAGCTCAAACGGGGGCGGGCATCCAGCAGGGGTGCCCGTTCTCGTATCACTCGTTGGCCATGGATGATGTTATCCAGGCGTTTACGCTGATGTTCACGCCGGGCAGCGACCTATCGGAGATTATCCTCCTGACCCTTCAGATGTCCGCGTTCTCAACGGTCATCTCCACCGCGATAGGTGTGCCGCTCGGCGTGCTCGTCGGTTTGTACCGGTTCCCGGGCAAGCGCCTCGTCATGCGCATACTTAACACGCTCATGGGCCTGCCTCCCGTGCTGGCCGGTGTGATCGTGTACTTCCTGGTAACGCGGGCAGGGCCGCTCGGCTCCCTGCGTTTGATCTATTCGCTGCCGGCCATGGTCATCGCGCAGGTGCTGCTCATCACGCCCGTCATCTGCGGGCTGTCGGCGACGGCCGTTTCCAACGTGGCGCCCCAGGTGCACGAGACAGCACACGGCATGGGCCTACCCCGTATCCGCGAGATCGGCTGCCTGCTCTACGAATGCCGGTCGCAGCTGTTCTCCGTGATGTTCGTGGGCTTTGGCCGCTCCATCGGCGAAGTGGGCGCGGTCTCGCTCGTGGGCGGCAACGTTCTGCACAAGACGCGCGTCATGACCACGGCGATCATGTACGAAACGAACCAGGGGCATTTCGGGTACGCCGTGGCGCTCGGCATCGCGCTGCTCACGGTTTCGTTCATCATCAACTCACTGGCCCTCACGCTCCAGGAGCGCACGTCGGCGCCCGAAGCGGGCGGCGCGCGCAGCCACACGCCCGGCGGCAAGTTGGGCGGTGACCGCCGATGAGCGGCGATTTCACGCTGAAGGTGCACGAGCTGCGCAAGCAGTACGACGACCGCGTCGTGCTGGACGTGGACGACCTTGCGCTGGAATCGGGCCGCTCCTATGCGCTCGTGGGCCCGAACGGCAGCGGCAAGTCGACGTTCCTGAAGATGCTCGCCGGCGTGGAAGACCAGACGTCCGGTTTCGTCGACGTGGAGGGCGACGTGCCCCGCAGCGCGCTTTCCGTCGGGTACATGCCGCAGAAGAGCTACGTGTTCGGGTTCTCGGTGTTCAAGAACGTGGCGATGGCGCTCGCTGGGAGCAGCCTGCCGAAAGACGAGGTGAGGGAACGCGTGATGCGCGCGCTCGAAGAGGTGGGCATGACGGCGTTCGCCGACAAGCGGGGAAGCGGCCTTTCGGGCGGCGAGTCCCAGCGCGTGGCGCTTGCCCGCATGCTCGTGAAGGACCTCGACGTGCTGCTCTTCGATGAACCCACGGCCTCGATGGACATCGCGGGCACACTGCTCGTGGAGCAAGCGCTGGAGCGTTACCGCGAGCGGACGGGTTGCCTGCTCGTCGTGGCCACGCACGCGCCCTCGCAGGCGCGGCGCATCGCTGACGAGACCGTCATGCTCAGCGCCGGCCGTGTGGTGGAGTTCGGCACCACCGACCACGTGCTCTCCAATCCGACGAGCCCCGAAGGGCGCGAGTTCCTGTCGTATTGGGCTGTTTAGCCGATTCTGCCAGGGCCTTGCGCGCCTGGCTTCCAGAAATCAATCGCTGCAATAGAAGAATAGCCACTGGTGCTTGCGGGCTATCGATGGTACGTTGAAACGGCTTTTTTGTCAGCGTTGTATGCGCGCTCTTCTTCAGGAGCCGTGACGGTAGGGGATTGCGATGAGCACTTTAATCGAATTCGAAGGCATGCACAACGTGCGCGACCTCGGCGGCATGACGGCAGCCGACGGAAGGCGCGTTCGCAAGGGGTTGCTGTACCGCGCCGACCAGCCGTTCTTCGCCACCGAGGCGGACTTGGAGGCGCTCGGGGCCATGGGGATAGGCGTGGTGTTCGACTTCCGCGGCATCGCCGAGCGCGCCGAGAAACCCGATCCCGAGATCCCCGGCGCCAGGAACCTTCACCTGCCCGTTGTCGAGGACGTGCTCACGGGCGTGACGCGGGGCGAAGAGGGGAACGCGCGCATGGTCGAGATGGTGATGAGCGGGAAGGTGAGCGAGGGCCTCGTCGACCAGCACATGCAGAACATGTACAGCGTTTTCGTGACCGAGCCGTTCTCGATCGGGCAGTACGCGCGCTTCGTCGACGAGACTGTGGCGGTTGCGCAGCAGGGCAAAGCAGCCCTGTGGCATTGCACCGCCGGGAAGGACCGGGCCGGATTCGCCACGGTCATCATGCTTGAAGCACTTGGCGCCAGCCGTGAGGACATCTTCGCCGATTACCTGCAGACGAACGAATGCCTCGCGGACGTGGTGAAGGGCTTCGCCGCCCTCGTTGCCGAACGGTTCCCGGACGGTGTGCCAGAGGGGCCGATGCGGCGCTTCTTCCTTGCAGACGAGAGCTACCTTGCCGCTGCATACGATGCCATCGACGAGAAGTACGGCTCGTTCGACGCCTTCCTGGAGCAGGCGCTCGGCGTGGACCAGGAGAAGCGGGAGACAATGCGCTCCCTGTTCCTGGAGTGAGCGCAGCGCGCCCGCGCCGACGGCTGCGTATCCAATAACTATTGCGAAACCGCAATAGTTAAGGTGAAAGAGTAGCGATCACGGGGATTCTCTTCTCGTTCGCCCCTACGGTCCAACATCCCAATACAATGTATCCATCGCACTGTTGTGCCAGCATGTGAAACTTCAGGGGTCGGCGTGAACAAGGGTTCCAAGATACGGTTTGCCAACGGAGTCGTTTCGGCGGCTATCGTCGTGTTCTTTCTGGTGCACGCAACGCTGGGGAGCGTTTCCGCGCTCACCGGGTTCAGGAGCCCCTTCGCGTGGTTCGTGTGGGTTGGGGTTGCGCTCGTCGCCGCGCACGTCGTGATCAGTGTATTCACGAGCCGCGAGCAGCTGACCGACGTCGAGCGCCCGCCCAGCGCGCGCAAGAAGCGCCACCTGGCATTGAAGTGGGCGACGGGAGGCTTGCTCCTGGCTGCGGCTGCGGTGCACGTTGTGGTCATGCGCACGTGGGGCGCTGCGGCCGCGCAATCGACGGCGACGGGCGCGGTGCTGACCATCGTGCTGGCCACCGTGCTGGCCATCCACCTGTGCGTGGGGAGCAAGTCCGTGCTCAAGGACCTGGGGATCGACCGCCGCTATATGACGCCGTTTCGCGTTGTCGTATGCGCTTTCGCGGTGCTTTTCGCTGTCAGCGCCATTGCGGCTGTCGTACTATAAACAACGGTTGACCTTGTCGTAGTTAGCGCTGCGGAGATGGGAGAGCAGATGCTCGAAGTGGTGTCGTTGGAAGAAGCACGGGCGTTCGTGCGAGAGCGTTTCGGCAGCCTGCAGGGCGACGTCGAATCCGTTGCGCTCGAAGCTGCGGCAGAGCGCGTGATAGCCGATGATCTCGTTGCCAGCGAGGGCGTTCCGCCGTTCGACCGTTCCACCGTGGATGGGTTCGCCGTGGTGGCGTCCGACACGTTCGGGTGCTCGGATGCGCTGCCTGCGCTGCTCGAGCTGGTGGGCGAGGTGCAGATGGGTGCCGAGCCCGATTGCGCGTGCGCCCCGGGTGCGTGCGTGCGCGTGCCGACGGGCGGCCAAGTGCCCGACGGCGCCGATGCCGTGGTGATGCTGGAGTACTGCGAGGAGTACGGCGACGGAACCATCGGGGTTGCCCGTCCCGTTGCCCCGGGCGAGAACATCGTGTACGAGAACGACGATGTGAAGCCGGGGCAGGTGCTCGTTGAGGCGGGCACGCGTCTCGCGCCGCATCACGTGGGCACGCTCGCGAGCTTGGGGAAGACCTCGTGCGAGGTGCGCAAGCGCGCGCAAGTCGGCATCATATCGACAGGTGACGAGATCATTCCCGCGGGTGAGACGCCGATCGCCTCGCAAATGCGCGATGTGAACGCGCCCGTGTTGGCGGCTGCCGTGGAGGCGTGCGGAGCGCGGGCGCTGCGGTTCCCCATCGTGCCCGACGACTACGACGCGCTTCATGCAGCCGTGGACGAGGCCCTGGCCTCTTGCGATATGGTGCTCGTATCCGGCGGTTCGTCGGCTGGGCAGAAGGACAACACGGCCCGCGTGCTTTCGGACGTGGGCGAGCTGCTGTTCCATGGCGTGGCCGTGAAGCCGGGGAAGCCCACCATGTGCGCCGACGTGGGCGGTGTTCCCGCGTACGGGCTGCCCGGCCATCCCGTTGCCGCCTACTTCATGTTCCTGGAGCTCGTGCGGCCGCTGCTCGTGCCGCCCGGCGCTGCGGGGGCGCAGGCGAAGCTGACCGAGGGAATTCCCTCGAACCATGGGAGGTCGGAGCTGGTTGCCGTCCGCTTGGAGCAGCGTGACGGCGAGACGCGCGCCGTTCCGGTGCGCGGCAAGTCGGGGCTCATCTCGCAGCTGAGCATGGCCGACGGCTACATCGAGGTTCCCCGCAACCGGGAAGGTTTCGCGGTAGGCGCGACCGTTGAGGTCAAGCTGTTCCGCTAGATGGGAAATGCGCATGCAGGCTCGCGCTTGGGTCGAAGCGCGGGTTTGCCGTAGGGCGACGTTGGTTGGGTGAAGAGGCAAGGAGAGGGTCGAATCGTTTTGGGAAACCGTGGGTAGGAGCGATTATGGCATTCGAGTATCTGAGCAACGTGCCGCTGGACGAGGCGGTGCAGGGGTTCCTGGCGGCGCTTGAGGAGCGCGGGTTCGCTCCTTCGGCCGAGACGGTGCCCGTCGGCGAGGCGCTGGGGCGCGTGACGGCTGCGCCGCTGTACGCGGCGATTTCCGCCCC
>CACWWI010000047.1:22522-26348 GCA_902764575.1 uncultured Coriobacteriaceae bacterium
CGTGACGTTCGGCGCGACGGCCACGACGCCGGTCGTCGTGCAGCCGGGCGATTACGTGGTGGTGGATACGGGCGACCCGCTGCCCGAGGGCTGCGATGCGGTCGTCATGATCGAGGACGTGGTGTATCCCGAGGGCCTCGACGCGTCGAGCCTCGGCACGTGCCCGGTGACGCTCTTCGCAGCCATCGCGCCCTGGGGCAACGTGCGCCAGATCGGCGAGGACATATGCGCGGGCGAGATGCTGCTCACCTCCAACGTGCGCGTGGCGCCGGCCGCCATGGGTGCCATGCTCGCCGCAGGCGTGCAGGAGGTCGAGGTCATCGCGCGGCCGCGCGTGGGCATCATCCCCACGGGCGACGAGGTGGTGGCGCCAAGCGCCAACCCGCAGCCGGGCGACGTGATGGAGTTCAATTCCACGATCTTCTCGGGCATGGTGCGCCAGTGGGGCGCCGAGCCTGTGGTGTATCCCATCGTGAAGGACAAGCCCGACCTCGTGAGAAGCGCGGTGCAACGCGCTGCCGACGAGTGCGACATCGTGCTGCTCAACGCCGGTTCGTCGGCTGGGCGCGACGACTACTCGTCGCGTGCGGTGGCCGAGGTGGGCGAGCTGCTGTACCACGGCATCGCCATCAAGCCGGGCAAGCCGGCCATCCTGGGCTGCGCGGGCGAAGGTGCCGGCGCGAGCGCCATCGTCGGCGTGCCGGGGTATCCCGTGAGCGGCATCATCGTCGTGGAGCAGCTGGTGAAGCCCCTCGTCGAGCACTTGCTCGGCTGCTCCGCGGACCATGCCGAGACGGTGGAGGCGACGCTCGCCCGACCCTGCATGTCGTCGCTGAAGTACGAGGAGTTCGTGCGCGTGCGCCTGGGAGTCGTCGGCGGCAAGACCGTCGCGACGCCGCTCTCGCGCGGCGCGGGCGTGGTCACCTCGTTCGTGAAGGCCGACGGCATCATGTCCATCCCCCAGAACAGCGAGGGGCTGGAAGCGGGCCAGACGGCGAAGGTCAGCCTTCTGCGGCCCTTCGAGGACATCGCGAACTCGCTCGTCGTCATCGGCAGCCACGACCCGCTGATCGACGAGGTGGCGCAGCTCATGCACGCCCGATGGCCGAAGCTGTCGGTGGCGTCGACCCATGTGGGCTCGATGGGCGCCATCGTGGCAGCCAAGCGGGGCGAGAACCACTGCGGCGGCATCCACCTGCTCGACGAGGCGACGGGGGAGTACAACGAGGCCTACCTCGAGAAGCATTTCCCGAAAGGCGGCGTGCGCCAGGTGGAGTGCGTGTACCGGCAGCAGGGGCTCATGGTGGCACCGGGCAACCCGCTCGGGATAGGGTCGCTGGCCGACCTCGCCCAGGACGGGCGCAGCTACGTCAACCGCCAGAAGGGGTCGGGGACGCGCATCCTCGCCGATTACACGTGCAAGCAAGCCGGCATCGACCCTGCCACGATCTACGGCTACGACCACGAGGAGTTCACGCACACCGCGGTCGCCACGCTCGTGGCCGCAGGGTCGGCCGATGCGGGCATGGGCATCTATTCCGCCGCGAAGATGTACGGGCTCGGCTTCGTGCCCGTGTGCGAGGAGCAGTACGACCTGCTCATCCCCGACTACGCGTGGGACACGCCGATGGTCCAGGCCCTTCTGGAAGTGCTGCGCAGCGACGCCTTCCGCACCCGCATGGAGCAGCTCGGTGGCTACCGCGTCGACCAGCCCGGTCGCATCCGCCGGCACTACAAGTGAGCCAATGTCATTCAGTTAAGCACGTGCGGAAGAGCGCCGTTCCGTCCTACGCAAACTACGCAAGTTAATCGAGTCGGCATTCAGGATGCCGACTCAAGCAAATTCGCGCTCGTAGGGGTGCAACTCTTTGGGTAAGCATTCTGGATGCCGACCCACAATCGGAAGAATATATGCATAATGGATAACCACTTGGTTTTACTGGTGTTTATGAGGGGTTTCGGCATGAAGCATACGAGGGCGAAACGTTTCTTGTCCGCGTTGATGGCGGTCGTGTTGGGGATTGGGCTCATGCCGTTGCCGGCGTTTTCCGAAACGCCCGCGGACCAACAAGGGGGAGCGCAGCTTATGGCAGCTGGGTCTTCCGACGCCTTAACCGCCCAAGACATCCCTTCTCCGGATGACCCGGCTGTTCTGAACAAGAAGATGTCCGGCCTCGGGTTGGGGCCCATATCCAATCCGAAAAATGGTGCCGGCGGGTGGAACAAGGTGTATTTCGGGTCTCAGGGCGAACCCATCCTGTTTTACGTGTTGAGCACGAACGACACCAACTTCGGCACGGGAAAAGCATCCCTGTTGCTGCAGAGCGTCAATGCAGTCAGAAAGAAGCGCCAATGGACGTGGGAATGGCAGAAAGAAACTAACGTCGTGAGGCCATGGCTCAACGGAGAGTTTTACGACACGAGATTCACGCCGCAAGAACAATCCATGATCTTGACGAACTACAAGACCGCCCCCTCTGCAAGCGATGGTTCCGGTGACCAATGGCGTGATCACAGCCCCTATTCCCCACTGAATCACAACGAAAAAGTCTTCCTTCTGGACGATTATGAATTGACGAACAAGAGCTATGGCTTCGAAGACGACGGGAAGGGCAATATCTATAAGAAGAGTACGCTCAGGCAGAGAGACAACAGGCAATACTGGACGAGGACGACTCAAGAAAGCATGAATTCGGGTGCTGCGAAAACTGTGACCGGCTCTGGCATGTTCTCTTATTTGGATAGGCAGAATGGCGCGGACGTGGTCCCAGCCATGAACCTCGATAAGTCAAAGATTCTCTTCACGTCGAGCGTCGGCTCGGGCACGTACAAGCTGACGCTTAAGGACGACGCGAAAGTGCTCACGTGCGGGAACGCGACGAAAGACGGAAACAAGGTCACGATTCCCTATACCATCACGGGCGAAAATGACGAGTACAACCGCATAAGCGCCGTGCTGGCGAGCGGGGATTCCTGGGGTCAAGGGCGTGTGTACGCGTACTTTAGGCTTAACTACCACGACAACGGCGATGGCACTGGCACTGGCACTGCTGTACTAACCCTCCCGAATGGCTTTTACGAGCACTACGAGCCTAAGATCTACGTCTTCGCCGAGCAGGTGAATGGCGAGTATACAACCGACTATGCCAGCGAACCGAAGAAGATCAATATAACGAAGGAAATCCAGGCGACGGCCAGCGGGTATTCGGGTGCGTACGACGGGCAGGCGCACGGGATAACGGTGGATGCGACTGGTCCGAGTGATGTGACGATCAAGTACCGCAAAACTGCTGATGGGGAATACAATCTGGACGCCAGCCCGACCTACAAGGACGTCACCAATGGCGCACAGACCGTCTACTATCAAATCACGGCGGATGGCTACGAGCCTGTAACTGGTTCGGCGACTGTGGAAATCACACCTCGCCCAGTGACAGTTTCTGGCATCACGGCGGACAAGACCTACGACGGAACAACAACCGCAACCCCAAACTATGGCAGTGTCGTGATCGATGGCGTTGTTGCAGGTGAAAGCCTGTCGGTTGTTGCAACGCTCGGCGAATTTGCGAATGCTGATGCGGGGGTAGGTAAGAGGGTTAACATCGAGAAGGTTGCTCTCGGAGGCGACACCGCAGGTAATTACCAAGTAACTGAAAACAGCCAAAGCGAGATTTATGCGACCATCGCGCAAAAGCCCGTGACCGTTGACGGCATTAAAGCGGATATCAAAAACTTCGATGGAACGACAACTGCGACGTTAAATTTCTCGTATGTGACCATTAATGGCAAGGTGGAGAGTGACGACTTGTCGGTTTCTGCAAAAGGC
>CACWWI010000048.1 GCA_902764575.1 uncultured Coriobacteriaceae bacterium
CCCCGACGAGAACAGTTCGATCACCTCCGACGAGGAGGACCTGCACGAAAACGAAACGCTCGTCGTCAAGTTCTACGGGCACTCCCTCGGAGAGGCCGACTACGCATACTTCCAGGCGATCTTCGACACCGTCAACCTGTACGCCGGCGACACGAAGCTCGTGTTCTACTACAAGCCGCACGCCACGCAGGGCGAGGATTTCAAGGTGAACTCCCAATCGGAACAGCGGTCGAGAAACAACATGGCCGCCAGGGTAACGAGGCTCCTCGCAGAATACGGCAGGACCCTCGACAACGAGGACCACGGCCGCAACCTCATGCACAAGCTGATGATCGAGGGCCGCTTGGAAGTGCGCCGCCTGAAGGACGAGCAACGCGCGCTGGAGCACATCACCCCATGATCTTGCATTCCTCGACTTTGCTCACGTAGAACTTCATGAACCGTTCCATGGGCTTGCGCAGCACCAGGCCAAGCAACAGGAACGGGATGATGAACAGGGCGAGGTGCCCCATCGCCACCCAGAAGTCGTTGTGGTACACGCCGAACATGGCCGCCTGCAGGATGCGTACGACGTACGTCGCGGGGACCCACGGGCTTATGGCCTGCACGAAGTCGGGCAGCATCGGCAGTGGGTAGGAGCCCCCGCACGCCGTCACCTGCACGATGAGCAGCAACACCGCGATGGCCTTGCCCAAGTTGCCGAACGCGACGACGAGCGTATAGATCATGAAGACGAACACCAGGCCCGAGAACCAGAAACCGACCATGTACAACACGGGGCTTGCCACCTGCACTTTCAGGAACAGCAAGTTGCCCAGCCCCAGAAGCGTCGTCTGCATGAGCGACACAGCTGCGACCGCCAGGAAGCGCCCGAAGTAGAGATGGCGCGGTTTGGGATCGACCAGCTCCTCCCTGCCCCTCCGCGAAACCTCGGGCTTCATGGCCACCATGATGAGCAGCGACCCGATGAAGACCGCGAGGGTGCAGTAGAGCGGCGCCATGGACGACCCGAAGTTCTCGCTCGCGAACACCGCCGTACGCTCCACTTTCACGGGCGCGGTCAGGGCGGCGGCGAGGTCGCCGGCGTTGCCCTGCAGGAGCGAGCGGAGCTGCTCGGTGTCGCCCGACTGCAACGCCATGTCGGCAGCGTCGGCAAGGTGGCGCACCTTCTGGGCCGCCGCGTGCAGCTTCGCATCCACCTCGTCGATCTTCATAGAAGCGCCGCCGAGCGCCGAAGCCACCGTCTCAAGCGTGCCAGCCAGGTCGGGATCGAGCGCCCGCAGCCCATCGGTGCCCTGCTCGAGGTCGTAGACGAGCGTGGCGATATCCGATTCCAGCTTGGAGCTTTCGGATTCCAGAATGCTTTCGAGCTCCTGCTTCGCGGCGGCTGCGTCGTCCTTGACCTGCCTCACGAGCTCGCGCAGAGACGCCGCCTTCTCCTGTACGTCGGCCATCCCGGCATCGAGGCTGTCGGCCGCATCCGTGCATGCGTCTCTTGCCTCCTGCAGGATTGCGATGGCCTTCTTCAGGGCGATGATGTCCTTGTCGAGGATGATGATGCTCTCGGTCATCACCTCCGCCTCGAAGCTTATCTCCGGAGTGGGGCCAGCGTGCTCGGCGTCGTATTCGATTTGCTTATCCAGGGCCGACTTCAGCTCGTCCCGCAGCTTCTCGAGCTTGGCGAGCACGTCCGATAGGTCATTGATCTTCCCATCGATGTCGGAAGCCTTGCCCCGTATCAGCGACGAGATGCGCGAAGCCTCTTCCTCGGTAACGGAAATCATCGAGTCGGCCCTGCTCTCGAGGTGCGCAACCGCCGCATCGGCGTCCGCCAGGGATGCGTCGATGACGCTCACGGATTCGGCGAGGTCGTCGACCAGGCCGCGCAAGCGTTCCTTCTCGGCATCGATCTCGGAGGCCGCCGCTTGCAGCCGCTCGCGGGCGGACGATACGGCATTGGCGCCGTTCTGCACCAGGCCCTGCGAATCCCGGCCCAGGGAGGAATACAGGCCCAGCAGGCGCGCCGACTGGTCCAGCCTGTCCGCCACGCCGCGCATGTGCTCGACCAGCGACACCACGCGCTCGTCCATGTTACCGTCCTGGGCGACCTTCGAAAGCGACTGTGCCACGCTGATCGCCACCTCGGATATGGTGTTTGCGAACGCGACGTTCACCTCATGGGACACCGTATCGGCACCCATCCCCGTGATGTTGGGCGCGATGGCGTTCTTCTTCTCATTGACGTAGTAGTCGATGCTGGCCGAGTTCGAATCTCCTTCGTAGAACGTCAGCATATCCCTGCTGAAGTTCTCGGGAATCACGAGCGATGCGTAGTACTTCCCGGCCTTCGCTCCCTCGATGGCGTCGTCGGGATCGGTGAACACCCAGTGGATCTGCTCGTTGCCGCGCAGGGCCGACACCACCTTTTCGCCCACGTTCACCTTCATGGGCAGCAAGTCGCTCTCGTAGCCCTCATCGGAGCTCGCCACGGCGATGGACAGGTGGTCCGTGTTGTCGAACACGTTCCAACAGGCGAGGATGTTGTACCACGCGAACAACGACGGCAAGGCCACCAAGCCGACCGTTATGACGGTGCTCATGACGTTCTTGAACAGCCCCTCGAGATCCCTGTTGGCGATTCGGAACACGTTGAGCACACCGCCCTCGGCCTCCCGCCTGTTGCGCGCTGCGGCCTGTATGCTCTTTAACGCACTCTCGTGCTGCTTGGATTCGAGCGCATCCATGCGGGCGTTCGCGCGCACCATGTGGTTCCTGCGAGAGAACAGGCGGAGCAGGTGGTCGCTGCTCATGCCCTCCAGGTTGAGCTGACGCTCGAAGCTGAAGCGCTGCGACTCCATTACCACCAGGAACCCGATCAGCAAGACCAGCCATATAAGGAAGAGCGTGAGCAACGTCACCTTCTCGGCGGCGTTCAGGGCGAGCAACAGCCCGATGAGCACCGGCACGCCCACGCCGAGCACGATCGACGCCCTGATGAAGATGGGATAGCGGCGCGAGAAGCGGGCGTACCGTTCCTCAAGATCGCGACGGTAGCTGTCTTTCTCGGTGATCGCGCGCAGCATTTGGGCCAAGCGGTAGGGCCTCTCCGGCGTCAGCGCATCCTCGCCGTTGTACAGGTCGCCCTCGTAGACCTCCCGAGCCGTCATGCGCACGACATTCGACATGAGCGGGCCCACCAGCAGCCCGAACGCCAAGCTGCCGAAGAAGAACGCGCCAAGGACGAGCAGGTCGTGGGCGTAGTAGTTTCCATAGAAGCCGCAAATCGCCTCGCGCATGGCGTCGATGCCGTACGTGAACGGCAGCATCGGGTATATCGCCTGGAAGAAACTCGACGTCATTTCCACGGGGTACAAACCCGACGCACCTGGAATCTGCGCGAACACCAGCACGATGCAGAGACCCTTGCCCACATGCCTGAATGTGGCGGAAAGCGCGTAGATTATGCTCAGGAACGCAAGCGCGGCCACTGCAGCCGCCACGAACAGGGCGGGGGCATTGGCGGCCTGCACACCAAGCGCAAGCGTGCCCACGCAGCAGATAACCGCCTGCACCACCACGAACATGCAAAACATCAGGAAGCGTCCCAGGTAGCGCTGCCAGGGCCTGAGGCCCTCGATGCCCTCGGAGTCCACCTCGAGCAGGAAGATGATCACGAGCATGAAGGCGCCAATCCAGAACGTCAGGTTCATGAACAACGGCGCCATGGCCGTGCCGTAGGCATTGGGATGATAGAGCTTCGTGGTGGAGAGCTTCGTGGGCGATCCCATGAACTCCGAGATGTTCTCCGCGTTCAGCGTGCCGTTCTGCAGGAGGTTGGCGACCATATCCGATTTCGCCAGCATGCGCGCGTCGGCCACGACCGAGGCGAGGTCGGTCTGCACATCGCCTATGAGGGAGTTTGTTTGCTCCACGGCGTTCTTGCAGTCGGAGAGCACGCCGTCGAGCTGGTCGAAGGTAGAGCTCAACTGCCCCACCGCCGAATCCAGGCTGGACATGGCCGTGGACAGCCGCGAGCACGCACTGGTGATCTGCGCGACGCTCGTGTTAACCGAAGTAGTGGCTGAACCGTACAACCCACTGGCGTACCGTTCGATCAAATCGGACGACCGCGCGGCGGCGTCGCTCAGGGATTGGGCCGCGTCCTTCGCCGCCCGCGATGCATTCCCCGCCCGTTCGGCGAGGGCCTCGATGCCGTCCAGTACAGCTTGCGCCTCGTCGGCACGGGCGGTCACGCTCTGCGCCGCTTCCTGAATCAGCTCCTTGAGCTTCGAATCCGTGATCTTCTCAGCCATGGCATCGAGGTCGGATGCTATACCGCGCATGGCATCGATGACCGGCTGCACCTTCGCGGCCACCATATCGACATCCGCCTGCGCCTTTCCCGTTGCAGTGGCCATGGCATCGGCCAGCGCGTTTGCCTTCACAGTTACCTGCGAAAGATCGGCGAGCACAGCGGAGAGGTCGGGGGTGAGCCCCGACGACAGGTCCTCAAGGCCCGTCTGGAGCGTCTGCGCCCCATCCGTCACGTCCTGGAGCAGCGTGCGGGAATCATTTGCGAGCGTGTACGCGCCAGCGATGGCGTCTTTCGCCTCCACCACCTTCGAGCGCGCATCGTCGATCGTGCCGACGATCCCGGAAAGCGTCGCGCGCGCTTCGTCCACGGCGGTTTTCGCTTCATTTGCGCGGTCGGAAGCGTTCTTCTCGGCAGTCGAGATGCTCGTGCCCGCCTTCGCCACGGCATCGTCGATCGCCTGTGTGGCCACTTCCGTCACCGTGGAAACGAATACCGAATTGATGGTCTGCTCGAGCGTCGAAGCGGCGACGTCGGTCACCTTGGGCGATACCGGCCCCAGCTTCTCGTTGGCATAGTACTCGATGTGCGGGCCTTTCACGTTTCCGACCAGGGGGGACACGAGGCAGGCCGAGAAGTCCTCGGGTATCACGTACACGGCGTAGACGTTACCCACTTTGAGGTCTTCCATCGCCGTGTCGTAGTCTTCGTCGGTCACCCAGCCGAGCTTGTCGTTGGCTTGCAGTTCGTCCATCAGCTTGTCGCCGACGTTCAGCTGGCCGGTCATATCGTTCTTGGTTCCGGCGTCCTGGTTCACCACGCACACGCGTATGCCGCTCGTGGCCTCGTAGGGGTTCCAGAACGCTACGACGTTGTACCAAGTGTAGAGGGACGGAAGCACCAGAAGGGCACCTACCACGATCAACGCGGCAGGTGCCTTCAGCAGGCGCTTGAAATCGCGCAGAAGTATGCGCAGAACGTTACCCATCTACTAGGCTACGATCGTCCTTTCCTCAAGGCGTTCGACTATCGGTGCAAGCGCGCCTCGAGCGCCTCGTTGATGGCCGTGAGCGCCTGGATGCGCGCGTACCATTTGCTGTCGCTCTCGAGCACGGTCCACGGCGCGAACTCGGTGGACGTCAGGCGGAACATGTCGTCGACGGCCGCCTTGTACAGCGGGTACTTGTCACGGTTGCGCCAGTCCTCGTCGGTGAGCTTCCAGGTCTTGGCGGGATCGGCCGCACGGGCTTCGAAGCGGGCGAGCTGCTCTTCGGGCGTGATGTCCACCCAGAACTTCAGCAGCACGGCACCCCACTGCACGAGCTCGTGCTCGAACGCGTTGATCTCGTCGTAGGCGCGGCCCCACTGCTCGGGCGTTGCAAAGCCCTCCACGCGCTCGACGAGCACACGGCCGTACCAACTGCGGTCGTAGATGCCCACCTTGCCCGCCACCGGCAGGCGCGTCCAGTAGCGCCACAGATGCGGGTGGGCCAGCTCGGTTTTCGAGGGCGCGGGCGACGGGTAGATCCTGTACGCGCGCGCATCGAGGGCTTGGGCAATGCGCTTGATGTTGCCGCCCTTGCCGGCCGCGTCCCAGCCCTCGTACATCACCATGAGCGGCACGCGCTTCTGATACGCTTCCTCCTGCAGCTTGCGGAACCGCGCCTGCTCGGCCTTGAGCCGGGTGCGATACTCTTCGCAGTCGTCGATGCGCGGCTTCGCCACGGAATGGTCGATCTGCGGATAGCCCGCCATGATGAGGAAGTTCGACCCGCGCGGGGCCAGTGCGGACTGCGCCGCCGCCTGCTTCTCGTAGGCCTTGATCGTATCTTCCTGGGACTGGACTTCCTCTGCGCCGCCCTCGGCCACGCCCGCCTGCGCGGCGGAGTTCTCGGCGGCCTTCTTCTTGGCCTCCTCGGTTGCCGCGTCGGGGCTGACGGCTAGTGCGTGCTCGAGCGCATCGACGAGGGCCTGCGCAATCTGGATGTTGGCCGCGCGGCGGTCCTCGCCGTTCACGATCGTCCAGGGCGCCTGCGCGAAGTTGGTGCTCTCGAGGAACTTGTCGAAGAGCTTGTATGCCTGGTCGTAGTACTGCACCATCCGAAGCTTCCGCTCGCTCACCCGCCAGGCGGTGTCGGGGTTCGCCCGCAGGGCTTCGAGGCGCTTCTTCTGCGCCTTCTTGGATACGTGCACGAACAGCTTCACCACAACGTAGCCGTCATCGACGAGCGTCTGCTCGAAATTGTATGCTACAAGCTGCTGGCCGGCGACGATATCGCTATGCAGCTTTATGCGGGCATCTTCGGCGGCTTCCTCGAACGCCGGGAGCTCCGTGCCCTTGTCCTTTGCCTTCTTCGCAAATTTCTTCAACGCCTTTGCATGGGCTCCAGTCAGGCCGAACAGCGCCTGCTCGGCGGCAGCCGCATACCAGCCGCGATCGTAGAACGTAATCTCGCCCCGTTCGCCAAGCGCCTGCCAGAACTGCTTCATGAGGGGGTCTTCACCCGTCACGCCCCATTCCTCGCCCGCGAACTTCTTCGCGGCCAGCGGGTCGATGTCTTCGGTTTCATGCACGCGCGTGGCACGCGCGTCCAGCTCGTAGATAAGCTCGGATATGCGGCTGCCCTTGCCGGCGCCCTCCCAGCCCTCGAAGAGCACGACCAGCCCCAGGCCCTTCGACCGCGCCTGCTGTTGCAGCAGCACGAGCCTTTCGATGAGGTCGTCGTGGACGGGCTTGTATTCCTCTTTCGTCAGCTTCTTCGCCTTGAGGTCAACTCTCTCGAGCATGGTATTCCTTTCCCGATCGTCGATTATTGAGCGCTTAATCCATGATACATTCAACCACCCCTATATGGGCAACGAATATCTAACGGGCATCGAGCTAGCACCCTGAGAATTCGCGAGGTTGGCGTCGCGCTTCGCGCTCTTAAACCATGCGCCCTTTCGGGCGTCCTGCACTTACTCTTCGATTACGATCACATCTTGCAGCACGTAGTGGAACGTGGGGGCAGACGAGTTCTCGTTCTCGTGGTATTCCGTGTTCAGGTTCCAGGTATCGGTCGCGTCAACCGGGTCGACACCCAGGTAGTCGCCCAGGAACACGTGGCCCGTCCCCGCGGCTAGCGAGGCCTCTGCGACATCGACCATGGCCTTGCAGCCCTGGGGCGCGAGCGCCGTGTTCAACGTGAGGACAGTCACCCAGCCCTCTTCGAGCCCTGCACCTACATCGTTGCCGTGCACGTGACCTTGTACCACGTCCTCGATGCGCTTGTTCTCGAGCACGGCCTGTACGGCGGAAACACAGTAGGGCGACCAGTCGATGCGCGTTCCCACGAGGGCCACGGTGGGGGCGATCTCGGCCATGTCCTGGTTGTATCCGATGTGGTAGACCGAATGCCTCACGCTCGACTCCTCGCACGCGATCGCCGGGGCGATGGTGTTGGAATGTTGGGAGATGATGACGCAGCCACCGTCGATGAGCTCTGTGGCCGCACGCATCTCGAGACCGTAGCTGCCCCACGTGTTGATGTACTTCACCTTCATGCGGGCCTGGGGGCACTCGGAGCGCACGCCCAGGAAGAATGCCGTGTAGCCCGAGATCACCTCGGCGTACGGATAGGCGGCCACATAGCCCACCCACGCCTCGTCGGGGTCGACCTCGCCCGATGCGATCATCTCGTTCAGCTTCATGCCGGCTACCTTGCCCGTTACGTAACGGCCCTGGTAGATCTCGCCCATGAACGTGTGGTAGTTCGTCTGGATGGGCGTGGCATTGGCGTTATCGCACGTAGCCGCGCAGAACTGCGTTCTGGGGTACTCCGCTGCCACCTGCTTTGCGTACTCGCCGTACTCGTAGCTGTTCGAGAACACGATGGCATAACCCGATTGCGCGAGCTCCTCGAACACCTCGCGGCTCTTATCGTAGGGAACGTTGAACCGTACCTCGACGTCGACGCTCTCGCCGTACGCCGCCTCGACGGCGTTGGCGGCCCGCACGAAGTTGTGCGAATAGGGCGCACCCTCGTCGCCATCGAGCACGAACGCCACCTTCGCGTGTTCGCGGCCCTCGAAACTATGGCTCTGGGCCGAGTGCACGATGTACCCCACGAAGATACAGAGCACGGCGACCACGACGGTCACGATGATCTTCTTGCGCGACTCAGTCATCATGGCCGCCTTCCCCGTCGGAAGCCTCATCGGGCTCGGGCTCGTCGGCGGCAGCGTCCTTGCCGCGGGACTTCATGGCATCGTCGCCCAGAGCGGCTTTCGCAGCCGCCGCCTTGCTGGCGCCGTCGTCGATGTCGGCATCGAGGCCGCCGTCCTTGTAGAGCGACATCAGGTCGATCTCGCCGCTCTCGATGAGGCCCACGAAGATGTCGAGGAACACGGGATCGAACTGCGTGCCCCTGCCGTTGTGGAGCTCGTTCATGACGTAGTCGAAATCCTGCGCCTGGCGGTACACGCGGTTGGCCGTCATCGCGTCGAACGTGTCGGCCACGGCAATCATGCGGCCGTACAGTGGGATCTCTTCGCCCTTCAGGCCGTCGGGATAGCCCTTGCCGTCGTAGCGTTCGTGATGGTAGCGCGCACCGTCGGCCGCGTTGGGGATGAGCGTGAAGTCCTTGAGGATCTCGGCTCCGCGCGTGACGTGCGTCTTCATGATGGCATATTCCTCATCGGTCAGCCTACCCGGCTTGTTAAGCACCGCATCGGGGATGCCGATCTTGCCGATGTCGTGAAGCAGCGCTGCCTTGTGCAGGTTCTCCTGCTCCTCCTCGCTGAAACCGTATTCGCGCGCGATCATCTTGGCGTAGTTAGCAACGCGGTGGGAATGCATGCGCGTGCGCGAGTCCTTCGCGTCCACCGCGTTGGCGATGGCGAGGATGGCCTCGTTGCCCATCTGCACTTGCTGCAGGGCCAGCGAGAGCTTTGCCTCTTGCAGCTCGAGCGTGTGCTGCATCCTCCTACGGGTGATGTACCACGACAGCCAGCCGATGTAGGCGCCGCCCACGACGATCATGTACAGGATGAACCACCAGTTGTCGTAGATGGACGTTTCCTTCGTGATGCCATACGTGCGCTCCGCCCTGATCTCGCCGGTCGATTCGTCGGATATCGCCAGGTGCAGCACGTAATCGCCCGAGCGCAGGTTCGTGTAGACAATCTCGGTGAGCTCGCTTTGGCGTATCCTGATCCAATCCTCGTCCATGCCCTCCAGGTAGAACGAGACGTACGGGTCTTCCAGGCTGTAGTTCGCAACCTCGGGATAGAACACGATGGTCTTCGCCGTGCGCGGCACCACCAGCTTCTCCTCGGAGCTAATCGGCTGCGACGCGCCATCCACGCGCACGTCCGAGATCATGAGCCGATAGGGCAGCCTGCCCGCACGGTATGAATCCAGCCCCACGCGGTACACTCCGCGGTCGGTCGACAGGTACAGGTTCTGCTGGTCGTCGAGCGCGTTCCAAGAATTGGCGGTGAGCGCGCCCATCAAACCCATGCGCGCATCGAGGATGGAATAGCTCACCGGCTCGCCCGACAGCAGCTCGTCGCGGTTCACCACGTAGATTCCCGAGCTGCCCAGCACGAACATCTCGCCGTCGTCGTCGAGAACGATGTCGTAGTTGTTGGAGTAGGGGTAGTTCGACAGCTCGCGCAAAGCGCTGCCGTCCCAATAGCAGATGGAGTTGCTCGTGACGATGAACACGCCCTGCCCGTCGATGTCGCGCACCATCTTCAGGATGACACCGGACGTGAGCCCGTCATCGCGCGTGATGTGCCCGGTTATGCGCTCGTTGCCCACGACGACGATGCCGCTGCCGTCCGTTCCCGCAAGCAGCGTCTTGCCGTCTTCGAGCTCACAGAGCGACAGGATCTTCGCCGTCCCCAGCTCATCGCCGTACGGAATGGTGCCGACCACAGCTCCGTTCTTCACGAAGCTCAAGCCCGCATCCCCTCCGACCGCCATCGTGCCGTCGGAGAGCTCGCGACACACGCGCACGCGCGTGCCCAAGTTGTTCTCGCCGGAATCGAACGAGCTCACCTTGCCGGACGCATCCACGTACGTCAGGCCCTTTCCGTAGCTGCAGATCCACAAGCCCCCAGCCGAATCGGTTGTCAGGCAGCGGACGCGCGACCCCTTGAGCAGCTGGACGATGTCAGTGTCGACCACCTCGTTATTGGAAAGGTCGATTGCGCACAGCCCGTCGTCGTTGCCGGCGTAGAGCAGGCCGTTCCAGAGCGCGGTCGTGTTGACGACGCTCTCCTCCAAGCCGGCGTCTGCATAGATGTCCTGCAAAGACGACCTCGTAAGGCGCAAGAGGCCCAGGCGCGATGACGCGAACCAAAGGTTGCCCTGGTAGTCGGCAACGGCATCCTCGACGGAATCCTTGAACGAGCCCGTCTCCTGGCGCCGGAACACCCCGTCACCATACACCGCGCCGATCCCGCTGTCCGACATAACCCACATGGAGCCGTCGTCCATGATCCTGATGCAGTTGATGTTGGTCATTCCCTCGCAGGCAAGCGTCGACGTGGGCGAAGCCGCCTTGTCGTCGACGTCGAACATCACGAGGCGCCCATCGCCCGTGCCGGCGATGAGCTTGCCGCTGATGTCGAACGAGACGCACGAGAAGTTGGGCTTCTCGCCTTCTAGGGTCACCTTGTAGAGCACCTCGCTCCCCCGGATGACGAACAGCTCGCCTTCCGCGGTCACCGCCGCAACGCGCCCGGCCTGGTCGGCTGCGAGGCTGTTGGTGTAGCCGATACCCGGAACGGTGCCCACCACGGACAACCCGAGGCCCATGCTGACCTCGGCCACGCCCGACGACGTGCCGATGTAATAGCTGCCGCTCGGACTCTGCGCGATGCAGCGCACCGAGTCGGATGGCAGGCCGTCCTCGGTGGTGAGTACGTTGGTCACGGCCTCGTTGATGCAGATAGCCACGCCGCTGTCATTCGTGCCCACCCATAGGCGCCCCTCCTCGTCGACGAGGAGGGTGTTGGCATTCTTGATGGCGCCGAAATCCGACATCAGCTGGAACTTCGTGCCGTTGTAGCGGTACAGGCCGGCATAGGTTCCCACCCACAGTATGCCGTCCTGGGTTTGTGCCACGGCGTTCGCGTGCCCGCACGGCAACCCGTTGTCGCTGCTGTAGACCGTCTGAATGTACGAGGGCACCTCGACGCTGCCGGCTTGCGCGGCATAGGAAAAGCCAGGGTTGAAGGCGGCGCCCGCCATGGCGCAGGACAGCCCGACCGCCATCACCGCAACCGCGAGGCTCGACGCGCCCTCGGAGGTGCCCCCACCGCGCTTCGAGCTCACCTGCGCGCTGAGCTTGAGCAGGAGGAACAGGCCTACGATGACGACGCACTTGTCGAGGAACTCCACGTAGAGCTGCCCGATGACCGACGCGGCGAGCAGTGGGAACCCGTTCTCGAGCAGAAGATCCATCACCCCGTTGCCCCAGACGCTCCCGGTTGCACCCCCATAGAACAGCATGTTCAGCGTCGTGGAGATCACGACGCAGCCGATGGCGACGAACCCCGCCATCGTCATCGCATGGAAGAACGTGTCGAAATAGCCCTTCTTCGCGAAATAGCCCACGCTCACGCCGATGAAGACGCCCGACGGGATGAACACGAGCCAGCTGGGCGCCCAGAACGACAGCAAGATATTGGTCGCCGCCGCCACGATAGCCCCGCATACGGGCCCCAGGGAATAGGCCGCGACCACCGTGCCGAACGAGTCGAGCCACACGGGCAGGGAGAACTGCGTGGCTACCGCGTTGCCGATTGCGTTCAGGGCGATGCCCGCGACGACGATAATCGCGGTTCGGACGACCGTGCTATGCCAAAGGGTCTTGCCGGACATGCTCCTTCTTCCGGTCATGCCGATGGGCAGGCTCAACCCATCGGCTTCCCCATTCGTGTTTCGTTCGCATTATCGCATATTC
>CACWWI010000049.1 GCA_902764575.1 uncultured Coriobacteriaceae bacterium
TAGATTGAGGGACTATGGGAGTTACGATTGAGAAGCAGTTCCACGGCACGGTGGTGCTGGCAATTCTGCACTTGCGCCGCATCGCGCATTCGAACGACGTGAAAGAAGGGTTCGCGGCAGCCCGCGAACTGCGCATGATCTCGGACGAGCACGAGCGGTTCATTCGCAGCTGCTTCTCGCTCGACGAAGCGCTCGAGGCCGGAAAGCCCCTGGCCGAGCCCATCACCCCCGAGCTCATCAAGGAGCTGCAGGCGTGCGTTTTGCGCCTCAATTCCGCCGACCCCGCATAAGCTAAGATGTTGCGATTGCAACATACATCGTCATAATTTAGTTTGATAATGTAAGCAGCCGCTAACCGCAACCTCTCGCCAGGAGCGCAATGAACACGAAGACGAAAAAACGCATGGTCGTGGTATCGGGCATCATCGTCATCGTGCTCGTCGTGGTGCTCGCGGTAGTCGGGGGCAACTCTGCCGCCCGCGCCATTTCGGTCGCGGAGGCAATCGAGCTGCACGACAACGCCAAAGTACAGGTTACGGGAAACGTCGTGGAAGACTCCTTCTCCATCGAAGGCAACGTCCTCACGTTCGCCATCTACGACGCGAAAGCCGACCCAGGTGCTGCGAGGCAGCTTGCCGTGCGTTACGACGGAGGGGTATCGGCAACGTTCGGCAACGATGTGACGGCAATTTGCACGGGCAAGAAAGGCCCCGACGACGTGCTCGTTTGCTCGGAGCTCGTGACCAAGTGCCCCTCGAAATACGAGAACGCCGAGGGCTCCCTCTCGATTGCCGATTTGAGGGGATACGGCGACTCGATTGTCGGGAAGCCCGTGAAGGTTTCGGGCGTCGTGAAAGAGGGGACGCTGGCGGGCGTCGATGCCGACGTGCGCTTCGTGCTGCTCGGCGAGGACGCGCAGAGCGGCTCGACAGGCGACGGCCTTGCGTTGGACGTGCGGTATTCAGGTGCCCTTTCCGGCGATGTCGCCGATGGGGCCCGCGTCATCGCGACCGGATCGCTCAGGCACGACGGGTCGTTCCAAGCGACCGACATCGCCCTGGGGGTGTAGCGTATGTCGACGGCGGGCCTGTGTTTGCTGGCCATAGCGTTCGCGTGCTCGGTCGCTTCGGTTGCGTGCTTCGTATTGGCCCGCGCATCCAGGTCGAGCGATGCGGCCGCGCGCTTTTCGCGATTCGCCCGGGTCGGCGTCCTGGGAAGCGCCGCGGCGCTGCTGGCGGCTTGCCTGCTGCTCGTGTTCTGCTTCATGACCGGTGACGTTTCCATCAAATACGTGCTCGAGGAGCGCTCCCTTTCCGTAGACGGCATGGCATGGCTCTACAAGCTGTCCGGCCTCTGGGCAGGCCGTTCGGGGTCGCTCATGTTCTGGGCGTTTCTCATTGCGCTGTTCAACTCCACCATCTGCTTGCGAAGCCGCGGCAAGACCGACGCGCTCGACGACGTTGCCATGCTGGTCGTCGAAATCGTGGTGGGCGTGTTCGTCGCATTGCTCCTGTTCTCGACGGGCAACATGCCGTTCGAGGCGACGCCCGCGCATTACTTCGACGCGAACGGCGAGCTGACGGCCCTCGCATCGACGTACTCGATGAACCAGCTTCTCGAGCATTGGGCCATGGCCATCCATCCGCCGCTGCTGTTCGCGGGATATGCGGGCCTCACCGTCCCGTTCGCCTATGCCGTTTCGGCCTTGGCGCTCGACGACTTGTCGAGGGAGTGGGCCATCCGGGCGACGCGGTACGCACTGGCCAGCTGGCTGTTCCTGGGCGCAGGCATAGGCCTGGGCGCAGTATGGGCCTACGTGGTGCTCGGCTGGGGCGGCTACTGGGGCTGGGACCCGGTGGAAAACGCCAGCTTGCTCTCATGGCTCGTCTGCGTGGCGCTTGTCCATACGCTCACCGTGTACCGACGGTACGGGTCGTTCAAGCGATGGGCGGTCGTGTGCGCTTGCCTCGCGTTCACGTTCGTCATCGTGGCTACGTTCATCACCCGTTCGGGCATAGTGCAATCGGTCCATGCGTTCACGGGCGATGCGGTGTCTTACTTCCTGTTCGGCGGGCTTATCGTGGCGTCGCTCCTGGTTCTCGTCGTGGGCCTCATCGTGCGCAGGCGCTCGTTTGCGGGCGAAACGGCCGACGTCGACGAGGTGGGCTCGCTGCTTACGCGCGACGCCGCGTACTATTTCAACAACGTCATCATGGTGGTGTTCGCGGTGTTGCTCGCCTACATGACGATTTGCCCAGCGCTGCCGAAACCGCTCCCGTTCGCGGGCCAGTCGCTCGGCACGAGCGCATACGAGGCCATTGCACGCCCCCTCGGCATCGCGTATCTGCTCATCCTGTCGGTGTGCCCCCTGCTGTCTTGGGGCTCGTTCGACCGCAAGAAGTTCCTGAAGCAAGCGCGCGTTCCCGCGCTTTGCGCCCTCGCGCTGTTCGCGGCGCTCGCGTATTGGTGGGCAACCGAGTTCGTGCCAACGTACGATGCGACCATGGCCGCCTCGGGCAGTGCGGCCATGACGCTGCTTGAGGCTGGGCCGGGCTGGTACTACAACGGCCTGGCGCTGGTCGGCCTGTTCGTCGCAAGCTTGCTGTTCTTCAACGCGGCGTTCATGTTCGCCCGCTTCATCCGCATGCCCGGGAAGCGCGCGGCGGCTATCGGTGGCGGATTCGCGCATATCTCGATGGCGGTCATCCTGGTGGGGCTCATCGGTTCCAGCATGTACGTGTACGAGCAAGCAGGCTATATCGGCCGAGAAGGCGGTCAGGCGCTCCAGGTGCGCGAGTACACGCTAACGTTTGCCGAGGACTCCATTGCCGACAACTCGGAAACCGCGGGCACGGTGCTCTACGAAGCTTCGTTCGACGTGTCGAAGAACGGCGTTCCCGTAGGCCGCATTAGCCCGTCGGTTCAACTCGACGTGAATACGCAGCAGAACAAGCTGAACGCCGCCGTCCTCGGATTTCCCGAAGAAGACCTGTTCGTCGTGTACAAGGGCGTGAACCAGAACGGCGATTATTCGGTCGACGTGCGCATCAACCCGTTCATCACGTTGGTGTGGGTCGGGTTTGGCATGCTCATGCTGGGAACGGCCTTCGCGCTGTTAGGGCACCGGGGCCCGAAACGGGCGGGCGCAGGCGAAAGGGGCACGTCGGTCGACGCCCCGGCGCGCGCCGGCAAGCGAGAGGACGCGGGCGAATGAACGCCATCGAAGCCAAACACCTCTCGAAAGCCTTCGGCACGCGCAAAGCGGTCGACGACGTGACGTTCGCGCTTCCCGAAGGGGCCTTCCTTTCGATCTTCGGCCCAAACGGCGCCGGCAAGACCACACTGCTGCGCGTGCTGTCCACACTGGACCGGCCGTCGGGCGGCGAGGCGTTCGTTTCCGGCGCCGACATCAAGGAGCACCCCGACACCGTGCGCGAGCGCATCGGGCTGATCTCGCACCAGCCCATGCTCTACCCCGATTTGACGGCGGAGGAGAACTTGCTGCTCTACGCGCAGCTCTATGGCGTGGAAGACGCACAGGGCCGCGTCGATCAGCTGCTCCAGGCCGTCGGCTTGGCCCATCGCAAGCTCGATTTGACGCGCACGTTCTCGCGGGGCATGACCCAGCGTCTCTCGATTGCCCGGGCCCTGGTGCACGACCCGGCCGTCGTGTTCCTCGATGAACCGTATTCGGGCCTCGACCCGCATGCCGTCGACATCTTCGACGAGCTCATCGAAGCGCAGCGCGACGAGCGCACGTTCGTTATGGTGAGCCATGATCTGGAGAAGGGATTCCATACGTGCACGCACGCGCTCGTGCTCGCCCGCGGGCGCATCGTCGCTTTCGCGCCGAAGAACGAGCTCGATTTCGACGAGTTCTCCCAGCTGTATCACGAGACGGTCGGCATGGGGGTGGCGTAGATGGCGCGCGTCCCCATAACGAAACCGTCCACGTTCGCGCAGTACGCCACGCTGCTCAAGAAGGACCTGCGCCGGGAGTTTCGCACGCGCGAGATGCTCACGTCGATGGGCATCTACGCGCTTCTCGTCATCATCGTGTACGGCGCCGCCCTCGCGCTGACGGTTCGCGACCTCGATATCGTGCGCATGAGCGGCGGGCTGCTGTGGGCGCTCATCGTGTTCACCTCGCTCTTGGGGCTGGGCCGCTCGTTTGCCCACGAGAAGGAGCAGGGATGCCTGGAGGGCGTGTTGCTGGTCCCCCTCGACCGGTCGGTCGTGTTCCTCGCGAAGGCAACCTCGAGCTTCCTGTTCATGTTGGCGGTGGAGGTCGTGGCCGTCCCGCTGTTCTTTTTCTTCTTCATGACGACGGCTGCGCCGGCTCCCACGCTCGGCCTCATCGTGGTCCCGTTGTTCGTGGGAACGCTCGGCATGGCCGGCATCGGCACCATGCTCTCCACCATCACCATGAACACGCGCGCCAGGGACGTCATGCTGGCGGTGCTTTTCATACCAATCGTGTTCCCGCTGCTCTATGCATGCGTGACGGCCACAACGGCGGCGATCGTCGGAGCGGACCCTTGGACCGACTTCTTCGTAATGCCGCTGGTGCTGGCGGGCGGCTACGATATCGTCATGCTGCTCGTGTGTTGGGTCCTGTACGATTTCGTCGTGTCCGCCTAATCGCGGGCGTTCGAGGAGGAGGGTGAATGGCCGATAGCAAGAAGGTGAAGCTCCCCGAGGCGGGACAGTGGCCCGACCGCATGTTAGTACCAGCCCTTGCGTTGGGCGCCCTGTTGACGACAACCGGGTTTCTCCTGGCGTTCTTCTGGGTTGCCCCGGTCAACGGGGCGAAGCTGTCGGAGCCGGTCATGGTGGGAGATGTGACGGTGACCCATGTGCAGCTTCTGAGCCAGAAGATCTTCTACTTCCATATGCCAGTTGCCATCGTCTCGTTCGTGGCGCTCGCGTTCGCGGCCTATTACGGACTGCGGTTCTTGACCACGCGCCAGCAGCGATTCGACACATGCGGGCGGGTGGCGATGGAGATAACCTTGCTGTTCGTGGTCTTCACGATGGCGACGGGCGATTTGTGGACGCGCTTCGAGTGGGGCGTATGGTGGACATGGGACCCGCGGCTGACGACGTACCTCATCCTCATGCTGATAGTGATTGCGTATTTCGTCTTGAGGAACGCAGTCGACGACCCGCAACGCCGCGCGACCTACGCCAGCGTGCTCAGCATTCTGGCGTTCGTGGACGTGCCCATCTGCTTCATGATCACACGGGTCATCCCCTCCAGCGTGCACCCGGTCGTCGCGCGCGAGGGTGGCATGTCGCCCGAAATGGCGATCACCGTGACGGTCGTCATGGTGGGCATGATGCTGGTAGCGTTCGGGTTGTACCGGCTGCGCTTCAGGCAAGCGCGGCTCGCCGAACGCGTGGAGGCGCTGAAAGAGCAGATCGAGGAACGGTAAGCATCGGGACCGCCCCGCACGAACCGAACGTCGAAAGGACGAGCATGAACACCATACTGGCTGACATCTACAGCACCGTCATTCCGTCGGCACCGTTTATCATCGCAGCATACGCGCTTGTTTGGGCGGCGCTGCTGGTGTACGTGATCATAACGGTTTCAAGCTTGAAGAAAACCGAAGCGCAGGTTGCGCTGCTAGAAGAGGCGATTGCCCGAAAGGCCGAGTAGCGCATCCGGGGCTACCTCTTCAACTTGAAATGGCTCCTGTTCGTTTCCAGCACGCCTTCCTTCTGCATATGCGAAAGCTCCGACGAGAGCGCGCTGCGATCCACTCCAAGGTAGTTGGCGAGCTGTTGGCGGTTGAACGGGATATCGAACTCGTTCGAGCCTGCGCGTTCGGCTTGGAACGACAGGTACGAGAGCACCTTCTCGCGAATCGATTTCGGGGTCATGTGGAGCAGCCGTCGTGAAAGCTCGAGGTTGCTCCGCGCGATGGCGCATGTCAAATTGGAACTCGTTCTCGCGTGAAACGGGCATGCCCGCGAACAGGTGGTGATGACCCTCGAAACAGGCAGAAACACCACTTCGCTTGGTGTGGCGGACACGATATTCACCATGAGCGGCTCGTCGTGGAGAACCGCGTGGACCTCCCCGAACGATTGGCCAGGGCCATTTTTGCTGATGACGCTAACATTGCCCCAGATATCGACGCTCTCGACAATCACCTCTCCCGAAAGGACCAAACCCACCGTCTTGATGACGTCTCCCATGCGGTGGATGTGCTCGCCGGCGGCATACGCTCGCGTTCGCGCGCCAAGGCAGTCGAGCATGGCGGCAATCTCGTCGGGAGACGAACCGCTGAATAGCTGGGATGATGCCAATTGCTCAACGTGGTCCATAGCGAGATTCCTATCGAAAAGAGAAGCAGATTCTGTTGCAACCACAACATACCACCAAGAGGCATTTTGGTAAAATCTAGCATTGGTATGGCATGGCGAAATGCAAAGGGGGGTCAGGCCATGAGCGACGAGAAGGTCGAAGCCCGCGAGGAGCTCGGGAGCTCTGTCGAAGTCGCCGAAGAAGCCGCCGGGGAAACCGTCGTGGAGGCAGCCGAAGAAGATGGCGGCGCCCGCGATGCCGCCGATAGCGGCGGTGGGAACGCAGACCACGAGGAAGGCGACAAGCCCGCCCCGAAGAAGCCAAGTCGGAAGAAGGTGATTATCGGCGCTGTGATCGCCGTGATTGCCGTTTTGGGTTTCGGATTCTACCAATGGCACGAGACGCCTGAATTCTGCACGGCGATTTGCCACACCCCGATGAACGACGTGTATCGCCAAACCCTGTACGCGAACCCGTACGAGGCCTCTGTCGACAAATGGGGCAACGAGGTGAAGAAGGCCGACGCGATGCTTGCGAGCAAGCACGGAGCCATGGGGAAGCGCTGCATGGCATGCCACGTTCCAGCTATCGAAGAGCAGGTCACCGAAGGCATCGAGTGGATAACGGGCAACTACTACAATCCGCTGAGCGAGCGCGACCTGGCACGGCTCGTGTTCTACCGCCATGCGGGCGAAACGGAGTTCTGCCTCAACAAGGGCTGCCACAACATAACGCAGAGCGGGTTGACCGAAGAGACCGCGAACATGTCGCGCAACCCCCATTCGTGGCATCACTCCGAGTACACGTGCAGCGACTGCCATAAGGCGCACCGTGCGTCGGTCATGATCTGCACGCAATGCCACGATGACGTAGACGTTCCCGACGGCTGGCTCACGGCCGAAGAGGCGAAGAACCTGGAAACCCAATACATGTCCTGGAACGAAGAACAGTTCCTGAAGGCCTAACGCGTTAAAGGGGCCATTCGATGGGTGCTGGGAAAATCATAGCCGGCATCGCTGCGGCTGCCGTGGCGGCAGAAGGGGTGCTATCCACGACGATGGGCTCGTCGTCCAAGCTGTTACGCCCGCCGGGAATCCAAAGCGAAGCCGACTTCCTGGCGCGCTGCATCAAATGCGGAAAATGCATCGAAGCGTGCCCGTACGCGGCACTCCATGTTGCCGGGCCCCTGGAGGGCTCGAGCGCCGGGACGCCGTTCATCGACGCCCGCGAGCAGGCCTGCCGCCTGTGCGCCGATTTCCCGTGCGTGGCCGCCTGCCCGACAGATGCGCTGCGCGATGTGTCGGATAAGCACGATGCACACATGGGGTATGCGCGCATCGACGAGCAAGTGTGCATTGCGTATCAGGGCTATCGGTGCGAGGTGTGCTACCGCGTATGCCCGCTCATCGACGAAGCGATCACGATCGATTTCCAGAACCGGGAAAACGACTCCATTCACGCGAAGTTCATCCCGCAGGTGCACAAAGGGAAATGCACCGGCTGCGGCTTATGCGTCGAGCGTTGCGCCGTGAGCGAGCCTTACGTGCCAATCCGCATCGTGACGCTCGCCGAGGACGGCAGCCACAGGGGCGGCGGTGCCGGAAACGGCAACGGATCCGGCAGCGGCTCCGGCAGCGGGTCCGGAAACGGCAACGGATCCGGCAGCGTCTCCGGCAGCGGGTCCGGAAACGGCAGCGGATCCGGCAGCGGCTCCGGCAGCGGGTCCGGAAACGGCAGCGGATCCGGCAGCGGCGCTTCGAGGAACGGCAAGAATTGATAGTGACGTCGGTCCAGTAAAAGGGCGAGGAATTAAGGGGAAACGAGCATGGACATCACAAGGCGAAACTTCGTGAAGACAACCGCCATCGCCATGGCGACCGCCGCCGCAGCTGGCTCCGTTGCCAGCATGGCGGGTTGTGCGCCCAAGAAAAACGAGCCCATCAACGGCAACTCCACCACCACTACGCTAGCCGTGTGCCGGTTCTGCGGTTGCGGTTGCGGCGTCATAGTCGAGAGCCGCAATGGAAAGGTGGTCAGCGTATACGGCGACCCCGAAAACGACTCGAACCGGGGCCTGAACTGCGTCAAGGGCTATTACCTCAGCAAAATCCTGTACGCCGACGACCGCCTGACCAAACCGCTTATCCGCGAGGACAACTCGAAGAAGGGCACCAGCGACGGCTTCCGCGAGGCAACGTGGAACGAGGCGCTCAACCTGGTTGCCGAGAAGCTGCGCGAAACGTGGAAGAAGGACAAGAGCCGCCTGGCGTTCTGGGGGTCGGGCCAGCAACCCATCCTGGAAGGTTACGCCACGGCCAAGTTCTGGAAGGCGGGCTTGCGTTCCAACAACATCGACCCGAACGCGCGCCTGTGCATGGCCAGCGCGGTCGTGGGCTTCATGAACGTATTCCAAACCGACGAGCCCGCCGGCTGCTATGCCGACATCGATCACGCCGACGTGTTCATCACCTGGGGCGCCAACATGGCCGAAGCGCATCCAATGCTGTACTCGCGCTTCATGGCCCGCAAGATCGCCGACCCGAACGTGAAGCACTTCGACGTGACCACGCTCGGCACGCGCACGGCTGCGACAGCCGACAAGGTCATCAAATTCGGGAACAACGGCGACCTGGCCATCACGAACTGCATCGCCCATTACCTCATCGAGAACAACACGTACAACCACCAGTTCGTGACAGATCACCTGCAGTTCAAGCAGGGCACCGAGAACATCGGGAACTCCAATTACGACGGTTACGACAAAAGCGAGGTCGGCAGCAAGGTCGACGACGTCGAACCCATCACGTTCGAGCAATACGCCGAGCGGCTTGCGCCCTACACCTGGGAATACACGTCACACATCTCCGGCGTGCCGGAACAGGACCTGAAGGAGCTTTACGAGCTGTTCGCGAATCCCGATTTGAAGATCACGTCGTTCTGGACGATGGGCGTGAACCAGCATAACCGCGGCACGTGGATGAACCACAACCTGCACAACATCCACCTGCTCTCGGGGCACTACTGCAAGCCCGGCGATGGCGGGTTCTCGCTGACCGGCCAACCATCGGCGTGCGGCACGGCGCGCGAGGTCGGCACGTTCAGCCACCGCCTGCCCGCCGACTTGGTGGTCAAGAACGAGGCGCACCGCCGCTTCTCCGAAGCTGTATGGAACCTTCCCGAGGGCTACCTGGACGAGATCAAGGACCCGGGTTTCCACACCACGAAGATCTTCCGCGAGCTGTCGAACGGCAACATCGACTTCCTGTGGAGCGCGCATAACAACTGGGCGCAGTCGATGAGCAACCTCACGCGCTTCCTCGGCCGGGGCGCCGAGGACAAGCGCGGCATCTTCGATGCGTTCATCGTCGTCAGCGAGGTGTATCCCACCATCTCCACGAAGTACGCCAACGTGGTGCTGCCCGCCGCCATGTGGGTCGAGCGCGAAGGCGCGTTCGGCAACGGCGAGCGCCGTACGGCCGTGTTCGAGAAGGCGGTAGATCCCCCGGGAGACGCCCGTTGGGACATGTGGATGCTGATGGAGATCGCCAAGCGCGTGCTCATCGACGAGAAGATCGGCGACAAAGACGCATTCGACCTGCTGTTCGGCCAGTGGTACGACAAGGATGCCGCCGAATTCAAGCAGGACAGCCAGCGCGAAGTGTGCAAGAGCATGTGGGAGGAGTACCGCACGTTCAGCAACCCCTCGCTGAACGAGCGCGCCAACGCCATCAACATCGACAAGAAGCTGAAGATGGAGGGCAAGCAGCTCGCCCCCTACGAGGAGTACATCTACAACCACGGCATGACATGGCCCGTCCGCGAGGTCAATGGAAAATGGCTGCCCACCAAGTGGCGCTTCGCCTATGGCCCGCAAGAAGACGGATACGACCAGCAGGGTATCGAGATGTACGGCGAGCAGGGCCTGGCTGGCAACGTGAGCTTCTACAAGTCGACCGATCGCAAGCCCTCTGTCGTGTTCCGCCCGTGGGAGCCGCCTGCAGAAGTGCCCGATAGCGAGTACCCGTTCGTGTTCTGCACGGGCCGTCTGCTCGAGCACTGGCATACGGGAACGATGACCCGCCGTGTGCCCGCATTGGACAAGGCGCTCCCCGAAGCGCTCCTCGACATGAACCCGAACGATGCGGAGAAGCTGGGCGTGAAGGACGGCGACAAGGTGAAGCTGACGAGCCGCTGGGGCGAAGTGGAGATCAAGGTTTCCACCGCCGGCCGCACGCAACCTTCCGAGGGCTATCTGTTCGCGCCGTTCTTCGCCGAAGAGACGCTGGTCAACCTCGTGCAGCAGGAAAACTATTGCCCGCTGTCGAAGGAGCCGGACTACAAGAAGACGTGCGTGCGCGTCGAGAAGGCGTAAGCGGGCGGTTTGGCGAAGCGAGCAATGGATGAGCCGGTTGTCATATCCAGCCTGGTCGTCGAGACCGTACCCGCGTACACCGATGCCGTAGCAGCCGAGCTGCCCGGAATCGAAGGGGTGGAAGTGCACGGGATCGACGGGCACAAGATCGTCGTGACGATAGAAGCCAAGACGGTCGACGAGTCGCATAGCATCGCGAACGGCCTGCAGCAGCTGACGGGCGTGCTGAACGTGAACTTGATCTACCTGAACTTCGAGGACGACAGGACGATATACCCCGATGGCGTTTGAGGATGAAGAGCGCAGCGAGATGAACGACGAGAAAACGACAAAGGAAGAAACGCCGGCCAAGGGAAAGGGAGGCTTTCCCTTCACCATCGCGCGCCGCATCGTGCAGGTGGCCACGCTGCTGCTGTTCATGGCGCCGGTCATTTTGGCGGGTTGGGGACTGTTCGGCCTCTTCGGCGCAGGCGACGATGCCGTTGCCACGCCGTCGGGCTTCCCGTTCTACGGCACGCTTTCGTCAAGCTCGCTGTTCGGCATAACCCTGCTCGATCCGTTCGCCGCGCTACAGGCCATCGTCGCGTCGAAGTCGTTCGCTCTCGACATGCTCATCGGCGCGTTACCCGTGCTGGTGGTGTACGGGCTCGTGCGCGGGCGCGTGTTCTGCGGATGGTTCTGCCCCGTGAATCTCCTGCTGGAAATCGTCGACTGGCTTCGCGGGAAGCTCGGCATCAAGGTGTCCGAGCGCGTGCTCCCGCGCCATGTGAAGGTCTACGTCGCGCTCGGTGTCCTGGTTCTTTCCCTGCTGCTGAGCTTCCCCGTGTTCGAGGCCCTTTCCCCCATCAGCTTCATCAACAAGGGGCTGGTGCTGGGCAGCATGGTCGGCGGCGTAACGCTTGTAGCCATCATCGTCGTGGAGCTGTTCTGGGGCCATCGCGTCTGGTGCCGCAGCATCTGCCCGCTCGGTGGCTTTTACGAGGTCCTCGGTAAGGTGGGGCTCGTCAACGTCCACATCGACCACGAGGCGTGCATTTCGTGCAATGCATGCAAGAAGTCCTGCCTCTGCGACCCGGAGATCCTCGACCCCGCCATCGCCGGCGACGACGGCATTGTCCGTGCAGGCGATTGCATGCTGTGCGGAAAATGCGTCGAAGCATGCCCCAAGCAAGCCCTCAGCATAAGAATCGGCCGGAGTTAGTCGGAGCAGCGAGGAGTCGCCGAAGGCCTCGCAATCGCGCGCCAGGCCGTCGGTGCCCCGTGCTGGTCGAAGCACCCTTCGTACACGGCAAAGTTGGTCAGCAGCTTCACGTCAATCTCGTTCCACGGTCAATGCGCGAACGGATTCTACCCCAGGAGGCCCGCGAAGAGGGGCGCGGGGCTTAGAGGGCCTCCATCTTCACACGGGCGGAGACGATGCGGGTGGTTTCCAGGGTGTCGAACTGTATCTCGTAGGCCTTGCGGTCGGGGTCGTACGACACGATAGCGCCGTCGCCGAACACGGCGTGGCGCACGCGGGTGCCCGCCGGGTACACAGGGGCATTCTCGCCCTGGTCGA
>CACWWI010000050.1 GCA_902764575.1 uncultured Coriobacteriaceae bacterium
TAGGCGCCTGTCCTCTACTGTCCGCCCTCGCGGGGCGCCGGGGACCTCCCCCGCGCGCCCCGCTTCGCTTTTCCCCGCCTCCCAACCGCGCAATTGAAATCGGCCGAACTACGCGGGAGCGGTTCTCCTCTTATCGGGGCCGCACGGCGCTTACTGGACTTGGCCGATTTCCTGTGGGCGCGGTTGGGAGGCGGCGCTCAGAGGGGCGCGCGGGGGAAGTCCCCGGCGCCCCGCGAGGGCTTCGCCCTTCCGCTGGAGGGAATGGGCGTTCTGGTTCCCACTGCGTGAATCGCACTTAACCGTGAATCTCGTACACGAAATCGCACTTAACCGTAAATCTCGTGCATTCGGGGGTCGGTCCGTGCACGGGATGTTCGATCTAGTGCGATTTTCCAGGCCTCTTTCCCGGTTCTGTCTTGCATAAGGCCTGGTCGCGGATTTTCCCCTGGGAGAAAATCGCACTTAACCGTCAATCTCGTGCACGCGGGAGGGCGCTTCTGCATCGGATGCACGGGTTAGTGCGATTCCGTGTACGAGATTCACGGGTTAGTGCGATTCTGCTGGCGCTCATCCTGGTGCTCATTTCGGCTCTCGTCGGGGGGCAGGTCGCGCGACCGTCTATTTCGTGCATTTTCTCCTTGCCGGGTGCAGCAGATTGGGGGTTGTTGGGTTCTTATGAAGTGCTCGTGTAGCGAATGTTGGCGTGATTGAGGGATTTCCTTCTCCCATTTTGGCCGATGATAAAATGGCGTGTCGATACGCATCCGAACGGAGCGGCCAAGCCGCCGAGGAGAGTTCATGGCGAACGAAAACAACGGCCGGGATAGGCGCCCGGTTCCCCCGCTCGACAGCGACCTCATAGATTACAGCGCCTATGAGAGGCAATCGGGCATGAAGGCTCGGGGCGCGCAGGCGCCGGGAGGCTTCGTACCTGCTACGGGCAATTCGAAAGGGCGTCGCTCCTCGCAGAGTTCGCGCGGAACCGTGCGGAACGCCTACGCTACTGCAGGGGCTGGCGGTCAATATGCCCGTTCTAGCGCTGCCTACCAGAATCGCAACCATGGCATGTCTACCGGCAAGAAGGTCGCGTTGGCCGTGGTGATCATCGGGCTCGTCGCCCTGGTGGCGGGCCTTGCGTACGCCGCCATCCGCGCGATGACGTACGAGAGCAAGGACGTCGAGACCCACGGTGGCTTCCAAGAGGGCGAGCTCGTCGCGCTCGAGCAGGAGCTCACTGGCACCACCTCGTTCGACGAGCCGTTCACCGTGCTGTTGCTGGGTTCCGATGCGCGTTCCGACGACCCCGACATGGGCGCGCGCACCGACACGATCGTCCTGTGCCGGGTCGACACGAGCAAGAGCCAGATCTCGATGATGTCGATCCCACGCGACACGATGGTTGATATCGAGGACGCGGGAACAAACAAGATCAACGCTGCGTACTATTTCGGCGGAGCTGCTGGCGCCGTCAAGGCGGTGCGCGACTTGACGGGCGTCGAGATCGATCACTTCGCAGAGATCAACTTCGAGGAGCTCGTGGGGCTTATCGATGCGATGGGCGGCATCGATGTGGAGGTTGAAGAAACAATCGACGACCCCGACGCCGGCGACGACGTGATTGAGGCGGGCATGCAGCACCTCAACGGCGCCCAAGCGCTCACGTTCTCGCGCAGCCGTGCATACACGGACGGCGACTACACGCGCCAGCGCAACCAGCGCAAGGTAATCGATGCCATCATCCAGAAGGGCCTCAATGCGCCCGCTAAGGACCTGACCGGCATCATCGACACGTCGCTCAAGTTCATCAAGACCGATATGAAATCGGAGTTCATCAAGGACGTCGCCGATCAGATTCGCCATAACTATGACCACGATGTGACGATCTATTCGGCAAACATCCCGTCACAGCCGGCGTATATTGGCGATACGTCCTACGTGATCGCCGACACGGCTGGCGTTGCGGAGATGGTCCGTATCTTCATGGAGGGTGGCGATATCAGCCAGGACATCGAGGCCTCCAGCATCAGCTCCGACATCGCGGCTGCCGGCGGCTCCTCAACGCCCCCTGCGACCACGAATACGGGCTACTACTACTAAATCGCAGCTAACCGAGCGAGGTCATTATGGCGAACAAGGGATTGGCGAAGGAACCGCAGAACACCTGTGTGCTCGTGACGGGTGGTGCCGGCTTCATCGGCAGTCACACTTGCGTGGAGCTTCTCGGCGAGGGCTATTCGGTCGTCATCTACGATGACCTGTCCAATTCGTCCCCTGTCGCGGTCGACCGCATCCGCCAGATCACGGGCGCCGACGAGGCTCGCTGCGCGTTCGTCGAGGGCTCGATTCTTGATCGCGAGAAGCTCGAAGAGGTGTTCTCCACCTGGAACATCGACGCCATCATCCACTTCGCGGGTTTCAAGGCCGTGGGCGAGAGCGTGGTAAAGCCGCTCGAGTACTACTGGAACAACATCGCGGGCACGCTCGTCCTGTGCGACGTCGCGCGGGCGCACGATTGCAAGAACATCGTGTTCAGCAGCAGCGCCACCGTGTACGGCGAGCCCGAGTTCGTGCCGATCACCGAAGACTGCCCCAAGCACACTCCCACAAACCCCTATGGGCAGACGAAGAGCATGCTCGAGCAAATTCTGAGCGACCTCTACGTGGGCGACAACGAATGGAATGTCGTGTTGCTGCGCTACTTCAACCCCATCGGCGCGCACGAATCGGGCCTCATCGGCGAGGATCCCAAGGGCATCCCGAACAACCTCGTTCCCTACGTGGCGCAGGTGGCCGTCGGCAAGCTCGCCGCGGTGGGCGTGTTCGGCGACGATTACCCGACTCCCGACGGAACCGGCGTGCGCGACTACATCCACGTCGTCGACCTCGCGCGCGGCCACGTGGCGGCGCTGCGCTGGATGGGCGGCAAGGTGGGCACTGGCAAGCCCATCGGCATCGGTTCGATGGCCGGCGAGCCCGCTCCCGACGGGTCGCGTCGCGGCGTGGGCATCTTCAACCTGGGCACGGGCAAGGGGTCGAGCGTACTCGACGTCGTCCGCGCGTTCAGCGCCGCTTGCGGGCGCGACCTGCCCTACGAGATCAAGCCGCGCCGTGCGGGGGACATCGCCGAGAACTATGCTGCTTGTGATAAGGCTCGCGATGAATTGGGATGGGTCGCGGAGTATGATCTCGATCGCATGTGCGCTGATAGTTGGCGCTGGCAGTCGACGAATCCCGACGGCTACGCTTCGGGTCGATAGTCCTTTTCTCCTGTCCGCCTGCGGGACCGCGGGGCAGGTGTCTGCCTACGGCGTCCTCGGTTCGCTTATGTAAATAATCATTAGTACCTGCGGAAGCGGCTGACACCTGCCCCGCGGTCCCGCAGGCTACCTGGTTCTGCTCGAAAGAACTTGCGGGCGTGTGCTGTCGTGTCGAGATCCTAAAAAAGAAAAGAAGGCTCGGTCAGCTGTCTTCCTTGAGGAGCTTGGAGGCGGTCTCGGCTATTTGGGGGAGGGAATCTGGGCCTTTGATGGCGGTTATGGAGTTGGCGGCGGATTGTAGTTCGGATTTGTAGCGGTCGTAGGCGCAGGTGTCGCCTTGGTTTGGGGGGTAGTCGGTTTCTAGGAGGAGGCGGGTTGTTGGGATGGCCTTCACGTACTCGCGGCCCTTGCCGGTGCCGAGTGCTCGGGGGCCGAAGGAGAAGTAGCAGCCGTCCTGCACGGCGCGCTTGAGCTGGTCGCTCGGGCCCGTGAACCAGTGGAAGATGCAGGTGCACGATTCGGCGGCTCCCGTGGACTCCAGCAGGTCGAGGGCTTCCTTTGCGGCGTGGACCGAATGGATGGAGATGAGCTTGCGGCCCCTGCTCGCCGACCAGCGCAGGATGTCTTCGAAGGCCGTTCGTTGGGCGTCTGCGGTATCAGCATGGCGGCGACCAAGGTCAAGGCCGATTTCGCCGATGACGCGCGGATCGTGCTGCCCGAGCATTTCGAGTGCGCGGCGGCTGTCGTCCTTGCCGTTCACCCACCAAGGATGGAGGCCCAGGCCGGTTACCACGTTTTCGAATGGCGCGAACCGCGTGCAGGAAGCTTCCCAGCCCTCCGGCGTCACCGTGTTCGCGAAGACGAGCGTCCCGTCCTCGTGGGCGCGTTCGGCGATTTCCTCGCCGTTTTCCATGAAGTCCAGGTGGCAGTGCATGTCGTGGAGCAACGTCATAGCATCCCTTCCGCTCATCATCATGATAGTACAGAAGCGCGGCCCTCGCTTCTGTACTAAAATGTACGGATGCACGTGAATGAAAGGGGGCGCTGTGGGCGAAACCGATGTGATGGTGAGCATCCAGCACCTATCGAAATCGTTTGGCGACACCGTCGTGTTGCGCGACGTGAGCGTCGACGTCAAGCGTGGTGAAGTGGTCGTCGTGCTCGGGCCTTCCGGTTCGGGCAAGTCCACCATGCTGCGCTGCATCAACCTGCTCGAGAAGCCGACGGGCGGCCATATCTTCATCGAGGGCGTGGAGATCACCGGGCCCGATACGAACGTGGACAAGCTGCGCGAGCACGTTGGCATGGTGTTCCACCTGTTCCCTCACCTTACCGCCAAGAAGAACGTGATGCTTGCCCAGCGAAAGGTGCTCAAGCGCTCGAACGAAGAGGCGGAGAGGATCGCCCTCGAGCAGCTCGAGCGCGTCGGGTTGGCCGAGCGCGCCGACTACCTACCCGCCCAGCTCTCGGGCGGCCAGCAGCAGCGCGTCGCCATCGCGCGAGCCCTGGCGATGGATCCGCATGTCATGCTCTTCGACGAGGCCACGTCGGCGCTCGACCCCGAGCTCGTGCGCGGCGTCCTCGACGTCATGCGCTCGCTTGCCGAGGGCGGCATGACCATGGTGGTGGTCACGCACGAGATGGGCTTCGCGCGCGAGGTTGCCGACCGCGTGATATTCATGGAAGACGGCGTGATCGTGGAAGAGGGCACCCCGACCGAGGTCTTCGACCATCCCAAGCACGAACGCACTAAAGATTTCCTAGGACATATTAAGTAGCGAAAGGAAAGTGACATGGGCGCCAATGTGACGAGAAGGGCGTTTTTCGGTATCGCCGGCCTGACGGGCGCGGCGTTGATCGCAGGCTGCAGCAACGGCGGGGCCAGTTCCTCGTCGGCGAGCTCGGCTGCGGCTGGAAAGCTGACGATCGGAACGCTGGCTACCGAAGACCTCCTGCCGCTGTGGGTGGCCCAGGAGGAAGGGCTCTTCGAGAAGGCCGGCCTCTCGGCTGACATCGTGACGTTCCAGTCGGCGAGCGAGCTCATCTCGGGCGTCTCGTCGGGCGACGTGAACATGGCCATGACCGACATCATGGTGACGGCGAGCATGTTCGCCGGCGGCACCGACGTGCAGATGGAGTGGGTCACGCTCGGCACGACCCCGCAGCAGGGACGTTTCGGCATCATGGTCGGGCCCAACAGCAACGTCAAGGACCTCACCGAGCTTGCGGGCGTGCCCATCGGCGTTGGCTCCAACACCATCCTGGAATACGTCATGGACAAGCTCATGGAGGGTGCAGGCGTGCCCGATGACAAGATCGTGGTGGAAGAACTGCAGAAGCTGCCCGTGCGCTATCAGGCCATGGAGTCGGGGCAGGTGGCAGCTGCGGCGCTGCCAGGCTCGTTGCTCGCCTTGGGCGAGGCGTCGGGGTGCCGCACCGTGGCCGACGACACGAAAGGCGACAACATCTCGCAGTCAGTCATGATCGCGCGTGCCGAGACTGCCGCAAATTCCTCGGCCGAGATCGAGAAGCTCAAGGGCATCTGGAACGAGGCGGCAGCGATGGTGAACGCCAATCCCGAGGCGTACCGTCCGACGCTGGTCGCTAACGCGAACCTGTCAGACGTCGTGGCCGGCACCTATCCCATCAGCGAGTACCCGCAATGCGAGATGCCGACCAACGCCATGGTCGACCCCGTCCTAACGTGGATGCAGGGCAAGGGCTACCTGACCAAGCCCCTCACGTACGATCAGTCCACGGGCAAGTTCTCGGCATAAGGCGCCGGAAAGGCAAGCGCGCTGCATATACGTCTGCTATGATTCCATGCTATGGAACAGCGTGGAGCACATATCTCCTTTTCCCATGTGGGGCTTGTCTACGATGATGGCGCGGAAGACACCGAGGCGCTTCACGACTTGAGCTTCGAAGCCCAGCCCGGTGAGGCTATCGCGCTCATCGGTCCCTCCGGATGCGGGAAATCGACCACGCTCCACCTAACGGCCGGGTTGCTCGCCTCCACGACCGGCGAAGTGGCGGTGAACGGCAATCGAGTCGGCCACCCGCGCCAGGAAACTGCCTTCATCGCGCAGGATCTGGGGCTCTTCCCTTGGAAAACCGTGCTGCAAAACGCTGCGCTCGGTTTGGTGATCCGCAAGGTGCCGAAACGCGAAGCGTACGACCGCGCGCACGCCGCTCTCGACCAGGTGGGCTTGAGCGGGTTCGACCGCTCGTATCCCAAGGAGCTCTCGGGCGGTATGAAGCAGCGCCTCGCGCTGGCCCGCGCGCTCGCCATGGACGCCGACCTGCTCCTCATGGACGAGCCGCTTTCCGCCGTCGACGCGCTCCTGCGCGAATCGCTGCAGGACCTGCTGCTCGATTTGTGGAAGGACCGCGGCCACACGCAGATGCTCGTGACGCACTCCATCGAGGAAGCGGTGTACCTGGGCCGCAGGATCCTCGTGTTCAGCGAACGGCCAGCGACGCTCGTCGCCGACGTGTCGAACCCCCAGATGGGCGAAGACGGCTGGCGCGACTCGGCCGCCTTCGCGGCCAAATGCCACGAAGTGCGCAGCGCCCTGGCCCAGGGCGGCGAGGGGAGGGCGCGATGAGGCGTCGGACCCCTGCATGGCTGCGCGTTGTAGGCTACGTCTTCGCCGTGGTGTTCATCATCGCGGGATGGTGGATTACGGCCGAGCTGCTCATCACGTTCGCGCACACGAACGTTCTGCCGACGCCGCTCGAGACGTTCAACGTGCTCTTCGAGTACTCGAGCGCGCTCGTACCGTACTTCTGGACGAGCGCATACCGCGTGGTGGTCTCGTTGCTCATCGGCACGGTGCTCGCGGTGCCCGTCGCGCACCTGTGCGCGCGCTCCCGCACGCTCGATGCACTGTTCGCCCCCGTGCTGTACCTGTTGTATCCCATCCCCAAGGTCGTGCTGCTCCCCATCCTGCTCGTGCTGCTGGGGCTGGCCGACGCGCCGAAGATCGTGCTTATCTCGCTCACCGTGTTCTTCCAGGTGCTCGTCGCCGTGCGCGATGCCGTGAAGGCGGTGCCCGAGAGCTCGGTGCTTGCCATTCGGTCGCTCGGGGGAAGCCGGTTCGACGAGTACCGCCACGTGGTGGTGCCCGCCACCATGCCAGCGGTGTTCACGTCGCTGCGCATCGGCATCGGCACGGCCATCGCGGTGCTGTTCATCGCCGAGGCCATGGCTGGCTCCACGGGGCTCGGCTATTTCATCATGCAATCATGGTCCATGGTGAACTACCCGCGCATGTTCGCCGGCATCATCGCCATGGCGTTGATGGGCGTGGCGCTCTATGCCATCTTCGATGTTGTGGAGAGGCTACTCACCCGTTGGAGGTAGGCGCCTGACCTTCTGTCCGCCCTCGGCTTCGAATGGGAGGCGGCTGGCGCCGTGAGCAGGCTAGGCCTACAGCGTCCTCGGGCGGCGCGGTTAACCTCATGTCCGCCCTCGTCGGCGGCGGGAGGGACGTTCGCCTACGGCGTCCTCGGCTAGCTTTGGTAAATTCAATTTGGTGCCTGCGGAAGCGGCGAACATCCCTCCCGCCGCCGACGAGGGCTGCTCTTTCCCGCTGGAAAAAGGATGCGGAAGCGGCTACGCCCCCTCCCGGTGCCAGCCGCTTCCCGTTCGCGTCCGAGGGCTACGCTCTTTCGCTGGAAGAAGAAAAGGAGCGCCGGGGCGCTCCTTTGGTGGTGGGGGTTTTGGGTGGGGTTATTGTCTTGTGAAGGTCATGGTGGTGCCGGCGTCGGTTGTTACTAGGGTGTTGTTGTCTTTTAGCTGGAAGTCTAGGGGGGAGTTGTTGACGGATAGGGTTGCCGTGTTGCTCGACTTCTCGGTCCAGGTTCCGTTCTGCGCGCTTCCGCCGCCGTTCATGCTGAAGGTGCCATCGCCCTTGATGGTCAGCGTGATCACGGCGCCCGCTTTCTCCAGCTCGTCTTTGCTGACGTCCTGGCCGTTGCCCGATATCCCGGTGAGCTTCCAGGTGGCTACGAAGGAGCTCTTCGAGGATGCGGAGCTGCTCGGGCTTGACGTGCTGCTCGCCGTTGCCGTGGGCATGCCACTCGTGTCGCTCGATGTCTTCGAGAAGACGAGCGTCTGGTCCTTGAGGTTGATCATCGTGAGCTCGTCGCCGTCCTCTGCGAGGTAGAGCGTGTTCGTGCCGGCAGAGCTGGTGAGCCCCGATCCGCCGGTGAGATTGTAGGTGCCAACGAAGGCGTCCTTGGGCTCGACCGAGGAGCTGGCGGCGCTCGATGACGAGCTGCTACCCGAGCTGGCGGGTGCCAGGCCGAACCAGTTGGTGAGCATGCCGGCTACGATAACGCCGATGACGACAACTGCCGCAACGACGCCTATGATGATCGGGACGATCGGGGTGCTCTTCTTGGGAGGCTGCGGGGCGGGCGTGCCATACGGTTGCTGGGGCTGCTGGTATTGTCCGTTCTGCACGGCGGGCGCGCCCATTTGCTGCTGAGGTTGTGCGTTCTGGTAGTTGCCGTACCCAGGCTGCTGAGCGGGCTGCTGGTTCTGCATGGGCTGGCCATAGGGCTGCTGACCCTGCATAGGTTGGCCGTAGGGCTGCTGGCCCTGCATGGGCTGGCCATAGGGCGGTTGGCCTTGAGGCTGGCCTTGCATGGGCTGGCCTTGCGCAGGCTGGCCGTATCCGGCGCCTTGGTTCGGCATCTGCGCTGCCCCAGGCTGTGCAGCGCCCTGCAAGGGAGTTCCGCAGTTCTCGCAGAATTTGACGTGATCTTGATTGAAGGTTCCGCAATTGCCGCAAATCATGGCGCTCGCCTCTCTCTGGTCGCGTTTCGCCTCTACTTCAGCTTGAAGTTCAAGCTGGGTTTCATGGTATCAGACGCGCCCTACCGTTTGGGGAAGGCTTTCAGGACGCGCCAGGCTTTCTGCTTGCCCTCGTCGGTCGAGACGAGCTCAGCCAGGTTGCGGAATACGGCGGTGGGGCGGCCGAAGACGCGGGCTGGAGCGTCGAGGTCGTAGGCGGTACGGTAAGCCTGCGCCACCAGGCGGGCGGTTTTCTCGTCGGCGATCGCGAGGAGAATCGGGTCCAGCGCCTCGACGAGCAGGAAGATCGACTGGGGGTCGAGCTCGATGTCGCCGCCCTCCGTTTCGGGATCGTGCGGTTTGAGGGTCGCGAACGAGCAGGTGTCGTTGCCATATCCGAATGCGGCGAGCGATTTCTCCACGGCATCGCGCGCGGGCTGCGCAAGGGGCGATTCGCTGAGGACGAGCGCGATGCGGGAGCTGTCTCCCTCGACGTAATCATCGAAAAGCGCGCGGATATCTGCCGCTCCCGCTTCATATATGTTACTTTGCGGTCTCATCGTCACACTTTTGCTTGAACTTTCAGTCGAAGACTCGTATAACAGCATAATAGCAAGTTGACACGAGGCGGGGCGTGGGATGAGAGCTCTTCTATCCCGTGTTCTGCGCGGTTGCGAAAAGGAGGCACGTATGTGCACAAACGGTATTAACACTGGCCAGTTCGAGCAGATGATCGACCAGATCGACGACCACATCAAACTCGAGCGTCGCTGGGTCCACACCCTTGCTCACCAGGCCGGCGATGCCGGGTTCACCGCGACGGACGACAAGCTGCACAAGGTGCAGGAGCTGCTCGACGAGGTTCGCGCGGTTATCGCCGATGCGAAGGACGCCCTCGAGGACGATGCCGAGAACGCTCCCGGCGTAACCGTGAGCCTGGTGTAGGCGCATGGGCCGCGACCATATGATGGGCGGCGACCTCACGCGCTTCTCCGTCGCCATGCCCGAGGGCCTGCTCATGCAGTTCGACGGCCTGGTTGCCCGCCGGGGCGTTGCCAAGAACCGCAGCGAGGTCATCCGCGACCTCGTGCGCGATGCGCTCATCCGCGACGAGATCGAGCAGGTGGGAACCGAGGTCATGGGCACCTTGACCATCGTGTTCGACCATCATGCCAGCGACGTGCAGGAAACGCTGCATCACATCCAGCATGCGCATTACGGCATGATTGTCTCGACGACCCACGTTCACATCGACGAGGACATGTGCCTTGAGGTGATCATCCTGCGCGGCGAGACGACCGACGTGCGCGTCGTTTCCGACCAGATCATCGGCACGAAGGGCGTAAAGCACGGCGGGCTCGTCCTAACCACGGTCGGCCAGGTGCTGTGAGAGCTTCGGGAGTCGGTGTAGCTATGGAAGAAACAGTGCTTCTCGGCCACGGCAGTGGCGGGACTATGATGAAGCGCATCATCGACGAGGTGTTCTTCGAGGCATATGCGGGCGACGAGCTGCGCCGTGGCGACGATGCGGCAACTTTGCCTGCGCTCGCACCGGGGGAGCGCCTGGCGTTCTCGACCGACAGCTTCGTGGTTTCGCCCCACTTTTTCCCAGGCGGCGACATCGGCCGTCTGGCCGTGTGCGGCACGGTGAACGACGTGGCGACGAGCGGCGCGCGGCCGTTGTACCTGAGCTGCGGGTTCATCTTGGAGGAAGGGTATCCCATCGCCGACCTGAAGCGCATCTGCCAGAGCATGGCAGTCGCAGCCGAAGAGGCAGGCGTCAAGATCGTCACGGGCGACACGAAGGTGGTCAACCGCGGTCATGGCGACGGCGTTTTCATCAACACGTGCGGAGTGGGCGCGCTGGCGGAAGGCGTGGCGCTGAGCGGGGCGCTCTGCCAGCCCGGTGACTCCGTGCTCGTGAGCGGCACGCTGGGCGACCACGGCATCACCATCATGAGCTGCCGCGAGTCGCTATCGTTCTCAGCCGAGGTTCAAAGCGACGCGGCGCCCCTCAACCATCTGATCGCCGACGTGCTGGCGGCTGCGCCCGACGTGAGGTGCTTCCGCGACCCCACGCGCGGCGGATTGGCGTCGACGCTCAACGAGCTCGCAGACCAGTCCCAGGTGTCCATTACGGTCGAGGAGGAGCGCATCCCCGTGCGCGATGCCGTGCGGGGCGCCTGCGACATGCTCGGGTACGATCCGCTTCAGGTGGCCAACGAAGGCAAGATGGTCTGCGTGGTTGCGGCCGACCAGGCAGAAGCGGCGCTTGCAGCCATGCACGCAAGCCCCTACGGGCGCGATGCGGCCATCATCGGCGAGGTAGCGGAAGCGCAGGCGGATCGCGGCCCCGTCGTGTTCGTGCGCAACGCGTTCGGCGGGCGCCGTATTCTCGACATGCTCGTGGGTGAGCAGCTCCCGCGCATCTGCTAGGCAGGTTCGGGCGAAATGCGCCCGAACTGCGGCTCATCGAAAACTTCGAAACACTACTTGCAATTTAGGAAAGTAATGGTATCTTGCCGCACAGAGAGATTCTAGGGGATGAATGAGAAATCCGAGAAAGGAGTCACCATGGCTCATCCGATTATAGATGCTGACGAGTGCATCGGCTGCGGTATCTGCGTTGATGCCTGCCCGCAGGAAGTGCTGGAAGTTCCGAGCGGCGTTGCCGAGGTCGTGAACGAGGACGCCTGCATCGCATGCGGCGAGTGCCTGGAAGAGTGCCCCATGGGCGCCATTACGGAGATCGCTGAGGACTAACAGCTCCCCCAAACAACAGAAAGGGAAGGCCGGCCAACGTGGTCGGCCTTCTTGCGTTTCGGCGTTAGTAACGGGATTATGACGTCGATAGTAAGAAACTTGACATGAGTTGGCTTAGATTTTATAGTTGCAATCGTTGAAGATAGCCTGCGGAAGTTCAGATAGATTTCAGTTGGCACTGCAACACTATATATAGGTATCAACCAAGGTAGCAAACCCCGAAGGGATGAGAGGTAAGAAAAATGGCGAAGATTCTTGGTATCGACTTGGGCACCACCAACTCGGCGATGGCGGTCATGGAGGGCTCCGAGCCCGAAATTCTCGTGAACGCCGAAGGTGACCGCACCACGCCTTCCGTCGAGGGCTTCCGCAAGGACGGCGAGCGCGTCGTGGGCAAGGCCGCGAAGAACCAGGCGGTGACGAACCCCGAGAACACGGTGAGCTCCGTCAAGCGCTTCATCGGCCGCGCTTTCAACGAGACCACCGAAGAGCAGAAGACCGTTTCCTACAACGTGAAGGCTGGCAAGGACGGCCGTGCGGTCGTGAGCATCGAGGGCAAGGACTACACGCCGGAGGAGATTTCGGCCATGGTCCTGCAGAAGATGAAGAACGACGCCGAGAAGCAGCTCGGCGGTCCGGTGACGCAGGCGGTCATCACGGTTCCCGCGTACTTCAACGACGCACAGCGCCAGGCAACCAAGGACGCCGGCAAGATCGCCCTACGGCCTCGACAAGACGAACAAGGACGAGAAGATCCTCGTCTTCGACCTCGGCGGCGGTACGTTCGACGTGTCCGTCCTGGAGCTGGGCGACGGCGTGTTCGAGGTCGCTTCCACCGCTGGCGACAACCATCTGGGCGGCGACGACTGGGATCAGCGCGTCATCGACTGGCTCGCGGACAAGTTCCAGGCTGACAACGGCATCGACCTGCGTGCCGACAAGATGGCCCTGCAGCGCCTGAAGGAAGCTGCCGAGAAGGCCAAGATGGAGCTCTCGAGCACCACGCAGGCCAACATTAACCTGCCGTTCATCACGGCCGATGCGTCTGGCCCGAAGCACCTGGACTACACGCTCACCCGCGCGGAGTTCGAGCGCATCACGAAGGACCTGCTGGACCGTTGCCGCAAGCCTGTTGAGCAGGCCCTCAAGGACGCGGGCTACACGTCCAGCCAGATCGACGAGGTCATCCTGGTCGGCGGCTCCACCCGTATGCCGGCCGTTCAGGATCTCGTGAAGACCATGACGGGCAAGCAGCCGAACATGTCCGTGAACCCCGACGAGGTCGTCGCCATGGGCGCGGCCGTTCAGGGCGGCGTGCTGTCCGGCGACGTCGAGGGCATCCTTCTTCTCGACGTTACCCCGCTGTCGCTCGGCGTTGAGACGCTCGGCGGCGTTATGACCACGATGATCGACCGCAACACGACCATCCCGACCCGTAAGAGCGAGATCTACTCGACGGCGGCCGACAACCAGACGAGCGTCGAGATCCACGTGCTGCAGGGCGAGCGCCCGATGGCCCGCGACAACAAGACGCTCGGCCGCTTCCAGCTGACGGGCATCCCGGCTGCGCGCCGCGGCATCCCGCAGATTGAAGTGACGTTCGACATCGACGCCAACGGCATCGTCAACGTGTCCGCGAAGGACCTGGGTACGGGTCAGCAGCAGCAGATCACGATCTCGGGTAGCACGGCGCTGTCCGACGACGAGGTCGACCGCATGGTGAAGGACGCCGAGGCCAACGCGGCCGAGGACGCCAAGCGCAAGGAAGAGATCGAGGTGCGCAACAACTGCGACAGCCTGGTCAACGCGACCGAGCAGACGCTGCGCGAGCTGGGCGACAAGGTGCCGGCCGACTCGAAGCAGGCTGCCGAGGACGCCATTGCGCAGGCCAAGACCGCGCTCGAGGGCCAGGACATCGAGGCCATCAAGGCCGCGCAGGAGAAGCTGCAGGAGGCCGGGTACAAGCTGGCCGAGGTCGTGTACTCGACCGGTGCGGCCCCTGGCGCCGAAGGCTTCGACCCGGCCGCTGCTGCCGCCGCTGCTGCTGCCCAGCAGGGCGCCGCTCCGGCCGACGACGGCACGATCGAGGCCGACTACGAGGTCGTCGACCCCGAGGATGAGAAATAACAGGAAGCCAAGCGTCATGAATGGGGACCGTCCCCATTCATGACGTCGCAAAGAAGAACGGAGCGAACAATGGCGAAACGCAAGAACGAAGACGCCGCCGACAAGGGCTTCCAGATTCCCATCGAGGACGCGAACGACGAAGCGGCCGAGACGGCCGAGGAGGCAATCGACGAAGAACCGCAGGCCGACGAAGCGGAGGCGAAGGATGCCGAGGCCGCCGAGGACGACGAGGCAACCGAAGCAGCTGAAGAGGGCGACCCCGACATCGTGGCCGAAGCAGAGGCGGTCGTAGAGGAAGCGGCAGCTGCCGACGCCTTGGAAAAGGCGCAGGCAGAGGCGAAGGAATGGCAAGACCGTTACCTGCGCCTGCATGCCGAGTGGGACACGTACCGCCGCCGCATGGGCGAGCAGCGCGAGGAGGAGAAAGCCCGCGCAACCGAGAAGCTCATGGAGAACCTGCTCCCCGTGCTCGACGACTTCGAGCGCACGGTGGCGTACGCCGACGAGAACGGCGAGGAAGGCTTGATCGACGGCGTGAAGGCCGTGCAGACCAAGCTCGTCGACGCGCTGAAGAAGGGCGGTTTGGAAATTATCGACCCTGCCGGCGAGGCCTATGACGCGCTCGAGGCCCAGGCGGTGCAGATGGTGCCCGACACGGAAGCCTTCGAGGAAACCGTGAAGGACGTGTTCCAGAAGGGCTACAAGATGGGGCGCAAGGTGCTGCGGGCCGCAATGGTCACAGTCACCACGGGCGGACCTCAACGCCCGAAAGAGGAAGAGTCCGAAGAAGAGTAATTGTTCAAGGGCGGGCTCGTAGCTCGCCCTTGTTGTAAGGCAAGGAATGAGTCGGCTTCCCCAGGGGGAATTGACTCATTGAGAATGACTTTGGGAAAAGTACGACTATCGCAATGAGTCAATTCCCCCTGGGGAAGCCGACTCATTCAACGGCAAAGAGAAAGGTGGTGCGGCATGGCGAACAAACCGGATTACTACAAGACGCTCGGCGTGTCGAAAAACGCCACGGCTGACGATATCAAGAAGGCGTACCGCAAGCTCGCACGCGAGAACCATCCCGACGCAGGTGGCGACGAGGAGAGGTTCAAGGACATCAACGAGGCGTACGAGGTGCTGTCTGACGACAAGAAGCGCAAGCTATACGACCAGTACGGGACAGCTGACCAGAACCGGGTTCCCTATGGATGGGGAGGCACCGGTGCAGGTGGCGTGAACATCAACTTCGAAGACCTGTTCGGCGGCGCGAACAGCTGGGGTGACATCCTCGAGCGCCTGCGCAAGGGCGAGGGTGCGTTCGGGACGAACTGGGATTTCGGCGACCTGAACGATTTCAGCTTCTCGGGCCCGAACAACCGCAGCCAGCGCCCCCAGAAGGGGCAGGAAACCACCGCCGAGCTGCAGCTGACGTTCGACGAGGCGTTCAACGGCACGACGAAGCGCATATCGCTGCGCGTGCCCGGGCGCAGCGAGCCGCTGACGCTCGACGTGAAGGTGCCGGCGGGCGCGAACGACGGCGACCGCCAGCGCTTCCGCGGCCAGGGTGCTCCCGGTGCGAACGGCGGCAAGGCCGGCGATCTGGTGATAACCATGCGCATCGCCCCGCACCCGCAGTTCACACGCAGGGGCGCGGACGTGCTGCAGACCGTGCAAGTGAGCATGGCCGACGCGGCGCTCGGCACGAGCATCGTCGTGGCGGCGCCCGACGGCACCAAGGTGCGCGTGAAGGTTCCCGCCGGTACGCAGTCGGGCACGGTGCTGTCCGTGAAGGGCAAGGGCGCGCCGCGCGTGAAGGGATCGGGCAACGGCGACATGAAGATCAAGCTGGACATCCCCGTTCCCACGAACCTGAACGACGCCCAGCGCAAGGCATTGGAAGAATTCCGAGCAGCGAGCGAGTAAAGGAAGCATCATGGCAGACCAGGACAGAAACAGGCCTTTGTACATGATCGGCGTGGCGGCGCAGCTAGCGGGCATGCACCCACAGACCCTGCGTTCGTACGAGCAGAAGGGCCTGGTAACACCGCAGCGCACGAGCGGCAACACGCGCATGTACTCGCAGGCCGACATCGAGCGGCTGGAGCTCATCAACGAGCTCACCGACGAGGGCATCAACCTAGCCGGCGTTATCCGCATCCTGGACCTGCAGGGGCGCCTGAACGAACGCGACCAGGAAATCGACGATCTGCACCGCCGCGTGCGTCGGCTTGCAGACCGCGTGCATGAATTGGAAACCCGCGCGAGCGTGGCGAACCTCGTAGCCACGAGCACCTCGCTCGCCATTAGGAAGATCTAAGAAGAGGACACGACATGAGACTCGACAAGCTTTCGGCCTCTGCGGCAGAGGCCTTCCAGGCCGCCATGGGGGTGGCGGGCGACGCCCAAGCGAGCGTCATCGAGCCCATCCACCTGCTCAAGGCCATCCTGGACTCATCCGACAACAACCTGCAGGCCATCTTGAAGCGCATCGGGGCCGACCCGGTGGCGCTCAAGCTGGACGTGGAGACGGTCATCGACAAGAAGCCGAAGATGAGCGGCGGCATGCCGATCACGGCTCCGGGCAACGACCTGATCAAGGCCATCGACAGGGCCGAGAAGATCGCCGACAAGATGGGCGACAGCTACACCACGACCGAGCACCTGCTCATCGCCCTCGCGGGCGACAAGGGCGATGCGGGCCGCGTGCTGAACGCGGTCGGCGTCACCGAGAAGGCCGTCGAGGAAACCTACGACAAGCTCCGCGGCGACGAACGCATCACCGACCAGAACTCCAAAATGGAGCTCGATGCGCTGAACCAGTATGGTACGAACCTCACCGAGGCAGCTCGCGAGGGCAAGCTCGACCCGGTCATCGGCCGTTCCGAGGAAATCCGCCGCACCGTGCAGGTGCTCAGCCGGCGCACGAAGAACAACCCCGTGCTCATCGGCGAGCCCGGCACCGGCAAGACGGCCATCGTGGAAGGGCTGGCGCAGCGCATCGTCAGCGGCGACGTGCCCTCCAGCCTTAAGGACCGCGACATCATCACGCTCGACATCGCCAGCATGCTGGCCGGTGCGAAGTACCGCGGCGAGTTCGAGGACCGCCTGAAGGCCGTGCTGCGCGAAGTGAAGGACAGCGACGGCCGCATCATCCTGTTCATCGACGAGCTGCACACCATTGTCGGTGCGGGCAGCGGCGGCGACAGCACCATCGACGCGGGCAACATGCTCAAGCCGGCGCTGGCGCGCGGCGAGCTGCACGCCATCGGCGCCACGACGCTCGACGAGTACCGCAAGTACATCGAGAAGGACGCTGCGCTGGAGCGCCGCTTCCAGCCCGTGCTCGTCGGCGAGCCCAGCGTGGAGGACACCATCGCCATCCTGCGTGGCCTGAAGGAGAAGTACGAGATCCACCATGGCGTGCGCATCACCGACGGCGCCATCGTGGCAGCCTCCGAGCTGTCCAACCGCTACATCTCCGACCGATTCCTGCCCGACAAGGCCATCGACCTCATGGACGAGGCCGCCAGCCGTCTGCGCATCGAGATCGACAGCATGCCCGAGGAGCTCGACGCCCTCGACCGCAAGCTGCGCCAGATGCAGATCGAGGAGCTTTCGCTGCAACGCGAGAGCGACGACGCCAGCAAGGAGCGCCTCGAGGCGCTGCGCAAGGACATGGCCGAGCTGCGCGAGGAGCTGGATGCGCGCACGGCCGAGTGGAAGAACGAGAAGGACGTCATCGTCGACGTTCAAACCATCAAGGCCGACCTCGACGCGGCCCAGAGCGAGGAGGAGCGCGCCGAGCGCGAAGGCGACCTGTCCCGCGCGTCCGAGCTGCGCTACGCCACCATCCCGCAGCTGCGCGCCAAGCTCGAGGAAGCCGAGCGCATCCTCGCTGAGCGCGAGGAGGACGGCGCCATCCTCAAGGAAGAGGTTACCGAGGAGGAGATCGCCGAGGTCGTGAGCGCTTGGACGGGCATCCCCGTGTCCAAGATGATGAAGGGCGAGATGGAGAAGCTCGTCGACCTGGAAGCCAAGCTGCACGAGCGCGTCGTGGGCCAGGACCACGCCGTGAACGTCGTGGCCGGTGCCATCCGCCGCAACCGCGCGGGACTCTCCGATCCCGACAAGCCCATCGGCAGCTTCCTGTTCCTGGGACCGACCGGCGTGGGCAAGACCGAGCTCGCCAAGGCGCTGGCCGAGTACCTGTTCGACAGCGAGCGCGCCATGGTGCGCATCGACATGTCCGAGTATATGGAGAAGTTCAGCGTGCAGCGCCTCATCGGCGCGCCTCCCGGCTACGTCGGCTATGACGAGGGCGGCCAGCTCACCGAGGCCGTGCGCCGTCGTCCCTACAGCGTGGTGCTGCTCGACGAGATAGAGAAGGCGCACCCCGACGTGTTCAACGTGTTGCTGCAGGTGCTCGACGACGGTCGCCTGACCGACGGTCAGGGCCGCGTGGTCAGCTTCAAGAACACGATCATCATCATGACGAGCAACGTCGGCAGCCAGTTCATCCGCGAGTTCTCGGAGAACGGCGACGAGGACGCCGAGGAAACCATGAAGCGCGCCATCGACGAGGCGTTGCGAGCCACGTTCCGCCCCGAGTTCCTCAACCGTATCGATGACATCGTCACGTTCGACGCCCTGTCGATCAGCGACATCGAGCCCATCGTGGAGCTGCAGCTGGCCGACGTGCGCAAGCGCCTGGACGACCGTCGCGTCACGCTCGACGTTACCCCGGCGGCCATGGAGTCGTTGGCCATCGACGGCTACGACCCGGTGTTCGGCGCCCGTCCGCTCAAGCGCCTCATCCAGCGCGAGGTGGTCGACCGCATCGCCGAACAGGTCGTGCGCGGCAACCTGCTCGAAGGCGACCATGTGCTGATCGACGTCGACACCGACGGGAAGTACGTCTGCAAGGTTGAGAAGCCGCTCGACTTGGACTTGGCTGATTTGTAGAACGCTCGACCTGTCCGGCCCGTTCCGGCTGAGCATCGCACGGCCGGAACGGGCCTACTTGAATCAGGGTCGAGACGGGTGTCTAAGGCGAGGGTTTCTGTATAATGGGTTGGCTCTTACGGACAATGCGATAAGGAGGCCGTGGTGGCTGAGAAGAAAAAAGAAGAAGAGATTGAAATTCCCCTCGTGTTGGAGAAGGTGCTGAGCTACTGCTTGAAGGACGCCAAGGAGCGCATGGAGAAGGGCGAGGTCGTCCTGCCGTTCTCGGCGCTGGCCGTTGGGGAGACGCTCTTCATGGAGCAGCACGACGCCGACACGGTCGACGAGTGCTTCGCCGCGGTGCGTAAGCTCGTGGAGGGCGCGACGGGCGCCCAGGCCTACGGCTTCTGCTATGACGGCTACATCGAGGCCGACGACCACAAGCAGTACGATTGCGTCATCGCGCAGGGCGGCGTTCCCGGCGACGAGTACGGTCACGCCATCGGCTGGCGTTATCGCCTGGAAGACGACAAGGCCGTGTTCCGCGGCGAGCCGATCTACGTCGGCAACTGCCTGAACTACATGCAGAGCATGGAGGACATCGCCCTCGACGACGAGGAAACGGCCGAGTAATCCCCAACAGCTTCAGGGGGTTTTCTGTCGGATTCCTGCAAGATTGAAAGGAAGGCCCGCGGGTCCGTTGTCGGATGCGCGGGCCTTCGTGTTGGCAGATGGCAAGGACCTGCGGCTCCCGAAAACTCGGCGGGAATCGCATCAGGTTGGCGTGGCGTCCCAACTGGGTAATTCTTGTGAAGTCCACTGGGCTTTGCTAGAATAGGCAGGCTGTTTAATCCTGCCCCGGTGTATGCCTTCACCAGCCCGGGGCCGTTATAGTCCAAAGGAGGTGAGCTGATGAAGGCTTATGAACTGCTGTTCTTTGTTGCCCCCACTCTCGAAGAGGAAGCCCGCGCCAAGGTGATGGGCCGCGTCGAGAACGTCATCACTGAGGGTGATGGCGTCATTGACAACCATGAGGACTGGGGCAAGCGCAAACTCGCATACGAGATCAACGGTCTGACCGAGGGTGACTACATCCTCATCGACTTCCATGCCGATCCCGATAGCATCGCCGAGCTTGATCGCATCCTGCGCATCAACGACAGCGTCGAGCGCCACATGATCGTGAGGCGCACCGACCGCGACTAATCGGAAAGCGCACCCGAAAAGCCGGGTGCAAGGCAAGAAGAGGTGGTAGAACCATGAGCATCAATCGAGTTGTCATAAGCGGAAACCTTACCCGCGATGCCGAGCTGCGTCGTACGCAGTCGGGCATGGCCATTCTCAATCTGGGTGTGGCCGTGAACGACCGTCGCCGCAACAACCAGACCGGCGAGTGGGAGGACTACGCCAACTTCATCGACTGCGTTCTGTTCGGCGCGCGCGCCGACGCCATCGCGAACTACCTGACGAAGGGCACGAAAGTGGCCATCGAGGGCAAGCTTCGCTGGTCCCAGTGGGAGCGTGATGGGCAGAAGCGCAGCAAGATCGAGGTCGTGGTCGACGAGATCGAGTTCATGTCTTCGCGCAATTCGGGCCAGGGCGCTGGCGGCTACCAGAACGGTGGCTACCAGAACGACGGCTACCAGGGTGGTTTCCAGGGTGGAAACGCCGGCGGTTACCAGCCTGCTCCCGCTCCCGCGGCGAGCGCCGCTCCAGCTCCTGCGCCTGCGATCGACGCCTCTTCGTCCGTATACGATGACGACATTCCATTCTAGAAAGAGGTAGAAGTACCAATGGCCGATTATTCGAAACAGCCTCGGCGCAAGTACTGCCAGTTCTGCAAGGACCAGGTGGACTACGTCGACTACAAGGATACGCAGCTGCTTCGCAAGTACGTAACCGACCGCGGCAAGATCAAGCCGCGCCGTGTGACGGGCGCTTGCATGCAGCATCAGCGCGACATCGCGAACGCCGTGAAGCGCGCCCGCACCATGGCTCTCATGCCGTACCTGGTGCCGGCGGTGAGCGGCCGTGGCGACCGTCGCCGTAACCGCGATTAAGGGAAAGGGGCAACTATGAAGGTCATTCTTCTCGAAGAGCTGCCCGGTCGCGGCGGCGAGGGCGACGTCATCGAGGTCGCTCGCGGTTTCGCGAACAATTACCTGCTGCGCAACGGCATCGCCGTCAAGGCTACGACCGGCAACCTGAAGCAGCTGGAGCAGCGCCGCAACAACATCGCGAAGCGCGAAGAGGTGCGCATCGCCGATGCCGAGGAGCTCAAGACGAAGCTCGAGGCCGCTCCGGTCACGATCGAGGCGCGCGTGGGCGAGGAGGGCAACCTCTTCGGTTCCGTCACCGCCCAGATGATCGCCGACGCCGTCAAGGAGCAGCTCGGCGTCGAGGTCGACCGTCGTCGCGTCGACGTGCGCAAGGCCATCAAGGTCTTGGGCGAGCACACCGTGGACGTCTCTCTGTATCGCGACATCAAGGCGACCATCGCCCTGAGCGTCGTGGACGAGAACGGCGAAGTGGTGCCTGCAGAGGCAGAAGCCGCTCCCGAGGCCGCTGGGGCCGAGGCCGAGGCTGCCGAAGAGGCCGTGGAGGCCGAGGAAGCCGCCGAGGCCGAGGAGGCCGCCGAGGAAGCTTCTGAAGAATCCGCGGACGAGGAATAAATCTTATCCACATCACCTGATTGTGGAAAACGTGGAAAACCCCTTCTGCCCCAGTTAGGGCGAAGGGGTTTTCCCCATCATGGGGTGGAGGCCGTAATCCACCTCCTATCCCCATGAAATTCACCGCTGAACTGGGGTGATAAAAGGCGTACTATAGCCTGGAACACGCGCGCGCACGCATGCGCGACAGCTCCCTCGACGAAAGGCGACGCATGCCCAGCCAGAACGATGTTTCCACCGCGGAGAAGCCTATTCCGCGCAATATCGAAGCCGAGAAGTCGGTGCTCGCAGCTTGCATGCTCAACGCCGACATCCTCGAGGAAATCGCCGTGAAGCTGCGCCCGGAGAACTTCTTCCGTCCGGCGCACCGCGTCATCTTCGAGGCGATCATGGACCTGCACACGAGGCGCATCCCCGTCGACCAGATCTCGCTGGCCGACAACCTGAACGCTTCCGGGCAGCTCGACGCGGTGGGGGGCCGCTCCTACATCATCGAGCTCGCGGACAACACGTTCGCGCTCACCAACTGGTCGAACCATGCCGACATCGTGAAGCGCACGAGCATCCTGCGCGACCTCATCTACGCCTCTACGCAAATCAGCGCGCTGGCCTACAACGCCCCCGACGACCTGGACGAGGTGGTGGAAGACGCCGAGCGCACGCTGTTCGAGGTCACCGAGAAGCGCGTGTCCTCCACGTTCGCGAAGATGGACACGCTCCTCAACGACGCCTTCGAGGAGATAACCAAGCTCGCGGAGCGCGGCTCGCACATGGCGGGCGTGCCGACGGGCTTCAACGACGTCGACTCCCTGTTCCACGGCCTTCGCGGCGGCGACCTCGTCATCCTTGCCGCGCGCCCCGGCGTGGGCAAGACCTCGTTCGCGCTGAACCTGGCCGTCAACGCGGCCAAGGCCGGCACGTCGGTGGCCTTCTTCTCGCTCGAGATGAGCGCCGGTCAGCTGGTCCAACGTATCCTCTGCGCCGAGGCGCGCATCGGCCTCCACAAGATCCGCGGCGGTTTCATCAACGAGGGCGACTGGGGCGCTATCGCTGACGCCTCCAACCGCCTGGCGAAACTCGAACTGTTCATCGACGACTCGCCCGGCCTCTCCATCCTCGAGGCCCGCGCGAAGGCGCGCCGCGAGCTGCGCTCGGTCGAGAGCGGCAAGGGGCTCATCATCGTCGACTACCTGCAGCTCATGCAGCCGCCCACGACGCGGCGCGACGGCAACCGCGCGGTCGAGGTCGGCGAGATCTCCCGCGGCTTGAAGGTGCTCGCCAAGGAGATGAACATGCCCGTGATTGCGCTCTCCCAGCTTTCGCGCGCCGTCGAGATGCGCGGGAAGAAGCGTCCGCAGCTCTCGGACCTGCGCGAATCGGGCTCGATCGAGCAGGACGCCGACATCGTCATGTTCATCGACCGCTCCATGGACGAGATCGAGGCCGAGCAGGACGGGCGCCCGCCGCTCAACACCGCCGACCTCATCGTGGCCAAGCACCGCAACGGCCCCACGCGCGATATCCGACTCGCTTTCATCCCCGATTACACCAGCTTCTTGGATTACGCTGAAGAGTAGCCTGTCCTCCCGTCCGCCTTTGGGGCGCCTGCGGGAGATGTATCCCGTATACTGGGGAGCATGGAGCAAACTGTTCGGTTTTTACATACTGCGGATTTGCATATTGGGGCGCCTGTGCGGGGGTTCTGCGACCTTTCTGACGCTTGGGCGGAGCGGTTGCAGCGCGTGGTCGTGGAGGCGTACGACCGGGTTATCGACGCGGCGATCAAGAACAAGGTCGATTTCGTCGTGCTGGCGGGCGACGCCTTCGACACGGCGCATGCCTCCTATGGCGACTTCCTGCACTTCTTCGACGGCCTCGACCGGCTCGATGCTGCGGGCATACCCGCCTACCTGATTGCGGGCAACCACGACCCGTTCACGTCGTGGCGCTTGGACCTCGGGCGCCTGCCGGCGTCGGTGCGGATGATGGGAGGCGAGGCGACCGAGTTCGAGCTGTTCGAGCGCGACGGGGAGCCCCTCTGCCTCATCGCTGCGCGCGGGTACCGCAACCAGGCGTGGCCCATCGACGAGCCCATCGCCACCAACATCACGCGCCTCGATGCGGTGCGGGCGCTCGAGGGGGCGCACCCGCGGGCAGGGCAGGCGCCGTTCTCGATAGGGCTCATCCACACGGGGCTCGACCTCGACCAGAGCAAGGCGCACTCGGACCCGCGCGCGCTCATGTGCGCCGACATAGACTACTGGGCTTGCGGGCACCTTCACAAGCATTACGTGCTCCCCTCCGCCGAAGCCCCGCGCATCGTGTTCCCCGGGTGCATACAGGGGCGCGACCTGAAGGAGTCGGGCGAGAAGGGCTGCTATCTCGTCACCATGAAACGCATCGGCCAAACTGGGCCCGTGAGCACGTCGCTCGAGTTCGTGCCCACGGCGAGCGTCGTGTTCCACACGCTGAAAGTCGATGTGTCGGCGTGCCAGACGCTCGCGGACGTAACGCGGTTGGTCATGACCCAGCTCTTCCATAAGAACGCGGAAGCAAACTGCGACGACATGGTCGTGCGTGTCATCTTGACCGGCGAGACGGAGCTACATCCCTTCCTTGCCAAGCAGGACGTGATCCGCGATTTGCGCAAGCGTTTCAACAACGCCTACCCAACGTTCTATTGCGACAAGCTCATCGATCGCACGCGCTCGACCTCCGACCGCGAGGCGCTCTCGCGCGAGGGGCTGTTCGCCGGCCAGGTGATTCGCGTGGCCGACACGCAGCATGCCCGCTCGGACGAGATGGTCAACTACATCCAGGCCGAGTTCGTGAAGCGCGGGATCGATGTGCCCTCCTCGCTCACGCGCCGCATCGGCGAGTTCGATGAGGCTGCGGAGAGGCTCGTGTTCGACCTGCTCGAGGAGGACGGCTCATGAACCGCTTTCTCGAGCGTATACGCATAGGGCAGTATGGCGCCTTCAGCGATTACGACGTCGGGCCGTTCAAACCCGGCCTGAACGTGGTGTACGGGCCCAACGAGGCGGGCAAGTCGACCATCGCCTCGTTCGTTGGCGGGGTGCTGTTCGGCTGGGAGGAAGCGCGCGGGGTGCGCAACACCTATCGGCCCCAGGAAGGCCATCGCTCGGGGTCGCTCGTGTTCAGGGACGCAGATGCGGAGGGCCCTGCAGATGACGGCGGTCAGGCGAGCGTGGTGTCGCGCGGGCACAACGCCGACGGTCTGCTCGGCGACGTCGGCATTGTCTCCGACATCGATCATGCAACGTACCGGACGATGTTCTACCTCACATCCGAAGAGCTGCGCTCGCTCAGGAACACGTCCGATGTTACGGCGCGCCTGCTCACGGCGGGTGCGGGAACCGGCTCGAGCCCCACATCGGCCTTCGTCGAGATCGAGCAGCGCATCGCCGCGTACGCATCTCCTGCGGATGCCTCGCCTCAATCGCTCCAGCTCCTTGGCAACCGGCTCGAGGAGAAGCGCGAGGAGGTGGCCGCTGCTGCCGCGCAGGTAGAGCTCAACAAGCAGGAAGACCGCGAACGGGCCGAGCTCGCCGAGAGCCGCACCGCCGCATCGGCCAGGCTCGAAGAGCTCAACGCCGAGCTCGAGGCACTGCACGGCGCACGCGCCAAGCTGGAATCGGTTGACGTGCGCACGGCGGCGAAGCGCGAGGAGCTGGAGGCGCTCGTCGCTGAGAAGAGGTCCTTCGAAACGGCGGGGGAAGCCGCCCCGCAGGTGGACGAGCGCCTGCTCGACCTGGACGCGCCAGGCGATCGACTCCTGCGCGACAGGCTCGACGAGTTCGCCTCGGAACAAGCGAAGATCGAACGCTCCATCGACCTCGCCAAGGAGAACAGCGCTGCCTCGACAGCCGCGTACGACGCCCTGCTCGAGGTTGAGGAGGAACCCATGTCGCGTGCGAGGGACCTGCGCAACCGCTCGTGGCAGGTGGTCGTGTCGGTGCTGCTCCCCATCGCCTTCATCGCGGGCGGTATCCCCGTGTTCGTGCACGGCCGCCAGATCCAGAGCCTTTCGTTCACCGCGCTCGGCATAGGCATGGTCGTGCTCGCATTCTTCCTGGCAGCCGCCGCGCTCGTCGTGCTGTTCCGCCCGAACCGAAGCCAGGAGGCGCTCGGTGATCGCCGCAAGGACGCCCAATGGGTCATGCTGCAAGATCGCAAGAAGCTCGACGCGAGCCTCGCGGAAGCCGAAGGTCTCCGGGAGCGGGTGAATGCTTTCCTCGAGGAGAACGGGCTGCAAGGGGCGAACGGATCTATCCGGCAAGCCCGCGCCCTGCTCGACGACGCGCGCGATGCGCGGGCGCGCCTTGCCGACGCGCAGCAGCGCACGACGTCGGTGGACATGCGCATTGCAGCGGCGCGCGATGCGCTGGACGCCCTCGCCGACGAGCGCCGCGAGACGGCGAGCGCAGTGGGGCTCGGCGAAGACGCATCCGTGCAACAGCTCGACGCGCTCATCAGGAAGCAGTCGGAGCAGCGCGACGCGATTTCCCGGGCATACGAGGACATGAACCTGCGTTACGGCGAGCTGGGGGAGCGCCTGGAGCATGCGCGCCAAGACCGCACGTTCGACCGCCTGAAGCTGGAGTACCAGCAGCTTCTCTGCGAGCTGCGCGACCGCAAGCACGAGCTGGTCACCCTCATGCTGGCCAAGCGCATGCTGGAGAAGAGCATCGTCGCATGGGAGAGCCGGAGCCAGCCCGAGGTGTACGCGCAGGCGAGCAAGCTGCTCGAGCTGATCACCGGAGGGGCCTGGGTGCGCATTTCGATGTCGGCCGAGGGCCTGCTCACCGCCGTTTCCGCAACGGGGGAGCCGCGCGATGTGCGCCATCTGTCGCTCGGCACGTGCCAGCAGCTGTACCTGTCGTTGCGCATGGCCATGCTCATGCACGCGCGCGACGTCGGGCGCGCAGTGCCCGTGATCGCCGACGACATGCTCGTGCACTTCGACGCCGAGCGACGTGGGAACGCCGCGCTCGCCCTCGCGCAGCTTGCGGACGTGCGACAGGTCATCGTGTTCACCTGTCATCGCGAGACCGTCGACGCCCTTCGCGCGGCCTGTCCAGACCTCAACTACCTCGCGCTGTAATATAATCGTTTCGCAACTTCGCGAAAGGATTGAGACATGGCCAACACGGTACTGGTCGGCGCCCAATGGGGCGATGAGGGCAAGGGCAAGGTGACCGACCTCATCGCGCGCGACTACGACTTCGTAGTGCGTTATCAGGGCGGCAACAACGCAGGTCACACGGTTATCCACGGCGGCACGAAACTCGCGCTCCACCTCATGCCCTCGGGCGTGATGTACCCGAACGCCACGCCCGTCATCGGCAACGGCGTCGTCATCGACCCGGGCGTGCTCGTCAAGGAGATGGCCATGCTGCAGGCCGAGGGCATTAGCTGCGAGAACCTGAAGATCAGCTGCGACGCCCACATCATCATGCCGTACCACAAGGACCTCGACGGCGCCGACGAGAAGCGCCTCGGCGAGAACCAGATCGGCACCACCAAGCGCGGCATCGGCCCCTGCTACCAGGACAAGGCCGGCCGTAAGGGCATCCGCGTGCAGGATCTCATGGACGAGCGCATCTTCCGCCTGAAGCTGAAGACGGCGCTCTCGCAGAAGAACCTCATCTTGGAGAAGGTGTACGGCCTGCACACCTACTCGGTCGAGGAAATTTGCGAGGAGTACCTGCCCTACGCGAAGATCCTGCGCCCGTACATGGCCGAGACCACGCAGCTGCTGAACGATGCGCTGCGCGAAGGCAAGTCGATCCTGTTCGAAGGCGCGCAGGGCACGCTGCTCGACATCGACCATGGCACCTACCCGTTCGTCACGTCGTCGCCGTGCTGCGCCGGCGGCGCGGCAACCGGCACCGGCGTGGGACCGAAGGCGATCAACCGGGTGCTCGGCATCCAGAAGGCCTACGTCACGCGCGTGGGCGCGGGACCTTTCCCCACCGAGCAGCGCTTCCCCGAGGACGGCGGATCTGGCGAGGAGGCCGAGATCGGCGAGAAGCTGTGCGCCGTAGGCCACGAGTTCGGCGTCACGACCGGGCGCAAGCGTCGTTGCGGCTGGTTCGACGCGGTCATCGGTCGTTATGCCGTGGACGTGAACGGCCTTACCGACGTCGCGCTCACGAAGCTCGACGTGCTCTCCTCGTTCGACACCATCAAAGTATGCGTCGCCTACGAATGCGACGGCAAGCGCTACGACTACTTCCCCATGCAGCAGAGCGTGCTGTTCCACGCCAAACCCATTTACGAGGAGCTGCCCGGCTGGAAGGGCGAGGACATCACCGAGTGCCGTTCGTTCGAGGAGCTGCCCGCAAACGCGCAGGCATACGTGAAGCACCTCGAGGACATCTGCAACGTGCGGATCTCCTTCGTGTCGGTCGGCCCCGACCGCGATCAGACTATCGTCAGGGATTGGTATAGGGAAGAGGATTAGCCATGAACATCTTGGTTTTGGGTAGCGGTGGACGCGAGCACGCGATTGCCTGGGCGCTGAACAAGTCCCCGAAATGCGAGAAGCTGTACGTGGCCCCCGGCAACGGCGGCACGGCTGGATTCGCCGAGAACGTGGGCGGCCTCAACGCCGAAGACGGTGCGGCGGTGCTCGCGTTCGCGCAAGAGCATGCGATCGACCTGGTGGTCATAGGCCCTGAGGCACCGCTCGTGGCGGGCGTCGCCGACGTGCTGCGCGCCGAGGGCATTCCCGTGTTCGGGCCCGATGCCCAGGGCGCCCAGCTGGAGGGCAGCAAGACCTTCTGCAAGGAATTCATGATGCGGCATAACCTGCCGACCGCCGAGTACCTCTCCACCAGCGACGAGGCGGCGGCGCATGCATACATCGACGAGAAGGGCGCGCCCATCGTCGTGAAGGCGGACGGCCTGGCCGCAGGCAAGGGCGTCGTGGTCGCGCAGACCGCCGAAGAGGCGCATGCGGCCGTGACCGAGTGCTTCGCCGGCGCGTTCGGCGACGCGGGCAGCACCGTGGTCGTCGAAGAGTGCCTTACCGGCCCCGAGTGCTCCATGCTGGCGTTCGTCAGCGCGGGCAAGGCCTACTGCATGGCCCCGAGCCAAGACCACAAGCGCGCTTACGATGGCGACGAGGGTCCCAACACGGGCGGCATGGGCGCGTATTCGCCGGTGCCCATCGTCACCGACGAGGAGCTCGCGCGCATGGAGGAGGTCATGGCGCAAGCTGCCGCCGCAACGGCTGAGGAGTTCGACCACGATTACCGCGGCGTGCTGTACGGCGGGTTCATGCTGACGCCGGCCGGCCCCAAGCTGCTCGAGTACAACGCGCGTTTCGGCGATCCCGAGACGCAGGTCGTGCTGCCCCGCCTGAACTCCGATCTGGTCGACGTCATGCTGGCCGTGGCCGAGGGACGTCCGGACGACATTGAGCTCGAATGGGCCGACAAGTGGGCCGTCACGGTGGTGCTGGCCAGCGAGGGCTATCCACGCGCCTACGAGAAGGGCAAGGTCATCACCGGCATCGACGCCGCCGACGCACTCGACGACGTGAAGGTGTACCACGCAGGCACCGCCATGCGCGACGGCCAGCTCGTCACGAGCGGCGGCCGCGTGCTTAACGTCACCGCCATGGGCGAGTCCTTCCAGTCTGCCCGCGAGCTGGCGTACAAGGCCTGCGGCCTCATCCAGTTCGAAGGCAAGCAGAACCGCACCGACATCGGCCAGCGTGCCATCAACGGCCGCAGCTCTTGGGATTAGAGGGCGGACGGGTATTCGACGAACCGAAGGGTGACGGATGATTTCTGAACGCTTGATCAGCCTCGCAGTGCGCGAGACATCGAAGAACTACCTGAAGATCAACCCGACGACCGACACGCACGTGCCCGGGCCCAAGCCGGGGCAGAAGTACATGCTGTACATGCATGTGCCGTTCTGCCAGAAGCTGTGCCCGTACTGCTCGTTCAACCGCTTCCCGTTCAGCGAGAAGCGCGCGGTGCCGTACTTCGAGTCGTTGCGCAAGGAGATGCGCATGCTCGCCGAGCTCGGCTACGACTTCGATAGCGTCTACGTCGGCGGTGGCACGCCCACCATCATGATCGACGAGCTATGCCAGACGATCGACCAGGCGCGCGAGCTGTTCAGCATCAAGGAAGTCAGCAGTGAGACCAACCCGAACCATCTGATCCCCGAGATCCTCGAGAAGCTCGAGGGCCGCGTGCAGCGCCTGTCAGTGGGCGTGCAGAGCTTCGACGACGGCTTGCTGAAGCAGATGGACCGCTACGACAAATACGGCTGCGCCGACGACATCGTGAAGCGAATTCAGCTGGCCACACCCTATTTTGTATCAATGAACGCCGACATGATCTTCAACTTCCCGGCGCAGACGGAAGACATGCTCATCCACGACATCGAGCGCATCGTCGAGTCGGGCTGCACGCAGACGACGTTCTATCCGCTCATGGCGAGCCCCAGCGTCGAGCGCTCGCTCGCCCGCACGGTTGGCGCGGTAGATTACAACCGCGAGCAGCGCTTCTACGAGATCATTGACGATTTGCTGACCGGCGGCGACCGCCCGCTGTTCACGCACAGCAGCGCCTGGACGTACAACCGCTTCGACTACAACTCGGGCGAGGCGTCTGGTGGCGACATGATCGACGAGTACGTCGTGCAGTACGAGGAGTACCCAGCTATCGGCAGCGGCGGCATCACGTATCTCGGCAGCAGCCTGTACGTGAACACGTTCTCGCTGCGCGAATACGGCGAGGCCATCGAGGAAGGCCGCATGTCCATCATGGGCCGCACCGACTTCAACATCCACGACCGCATGCGCTACCGGTTCCTCATGCAGCTGTTCGGCCTGCGGCTCGACAAGCTGCAGTGGGAGCGCGACTTCGGCATGACGGTCGAGTACGGGCTGCCTGCGGAGATGGCGTTCATGAAGGCGGCCGGTGCGTTCGCCACTAACACCCCCGAGGAGCTGACGCTCACTCCCAAGGGCCGCTACCTGGTCGTCGCCATGATGCGCCAGTTCTTCATCGGCGTGAACAACCTGCGCGACCAGGCCCGCGCCGCATTGCCCGGAGAGGAGCGCGAGCTGCTGTTCGGATAGAGGCGCTGTTCCAGCACGGCTCTATCGCGCAGCGGTGGAAATGGCAGTTTCGAATAAACCGTGAATGCGGGTTGACCCGCTGAAACGGTACCGCTAGAATAACGTCTCGCGTCGCAACGGCGCACGACATATGGTCAGGTAGCTCAGTTGGTAGAGCAGCGGACTGAAAATCCGCGTGCCGAGGGTTCAAGTCCCCCCCTGACCACCATGAACACCACAGCCCCAACATCGGGGCTGTTCCTTTTCCAGGGAAGCCGCAGGGACTTGAACCCTGAGAAGGTTCGACAGCCCAGTGGGCTGTCGAAGCCTGAGCCGTAGGCGAAGGCAGCGGATGCGCGCAGCGCATACGCAAGCCCCCCCTGACCACCATGAACACCACAGCCCCAACATAGGGGCTGTTCCTTTTCCGGGGAAGCCAATGCTTACTTGTGCGTGCGGTGATCCTGGTAGTTGGCCAGGTACTCGGCGAACTCATCTGAGGTGTCGGAGTTGCCGGAGCGCCAGGCCTTGTGGTCGATGATCTTCGATTCGGTGCCGTAGTAGGCATCGATGTAGGCGATGAGCTTGTCGAGCGCTTCGAGCTGCTCTTCGGGGTAGTCGCCCGAACCGCCCACATGAATCATCTCGATGCCGATGGACCATGCGTTCATGCCGTAGTCGGGGGCCCAGTCGCCGATGGGCACACTGCCCTTCATGTCGTCGCGGCCGTCCTCGGTAATCCCGTATTCCTCGTTGTGCCCAGCATCGCCGTAACCTGCATGATGCGTGATCTTGTCGAGCGGGACGCACTGGACAATCGACCCGTCCTTGTTGATGACGAAGTGCGCGGCCACGAGGTTGTCGCTGCTGTCCCAATACTCGACGACGCCGCTTGCTTCGCCTTCGCCCTCGGTGTCGTGCAGCACGATGTATTTCTGGTATTGGGCGCCCTTGTCGCCATGCACGAACTCATCGCGATAGTCCTCGGTGATGTTCAGCGTGTCGCGGATCGCCTTAGCCTTTGCCGGGTCGCCAGCAGCAGACGCTGACGACGATGAAGCGCTCGCGGAGTTGGAGGCGGCGTCGGACGAGTCGAGC
>CACWWI010000051.1 GCA_902764575.1 uncultured Coriobacteriaceae bacterium
CTCCGGCCTGCACGCCCTGCAAACCATGCAGAGCTGCGCCCCCACCATCTCGCGCATCCTCGGCATGTAGCGACCCTGCAGCCCGCACCCAGCGCCCCGCGCCCGCGCGCGGGGCGCGATCTTGCGCATGGTGCTGGGAATCGCGCCCTATGTTCGTCGTGGATGACTCACGCTTCTTCCAGCAGCTGGGCGATGCCTGTCTCCGTTGAAGGCCTTCCCTTGGCGAGCGAATCCTGGGGTACACTAGCATCATGGCAAGTCAGCACAAACCGGATTTCGAACTGTTCGAGGACGACCTGATGGGTTGTTCGCCCGAGGACATCGCGTGCGTGCAGTGCGGCGGCGTGTTCTGCGGGCTGCGCGTGGGGCGCATCTTCAAGGGCAAGCCGCTCATCCTGTGCTCGCGTAAGGACGAGGTGAAGGAGATCTTGGCGCGCAAGCACGGGCAAAGCGCCGAAGGTGAACGCTAGGGGGCAAACCATCAAACGGGCGGTCGTCGGCATACTCGCGCACGTCGATTCGGGGAAGACCACCCTGATCGAGTCGATGCTGTTCCGCACAGGCGCGGTGCGCAAGCTGGGGAGCGTGGACAAGGGCGATTCCCACCTCGACTTCCACGAGCTCGAGCAGCGGCGCGGCATCACGATCTACGCCAAGCAGGCGCTCGTGCAGGCGGAAGGCGCCGAGCTCATGCTGCTCGACACGCCGGGGCACGTGGACTTCTCCTCTGAGGCCGAGCGAACGCTGCAGGTGCTGGACTTCGCTGTGCTCGTCGTCGATGCGGGCGACGGCGTACGCGGGCACACCGAGACGCTCTGGCGGCTGCTCGAGCGCCATGGCGTGCCCACGATTGTGTTCGCGAACAAGATGGACCTGGCGAAGCGGCCTCGTGCCGACGTGCTCGAGGAGCTGCGGTCGCGGCTGTCGGATGCGTGCGCGGACTTCACGGACGTGCGCGCCGCGGGGGAGATGCCGGTGGAAGCTGCCGAGGCGTGTGCGGAGACCGACGAGCAGGCGCTGGACGAGTACCTGTCGGACGGGACGCTCTCCGAGCGCACCGTACGGCGGTTGGTCGGCACACGAAAGGCGTTCCCCGTGCTGTTCGGGTCGGCGCTCAAGCAGGAGGGGGTCGACGAGCTGCTCGACGTTCTATCTTGGTTGGCGCCCTCGCCTGAGGGAGCGCAGTCCGGTGCTTTCGCCGCGCGGACGTTCAAGGTGTCCCATGATCCCTCCGGCGTACGCCTGACCTGGTTGAAAGTGACGTCTGGGTGCCTGAAGGTCAAGCAGGTGATAGAGGTGCCGACAGATTCGGGGACCGTGCCTGAGAAGGTGGACCAGATCAGGGTTTACTCGGGTAGCAAGTTCGAGTCGGCACCCGAGTGCTCGGCGGGTCAAATCTGCGCGGTGACCGGGTTGTCACACGCCTGCGCGGGCATGGACATTGGAGTGCGGGGAACAGACGTGCAGGGCGCCCCGAAGCCTGCGCTCGTGCCCACGTTCGCCTGCAGCGTGATACCGCAGGGGTGCGACGTGCAGGCGGTGCACGCGGCGCTCGATATGCTGACCGACGAGGATCCGCTGCTCAACGCGAAGTGGAACGAGCGCCTGCAAGAGCTCCAGGTGCAGGTGATGGGAACCATCCAGCTCGAGGTGCTGCAGGCGACGCTCCACGACCGCTTCGGATTGGATGTGGCCTTCGGCCCGAGCGGCGTGCTGTACCGCGAGACCATCGAGGAGCCCGTCGTCGGCGTCGGCCATTTCGAGCCGTTGCGCCACTACGCCGAAGTGCACCTGCTCATCGAACCGCTTCCCGCCGGCTCGGGCGTGCGGTACGGCACCAAGTGCCACACCGACGAGCTCGACCTGAACTGGCAACGCCTCGTCCTGACGAACGCCATGGAGCGCGAGCACCTCGGCGTGCTGACCGGCTCGCCTATCACCGACGTGCGCATTACGCTCATCGGCGGGAGGGCGCATAACAAGCACACGGAGGGCGGGGACTTCCGTCAGGCGACGTACCGCGCGATCCGCCAGGGCCTCATGCAGGCGCGCAGCGTGCTGCTGGAGCCGTGGGACGACGTCTCGCTGCACGTGCCGGCAGACCAGGTGGGTCGCGCGTTTTCGGACCTGCAGCGCATGGGCGCGCGATGCGATGCTCCTCTCGTCATGGGCGATTTCGCGCTGGTCAGGGGAGTGGTGCCCGCCAAGGAGATTGCCGACTACTCGATGCAGCTCAACTCCTACACGCACGGCACGGGAAGCATGAGCCTGGAGTTCCGCGGCTACGAGCCTTGCCACGATGCCGAGGAGGTCATCGCGCAGGCCGCGTACGACCCCGAGGCGGATGTAGCCAACACGCCCGATTCGGTGTTCTGTTCTCACGGGGCAGGCCACGCCGTGAAATGGGACGAGGTCTCAGGCGCCGCGCACGTGAAGCCCGATGCGTCGACCTTCACGCCCTGGCGCGAAGCGACCCCCGAGTTCTTCGGTGGCTAACACGTCGTGGCGTTTCTCGCCTGCGCCCTCAATCGCTCGTGACAGGGCGAGGCCTACCGCTGAGAAAAATTTCACCCGGAAAACTTTTCAATGGAAGTTAGTCTTGGTATACTCATCGAGTGTTAGCAAGTGATTACTTTTGGAAAGGGAGCGTCATGACACTGAACGACATCGAGGTGGGAAAGACCTGCACGGTCGAGCGCCTCAACGATTCCGGCGAGATCCGCCGCCGCATCATGGATATGGGTATCACCAAGGGAACCCAGGTCAGTGTTGTAAAGGTGGCACCTCTGGGAGACCCCATCGGCGTGACGGTGCGCGGTTACCACCTCTCGCTCAGGCGCTCCGATGCAGCGAACATCGAAGTAGTGCCCGCCTAGCATTATCCCCACCCCGGGCCTGCCCGGGGTTTTCTATTCCCCAAAAATAGTTAACTACCTATAACAATACGAAAGCGAGGAAGAAGCGATGTCAATGACGATTGCGCTGGTTGGCAATCCCAACTCGGGCAAGACGACCTTGTTCAACCAGCTCACCGGCAACCACCAGTACGTGGGCAACTGGCCCGGCGTTACGGTGGAGCGCAAGACGGGCAAGCTGAAGGCCCATACGGAGGTCGAGGTCGTCGACCTGCCCGGCATCTATTCGCTGTCGCCGTATTCCAACGAAGAGGTGATCGCGCGGGACTACCTGATCCAGGGCAATCCCGACGTCATCGTCGACATCGTCGACGCGTCCAACCTCGAGCGCAACCTGTACCTGACGACCCAGCTCATGGAGTTCGGCGTGCCCGTGGTGGTGGCGCTCAACCAGATGGACGTTGTGCGCAAGCGGGGTTGCGAGATTGATTCCGCAGCCCTTTCCGAAGAGCTGTCCCTGCCCGTGGTCGAGATTTCGGCGCTTCAGGGCGAGGGCATCGATGATGTGGTCGCCGCCGCGAAGGTGGCTGCTAAGGACGGGCGTGCCCCTTCGCCCGCCCGCTTCTCGCCGGACCTCGAGGCGCTCATCGAGCACCTCGAGGCCGACCTGCCGGGGGAGGTGAGCCCCCATCTGAAGCGCTACTACGCCATCAAGTACCTGGAGCGCGACGAGAAGGTGCTCGCCGAGCTCGGGACCATCGGCGACCTTGACGAGCACGTGCGCGCGGTGGAAGCGCGGTTCGGCGACCGGGCCGACGCCGTCATCAGCAACGAGCGCTACAACTACATCACGCGCTTCATCGACCGCGTTCAGACGAAGAGCGAGCCCGCCATGAGCACGACCGCGAAGATCGACCGCGTCCTGCTCAACCGCGTGCTCGCGCTTCCCATCTTCGTGGTAATCATCGCGGCCGTGTACTACATCTCGATCAGCACGGTCGGCGGGTATGCGACCGACTGGGCGAACGACGGCGTGTTCGGCGAGGGCTGGTTCCTCGATCCGGTAGCCATCGTGAACCCCGAAGCGGGCGCCCAGGCCAGGTACGACGCCGCCGCCGAGCCGTACGCCGAGGCTCAGGAAGCCATCGCGAATTACCTCGATACGGCAGCCGGCGAGGGTATCGAAACCGATGCCGTCGCCGCTCATTTCCTGGCAGAACCGGGCGATGAGGTGCTCGAGGCGATGGGCGAGGGCTTCAAGCCCGATCCCGAATCGCCCGAAGCGCAATCGGCGCTCGCGACGTTTGAGTCGCAGGCCGCGAGCAAGGGCGTCATCGCCGAGTACGCAGTCATCAACGAAGAGGACCTGAAGGAAACCGACTACTTCGTGTACGCCGGTGCGCAGAACGAAGCAAAGGCGCAGGCCATGGCCGACGCCCGTAACGACGAGGTTGCCGCCGAGGGTCGCTCGGAGGCTGTCGAGGCTGTCGTCTACAACTTCGACGGCGAGGTGCCGTCTGAGGAGAACGAAGGCGAGATGGTGCCGCAGGGCGTCAAGGTTCCCGATCCCGGCGAGCCCCAGCAGTACGGCATCTGGGTGCCCGGCATTCCCGTGCTGATTAGCGGTGCGCTCACGGCAGTCGGCTGCGTTGATTGGCTGTACGACCTCATCATGAACGGCATCGTCGCCGGCGTGGGCGCCGTGCTCGGCTTCGTCCCGCAGATCATGATTCTGTTCTTCCTGCTCGCCATCTTGGAGCGCTGCGGCTACATGGCGCGCGTCACGTTCATCCTCGACCGCCTGTTCCGCCGCTTCGGCCTGTCGGGCAAGACGTTCATCCCCATGATCATCGGCACGGGCTGCGGCGTTCCCGGCATCATGGCGTCGCGTACGATCGAATCGGAGTCGTCGCGCCATCTCACCGTCATGACCACGACGTTCATGCCCTGCTCCGCCAAGCTTCCCATCATCGCGCTCATCGCGACCGCCGTGTTCGGCGGCGTGTGGTGGGTCGCCCCGCTCGCGTACTTCATGGGCATCGCCTCCATTATCGTGAGCGGCATCATCCTGAAGAAGATGAAGCCGTTCCGCGGCGAGACCACGCCCTACATCATGGAGCTCCCCGAGTACCGCCTGCCGCGCTTCGTCGACTTGCTGCGCAGCATGTGGGAGCGCGCGTGGGCGTTCATCAAGAAGGCCGGCACCATCATCCTGCTCGCCACCATCGTCGTGTGGTTCCTCTCCAACTACGGCGTGGTCGACGGCCAGTTCATGCGGGTCGGCGAGGAGCTGATGGACTACTCGTTCCTGGCGTACTTCGGCAACGCGTTCGCGTGGATGTTCGCACCGCTCGGGTTCGCCAACTGGCAGGCGGCGTCGACGGTCGTCACGGGCCTCATCGCAAAAGAGAACGTCATCGGCACGATGGCCATCGTGTTCGGCGGCGGCGAGCTGCCGTGGGCGAGCGAGTTCATGCAGTCGCTGGCCATCACCACCGGCTCCCTCGCGCTCGTGCCGGTTGCGGCGTTCGCGTTCATGACGTTCCAGCTGCTGTGCGCGCCTTGCTTCGCGGCGATGGGCGCCATCAAGCGCGAGATGGGCGGCTTCAACAAGTGGTTCTGGGCCGCCATCGGCTGGGAGTGCGGTTGGGCCTATGCCATCGCGCTCATCATCTACCAGGTGGGGCGCCTCGTGGTGCTCGGCACGTTCGGCATCGGCACGGCTGTCGCCCTGCTGCTGATCGCGCTCATCCTGTTCGGCTTGTTCCGCCCCATGCCGAAAGAGCCTGAGAAGCCCGCGGGCCTCGAGCTGGCAGGTGAGGCTTCGTGAACTTCGCCAGTTGGGTAATCCTGGCAATCGTGCTCCTGGTCGTTGGCTTGGCGATTCGCTCGACGTTCTTCCGCAAGAACAAGAAGGGCGGCTGCTGCGACCAGGGGGACGAAACGAGCAGCGTCGACTGCTCGTCCCTCGGGTGCAGCGCCTGCTCGTGCGCAAGCTGCCCCCACGCGTCGCTGCCCTCCGAAGGAGCTAAGCACTAGCCAAAAGTGAGCCAAAGGGGTCAGCCCCTTTGGCTCATTCCCACTAACCCGTGAATCTCATGCATTGGCAAGCCGCCTCGCGCATGAGATTTGCGGGTTAGCGCGATTCTGGGCGGGATGCGCGGCGCTTGGCGGAAGCGGGGTAGGTTACGAGCGCGGCGCCGAACGAGATGGCGATGAGGGCCAGGACGCAGCAGATGGTGATGGGGAAGCCGAGCTGGTCGTTCGTGATGCCCCACACTACCGAGGCGATTCCGATTCCCACGTCGAAGAGCAGCATGAACAAGCCGTTCGCGGCACCCCAGCGCTCGGCGGGCGAGTTCTTGACGGCGACGGTCTGGTTGACGGGCAGCGCCATGCCCAGGCACAGGCCGTAGAAGATCCCCGCAACGTAGAACAGCACGTCGATGCCGATCCCCTCAACGACGCCGAGCGAGACGCAGAGCAGTATGAGGTAGCAGACGATTCCCGACACCACCGCCACCGCGAACAGCTTGATGGGCAGCACGCGGTCCATGAACGCGCGCGACGAAATGCGCACTACGATCATGGACAGGGCGGACAACGTGTAGAACAGGCCGGCGTTGCCCACGCCGAGCTGCGTGCCGAAGAGCCCCACGAAGAAGATGCCGAAACCGAAGGCGGGAGAGAGGAACATTATCGGGATGCCGCCTGCGAGGGCCCCGGGTTCCAGGATCTTGGAAGCCATGCTCTCGCGCTCGGCCTTGCCGGCAGGGGCGTTGGCGGGGTTTTCCGCTCTTTCTTCCAACTTCAGCCGGCGGTAGGTGGACGTTTCGGGAAGGCGCTCGGGGTGTCGCTCGTAGCGGCAGAACAGGCACAGCACGAGCCCGATTCCCGCTGCGATGGCGAGCCCCCAGAACAGGTTCTCGGCGGGCTCGGTCGACACGAGGGCGATAGCGAGCGCCGGGCCGATGGACATGGCGATCGCCTGCCCCAGCCCGTAGTAGCCAATGCCCTCGCCGAGCCGTTCGGCCGGCAGCACGTCTGCCGCCGCGGTGGCGGCCGCCGTCGTGCATGCCGAGAAGCCCAGGCCTTGGAGCGTGCGCCACACCATGATGATCTCGAGGTTGGCGGAGATTCCCGCGCCCAGGATGCCGATGAGCAGCGTCACGACGCCGGCCACCATCACCTTGAGCCGCCCGCGCGAGTCGGCGAGCGTGCCGCAGAGGAGCCGCGCGACGAGCGCGGCGCCCGAGAACACCGCAGCGCCGATGCCTGCGAGCGTGGCGGATCCGCCGAGCTTGTCGATGTAGACCGACGTTCCGGCATTGAGGCCCTGGCTCGCCGTGAAACAGCAGAGCGTCACGCCGACGATGGCGATGAACACGGTGGTGAACAGCCGCGTGGAGGCGGGCTTGCCCGCGGGCTGCTCTTCGTTCTGGCCTGGCTGTTCGGTCACGGCGCTTCTTCCTACAGCAGGTGGGCACGCAGCTCGGCGCCGTCGAGCGGCGACAGGTACGCCGGCGGCACATCGAACACGGTGATGGCCCCCTGCTTGCCCTCTGCCGCCATGCGAGCGACGGCGCGCGCGTAGGCCACGAGCACGCTGCTCGTGAACTCGGGGTTCGAATCGAGCTTGAGCGAGTACTCGATGAGCATGTTCTTGCCGCTCGCGCTCTGGCCGCTGCGCAGGACGAAGCCGCCGTGGGGCATCGCGCGGTGGTCGCGGTCGAACTCTTCCTTCGAGATGAAGTGTACCGTGGTGTCGTACTCGTCGAAGTAGTTGGGCATTGTGACGATCTGGCGCTCGACCTCGGCGGCGTCTGCGCCTTCCTCGAGCACCACGAAGCACTCGCGGAGGTGCTTCTCGCGCGTGGTCAGCTGCGGGTTGCTGCCCGAGCGCACGGCTTCGAGCGCCGCCTCGACGGGAATCGTGTACTGCTTGGCGTCGGCCACGCCCGCGATGCGGCGGACGGCGTCGGAATGCCCTTGGCTCACGCCGCGGCCCCAGAACGTGTAGTCGGCGCCCTGCGGCAGGAAGCAGTTGCCCAGCAGCCTGTTGAGCGAGAACAGGCCCGGGTCCCAGCCGCACGAAATGAGCGCGGTCTTGCCCGCGCCCGCAGCAGCGGCGTCCACGGTGCCGAAGTGCTCGGGGATCTTCGCGTGCGTGTCGAAGCTGTCCACGACGTTGTAGAGCCCTGCGTAGTGCGGGGTTTGCTCGGGAAGGTCGGTGGCGCTGCCGCCGCACAGGACCAGCACGTCGAGGGGCTCCTCGCCGCTCTCGAGCGCTTCGGCCGGCTTCACGGCCAGGCCCTCCGTGGCCACGCTCACGGTAGCCGGATCGCGGCGCGAATACACCGCCACCAGCTCCATGTCGTCGTTTTGCTTCACGGCCTGCTCGACGCCCTTGCCGAGGTTTCCGTATCCGAGGATTCCCAAACGCACCTTGCTCATGTTGTCCCTTTCGCTTCGAGTTTTACCTGGTTCGAAAGCATTATAGCCGTGCAGCACCGCCCCGTGGCGTTGCCAGCGTGTTAAATGCCGAATGCTCAGCTGGCGCTGGGTTGATGGGGCGTCCTGTCCGTCTCTCATCGGCGTTCGCCCATCGGCTATACTGCAAGCGGTAAAGCACGACACGAACAAGGAGGAATAGCATGCAAGAGGTATACAAGTTCTTGAAGGAAACCAACACGTACTTCCTGGCCACGATCGACGGCGATCAGCCGCGCGTGCGCCCGTTCGGCACGATCGACCTGTTCGAGGACAAGCTCTACATCCAGACGGGCAAGGAGAAGGACGTCTACAAGCAAATCGAAGCCAACCCGAAGGTCGAGATCTGCGCCTGCGCCGGGCTCGACTGGCTGCGCATCGAGGCAACGCTCGTTCCCGACGACCGCGTTGAGGCCAAGAAGCACATGCTGGACGAGTATCCCAACCTGCGCCGCATGTACGACGAGAACGACGGCAACACCATCGTTTTGTACCTCAAGGACGCCAAGGCCACGTTCGCCAGCCTGACCGGCGAGCCCCCGCGCACCGTCGAGTTCTAAAGCGCGCAAAGCCGAGCCTTCGGGCTCCAAGAACGCACCAAAGGAAATGGCCCCGATGCTGGGGCCATTTCCTTTGGTGCAGGGTTTTACGGGACCGCGAGAAGCAATCCGCTATCCGAGGCCCTTCGTCCCCAGCTCCACGACCTCGCCGTCGCCAACATGGAAGGTGTTCGTCTTGCCGGGCGACTGCGTGTTGGGGTCGTACGACGTCCATCCGTCCTTCCCGTACAGGAATGAGCGCTCCTCCCCGGACGCGTCAAGGTATGTGGAAACCGCGTAATAGTCGCCTGCTGGTAACACTGCAGCCACGAGCGCCGTTCCAGCTGCAGGCCATGTTGAAGCCGGGCCGCCCGCGTTCTCCGATACGGGCACGAGCGTGACGCGCACCATGCCGTTGCGCGCTGCCTCGGTGTTGGGCTCCGTGTACTTCACGGCGCCGTAACCCGCCGGCAGCTTCTCGGGCAGCTCGCGCGTCGTGAGGCCCGCTTCCGCGATGGCCGTCTTCAGGGCGTCGCCGTACTGGCCGAAGCCCGACCGCTCCAAGCACCAGGGCAGCAGCTCGGCCATCTGGGGATAGTTTGTTTGCGGCGTTGCGGCCAGCAAGACGTTCATCCAGAAGAAGAACTGGTCCTCCGGCTTCATGCCCGCTTGACCGAGCTTGTAAGACACGATGCTCAGCAGCGACGAGTTGACATGCACGCCGCCATGGTCGTTATGTCCGGTGCCTTCGTCCACGCCGGGAGCGTAGTAGGCGTCCCACACGAACGCGGGCTGTTCATGCGCGTGCGGGTCGGACATGGAGCGAATGGCCCCGTCGACCCCGTTCTCGCTTATGAGCCACGCCCCTTCCGGCGAGTTGTCGATCATCATCTCGATGGCGTTGCCCATGATATCGCTTAGGCCCTCGTTGATGGCGCCGCAATCGTTGAGGTACAGGGTCGTGGTCAGGGTCGTGTTCGTCACGCAATGCGTGAACTCGTGGCCGATGATGTCGGTGCATTCCCCATCAGGTTCCTCGCGGTTGAACGCGAACGTCTGGAAGCCCCAGGAACGGCCTATGTAGTACGCGTTGCGCTCGACTTTGCCGTCCTTGTCGACTAGGTCCATCAACAGGAGGGAGGGCGTTCCCTCACCATCGGGGCCGGTCCAGCCGATCGAGTCGTAGAAGTCCCACACGCGGATGAAGGTGTCGTAGATCAACAGCTCGTTGTCGGCGAAACGGCCGTCCTTCTGCGCGCGCGGCGTGAGCGTTTCGTTGAACGCGAATGGCGCGAAATCAGCGCACAGGATCTTGCGCTTGCCGTCGGCCAGGTACACGTCGCCGGTCTTGGGGTCGCGCAGGGTCGGGACCGTTATCTCCTTGGAAACGCCCTTGGAGGTGGTCACCGTGCCGGACCAGGTGCCCGCTTCCATGCTGTCGAACGCGAAGGCGGCGGCGTCGCCCGCCAGCGCGTCGGCGTTGCCCGGCTCGCTAATGGGGATGTTGTACAGGTACTCGCCATTGGCGCTCACGTAATGGGCGAGGTAGGCCATGTCGGTATCGTCGCTGTAGTTGTTGGTGTACACGACCCAGGCGTAGCGGTACATTCTCTCGCCGTCTGCCAGGGGGATGACCGTCTGCTCGGTTGCGCCAGCTACCACCTTCGCCGACTTACCTTCCTCCTCGCAAGCTTTGAGCACGGCCTGCTCGGCTTGTTCCTTCGTGACTTCCCAGCTTTCCATGCATGCGATGTCGACGTGGGGGAGGAGCGCGCTCACGAGTCCTATGGCCTTACCGTCCTTATCGACGATGAGCTTCACCGAAGCGCCGTTGACGCGCACGTCGCCCGCTTTCTGGCAGAACGTGTAGTAGGTCGGGCCGTCTTCGGTCGGGCGAATGGAAACGGCCTCGAGCTCGACCGTCTCGTCGCCGCCGATGCGGTCCATCACGCTCTTGACGGCGGCGAGCGCGTCGTCCTCGTTCGAGATGGTGTCGTTGTAGAACGGCTCGCCGATGAACGCCGTAACGGCTTCCTTGCCCGACAGCGCTCGGTCGTAAGCCTGGCTGCTCGGCGCGCTCGACGCGGCCGAGGCACTGCCCGCCGAGCCGGACGCCGTTGAGGTGCTGCCCGCCGACGGCGAGCACGCCGCGAGGCCCAACGCGAGCGCGAGCGCTAGTGCGAGCGGCAAGGTCTTCTTCAGGATGCTGGTGCGACTCATCGCCTTGTCCTTTCGCATGATTCTTCTCGGCCCCCAGCGCCGCCGCCGCGCGATGGGAGGGTTACCCTTCGCGCGCCTCCCTTATCCGCCTGATCACGAACGGACTCGTGAGAATGGCGAGCGCTATCAACAGGAGCACGAGGCCGAGCGAGAAATCGTCTCCGGTCCTCGGCGCCGCACTCGTGGCCTTGGTAGCCGCCGGCGCTTCGTCGTCCTCGAGGTCCCACGTGTGTATGCTGTCGGAGTTGTACAGGCTGTAGGCGTCGTCGGGGTCGTTCGGGTCCTCGAGCATGATCGTCAGGTCCGTGATGCCCGTGTTCTGGAAGTAGCCCTCCGGCGCTTTGTGCTCGTAGGTGAACGACTCGCCCTCGGCCAGCGCCGGCACCTCGACGCTCTCGAGGTCGTTGCCGCTTTCAGACTCTTCGAACACGAGCGTGGCCGGCTTGGACGTGACCATGCCCTCGTTCGTCACGGTGGCCACGACCGATTCCTGGCCGTCGATCAGATGGTGCTCGGTCTCCAGTGCAAGATGCGGGTTGCCGAGCTTGAAGTTGAGCGAGTCGTCGCCCTCGGCGACGATGGTTTCGGCGGTCACGCCCGCGGTTCCCTTCGGCGCTACGTACACGTAGTAGTGCATCTCCTTGTCGAACTCGGCTTTCTCGGGAAGCTGCAGCTCGAACGAGACGGTCCCCGTGTCGCCCGGCTGCACGGCGTCGCTCGTCGAGGCTACGAGCGACGGCTGGGTTTCGAGCGTTTCGTTGTACAGGTACAAGTCCACGCCGTCGAGCGGCACGATGCTGTCGTTGGTGAAGTCGACGCTGACGGGCATGACCTGACCGGCGTTGACCTCAATCTCGTCGTAGTACACGCCCTCGATGTCCGGGTCCTTCAGAGCAGTACCGCTCGCGACCTCCAAGCTCGTCGTTTCTTCCGAATCGTCCGCTTGCGCGCTCAGCGCATCGTCCGATTGAGCCTGCGCCGAGCTCCTGATCGGCGCAGCCACGGAGTAGACGACCATCGGGGCGCCGTTGTGGTAAACGACGTCGTAGCTCGTGATGTTGCCCTTCGCGTTGGTGGCCTCGACCATCTTGCCCCAGTCCTTGGCC
>CACWWI010000052.1 GCA_902764575.1 uncultured Coriobacteriaceae bacterium
CTAACTCATCGCAAAAGGAACGCCCCGGGGAGGAGAGCCCCGGGGCGTTCAGGCAAAGGAGGGCGAATTCGCGGTGGTTACTTCGTGGTTTTCACGGCAACGTCGATCATGCGCTTCACGCGGCCGAGCGAGGCGTTGGCCGGGTAGAAGCAGCCGGGCGACAGGATGAAGCCCGTGTCCCCACCGACCTCGGCGATGATGTCCTTGCACTCCTGGTCCCACTCGACGTCGGTGCCGTGCACGGCGCTCCACGGGGTAACGGCACCCATGAGCGCGACCTTGTCGCCGTACTGCTCCTTGGTGGCGGCCAGGCTGTCGCAGCCGAACGCCGGATGGAAGAACGAGATGACGGAGGGCTCGGCGGCTTCGATCTGCAAGTCGAAGTACGCACCGGACTGGCAGCTGTGCACCATGTTGATGCCGCCCGCGTCGCGTACGCGCTTGGCCAGGCGGGCCAGGCTATCGAACTCGATGGCGCGCCACTGGTCGCGCGTCATGTTCGACGAGCCGGCGAAGTAGGTGTCCCACATGATGCCGTCGATGCCGGTTTCCATCAGCATGTCGACGAACTGCTCGAGCGTCTCGGTGATGTTCTCCACGGCACCGCGAATCTCGTCGGTGTGGCCCGAGAAGTCGCGGCGGATCTTGCGCTGGCCGCGCAGGAGCGACAGCGTGGACAGAGGGCCCATGACGTAGGCGAACACGGGCTTCTCGTCCTTCAACTCGTCGACGACGATCTTGCACGCGTCGCGGTGCATGACCATGCGCTCGGCCTTCGTCGCGTCGACCGGCTTGATGGTGCCGTAATCGTCAGCCGTGGGCACGAGGCGGTTCGCCGGGTCGGGACGGCCCGGGTTGTTACGGTTGTAGATGACCTTCTGGCCCCAAGCGCTGGCCTCCACCGTGAAGTCGACGACGACGAGCACGCAGTCCTCCTCGGGGAACATCTTGGCCATCTCGGTGTAGCCCTTCGCGATGAGCTCGGCGCTCGAAGCCCACTCGGGGAACGTCGCGCCCGTGAGGATGCGGTTGGTGCCGGCCACGAACGGGTTCACCGGGATGCGGTCGACCGGCTCGTGGTTGACGGCGGCGAAGAAGCGCTCGCGCGAGGTCATGGTGGCGGCGGCGGGCTTGGCTGCCTCGGCGGCTGCCTTCGTCTCCTCGCTCACGGTATCGGCGTAGAAGTGGTCGACGGCCGAGAAGAACGCGTCGATGTTCTCCCAGGGGGTAAGCTGCGGGATGTCGCAACCGCTCGAGATGATGAAGTTCGGATACTGCGCGCACTTCTCGAGCAGCTCGATGGTAGCACCGTACACGCTCTCAGGCGTGCCATGGCAGAACTCGGCGGCCGGGTCGATGTTGCCGAAGCACAGGACGTCGGCGGGGATGTGCGGCATCATCTCGGCCATGTCGATGGCGTTGCCCAGATGGAAGCCGGCAGCGCCCGTCTCGACGATGCTGTCGATGGTCTTGGAAACGCTCGAACCGCAGTTGTGCACGATGACGATGAACTCGTCGTCCTGGCACTCGTCGACGATGCGCTTGACGTACGGGTTGGAGAACTCCTCGGTCAGGTCGGGCGACAGCAGGCCGGCCAGCGGCTCTGCCATCAAAACGCCGTCGGCGCCAGCGGCTTTCAGCTCTTTGGTGTAGTCGATAATGAAGCCGGTGACCTTCTCGAGCACGTCATGCACGAGCTCGGGCTCGTCGTAGCACAGGAACATGACCTCGTTGACGTCCATCAAGCGGCCGGCCAACGAGAACGGGCCGATGTTGCCGGCGATGACGGGCTTGTCGCTCACGCGCTCGGCGATCTTGCGCACACCCTCGATGCACACGCCCGTGCGGCCCTCGCGGCAATCGGGCACTTTCAAGAGGTCGACGTTGCTGTCCTCGTCGATGATCGAGCCAACCACCGTGGGAACCTCGTTGTCGCTGTAGCAGATGTTGCTGCCGAACGCTTCGGCCTCCACCGACAGGTCCATGAACGCAAGCACGGCCGCCATGTCGGTGTGGTCATGGATATACATCATGGCGTCAGCCTGCAAGTCGGACGAGTAGATGAGCTCCTTGGTGGTGATGCCCATCATCTCGGCAGCTGGGAACGTGAGAACCGGCATGGCCTTCTTGCGCGGAGCGGCGATCTGCTCGGCGACCCATTTCTTCATATCCATAGCGAATTCCTCCCTTTCGAATAATTGCGCATTCGCTTTTGGCTTGACGCCAATCTAAACCCGGGAGGTAGGGCGGTCATTGTGCTGTGCACACGTTTTTGGGAGGGTGGCTATTGTGCACCTTGCATAATGTCGTTGCGGATGGCATACGCGAGCAGCAGGTCCTGGCGAAGTTTCGGGTCGTTCGTGTCGATGCCGAACTGCTTCTCGATGCGATTGATGCGGTAGCTCACGTTGTTGCGGTGCATGTGCAGTTTTTCTGCCACCACCGTCAGGCGCCGCTCGTGAACAAGATACGCGTTAAGGAACTCGTAGTTGTTCGTCTTCGACGCCTTGTCCTGCTCGGCCATCTCGTCAAGGATGGCGCCGGCATACGTGAGACGAATCATGTTCAATTCGTCCCCCGACATCTTCTTCACCAGATAGGTCATGGCATAGGCGTCGAAGGAGAAGATGCGACTCCAGATGCGGCGCTCTACGGGATCGTTGGCGACGATGGACTTGTCCTGGCTTATCAAGTACGCCTGCCTGGCCTGCTCGTAGGCAATGCGCGTATGCCACAGCCCCGTGAACTTCGAGCTGCGGCCGCAGGTGAGGTCGTAGCGCTCGAGCAGGTCGTTGAGGCGATGCGACACCGTGCGCTTGTTGTGGGGGCAGGCTTCCGCCGCCAGGCAATGCTGCGCGCACTTGCTGTTCTGGCAGTTGAAGCACAGCACCACGACGGCGTCGTCGAAGATGACCGTCTTCGCCGGCGCCACCGAGAGCGACACGTCGGAAAGCAGCCTCGAGCTGGGCATCGAATGCTCGCCCGCCTTGATGTAGAACAGGCAGAACCGCGCGTCGTGCGGGATGCCCACGTACTGGCTACGCTCCACGATCGCACCCTCGTCAACCACGCCGCCCGAAAGGAGGTCCTTGAGGAACGTATCGACCACGCTTCCCGAAGGCTTGTTGTCGGGATAATCGCGCTCCGCATAGTAGCCGATCCGCGCTATGAACATCTCGTAGATGTCGAGGAGGTACGGGTCGGGGTCGGCGACGTTGCACATCATCACGGAGATAATCGAGAACGACGAGCGCGACTTGAACGACCTGGCAACCGTCACGTACTTGCAGATCGTATGCGTGTCGTTGATGACGAACCCGTCGCTTTCGGACCACGGCTTGAAGCGCTTGTGCAACTTGAACTTGCGGACGTTCTCGTCGGTGTGGTACCCGTGCTCGATGAGCGCGACCGTGATGGGATCGTCGCAGGGAACGTTCTTGGTATAAGCGAGCAGCTTGAGCGCCGGGTCGAGCACGACCACGTTGTTGCGCAGGAACGGCTCGCTAACGTCGAGCAGGTCCTGGAGCGAGCCGTCGGTCAGGCGCAGGAAGTCCATGGAGCGCTCCCAGTCGCTGTAGCGGCGGGCGATGTCGAGCAGCGCGTCGAACACGACCGAGGCCGCCTCGCCCTCCAGCACCGAGAGCACCGCTCCCTCGACCGGCTCCTCTGCGTCGGGGCCGACGTACACGGCGTAGCATCCCGCTTGGTGGGCGGCGAGCACGTCGATCTCGTTGTCGCACACGTACAACGTGGCGGGCCCCTCGGCCGTCGCCGCGTTCAGATAGTGGCGCACCTCGCCCAGCACCGGATTCCCATCGAACGTGCGCACCACGCGCCCGAACGGTTCCAGCTCGTGTTCGACGATGTTCAGCGTGAAGCTCACGTGCACTCCCACCAATAACGAATGGACCGGAAGGCCCCTTCCGGTCCATTTTCTCACAAATCGCAGCTCGGCGCAGACTATCCGAAGCGATATTCCACACCCATCGTAGGACCGGGGTAGGTCCATTTCTCGACGATCGTGTCGCCGCAGATGATGCGGCACGTGCCGCACTCGAGGCAGCCGGCGTAATCGAAGCTCTTGCGGCCGTCCTCGTCGCGCTTGTACAGCGCGGCCGGGCACACGCGAATCAGCTTATCGAACTCGGCGTCATCGGGATCTTCGACCAGCTCGATATGGGGCGTCTCCTCGTCCACCTCGTACTTGTTCAGCGCCAAGTACTCGTCCACGTTCACGGTGATCTCTATCGAACTCATAGGGCACTCAGCGCTCCCCTCACGTCTTTCAGGATGTTGAAGATGCCGATCGTCCTGATCTTCGGCCACGTCATGTTCAGAAGCCGCTTCGCCGGACGGCCGTCGACGATGAACATATCGTTCAAGATGTCGCGGATCATTTCGGGGTAGCCGCGGAACATGCGGGTGAAGCCTTCCAGGAACGCCGGCTCGGCATAGTACTCGCACAGGTCCTTCATGACGAACGAGTTCGCCAGATCCTCCACATAGCACTGCAGCACGGCAGCGGACGTGTCGCCCACTTCGAGCGCAACGGCAGCGTTACGGCCAGCCAGCTGACCGGCTGCCACGGCGTAGTCCATGCCGCGAACCATGTAGCCCAGGTTGATGCACATCATGGCGCTGTCGCCTGCGAGCATGACGCCGTCGGCCACGAGCGGCGGCATGATGTTGATGCCACCTTCGGGAACCATGTGGCCCGAATGCTCCACGACCTTCGCATCCTTGATGAGCGGCGCGACCGCGGGATGGTTCTTCAGGTCCTCGAGCATCTGGTACACGGGCGCGTCGCCGTTGGCGCACGCCTCGATGCCAGCCACGACGCCCAAGCTGATGGACTCCTTGTTGGTGTACATGAACCCGCCGCCGAACGTACCGTGCGTCGCGTCGCCTGCAAACAGCCAGGCGGCGCCCTCGTCGTCGGACCCCGCGAGCACGCGGTCGGTGATGGTGGCGGCAGGAAGCTCGAAGACCTCCTTGACGCCCACGGCCATCTGGTTGGCGGGCGGCTTCTCGTAACCAACGGCCTCCTTTGCCAGCAGCGAGTTTGCGCCGTCGGCGAGGATGACCACGTCGGCCGTGATCTCGTCTTCGCCGGCGCGCACGCCGCAGACCTTGCCGTTCTCGTCTTTCAGCAGGCTCTCCACCGGGATGCCGTAGATCATCTCGGCACCGGCCTCCTCGGCCTTCTCGGCGAGCCATTGGTCGAACGTCGCATGAAGCACCGAGTAGCTCGCGGTGTCGGGATTGTCCATCGCGTTCGACGAGAAGTCGACCGTGAAGTTGGCATCGGGCGCCATGAGCGAGATGCGCTCATGGGTGATCTTGCGCTCGAACGGCGCATCGGCGAGCTCCTCGTCGGTGAACACCTTGCGCAGCGAGTGCACGTAGATGCGCCCGCCGGTCATGTTCTTGGCGCCGGCGAAGTTGCCGCGCTCCACCACGAGCACTTCCTTGCCCAGCTTGGCGAGCTCGTACGCCGCCACCGAGCCCGCGAGCCCCGCGCCGACGACGATTACTTCGAAATCTGACACAACAAGTCCTCTCTCTTATCAAAAAGGGGGCAAAGGGGGCGCCCCTTTGCCCCCTTTGCCAGGTGCGCCCTACAGGGCGGCGGTAAGGGCCGGCAGGATGGTCTTGAGGTCGCCCACCAGTCCGTAGTCGCACTGCTTGAAGATGGGCGCGTTCTTGTCCTTGTTGATGGCGAACACGGTGCCGGCGCTCTTCACGCCCACCATGTGCTGCATCTGGCCGGAGATGCCGACGCCGACGTAGACCTTCGGCGAGAGCATGAGACCCGAAACGCCGATGTAGGTCTCGGTGGGCATCCAGTTGACGCCCTCGGCGAGCGGACGCGAGCAGCCCAGGCCTGCGCCGATCTTGTCGCAGAACGCGCGTGCGAGATCGAGGTCGCCCTCTTCCGCGAAGCCGCGGCCCGCGGCCACGACCACGTCGGACTTCGTCAGGTCCACGCCGCTCTTCTCGATGGGAGAAGACGACACGAGCTTCACCGCGTTGGCCGGAGCCACCCAGGCGAGCTCCTCGGCGGCACCGTTGCCGCCGCTCGGCTGAGCGTCGCCGAACGCGCCGGCGCCAGCCGTGTAGAACGCGCAGGAAGTCTCGGCCTGGCGCTTGACCTGACCGACGCCGCCGAAGTACATCTCGGTGGCCACGCCGCCCTCGATGGAGAGCGCGTCGGTGATCACGCTGGCACCCGCAGCGGCGGCGAGCTTGCCCACGACCGACTTCACATGGCGGGTCGGCTCGGCGATGACGACATCGGCGCCCTCGACGACCGGGGCCAGGGTCAGGTTGGCATCGTCGGCCACCGCATCGGCGGGGACGGCGACATGGTAAGCGGCATCGGCGATGCCCGCGGGCACCTCTTCGGCGCCGATCACGGCAACGGCGACCTCGTCGGCCATCGTACGCGCTCCTGCTGCCAGGGCGCTGGCCGCATCTGCATGTTCAGCAATGACGAATGCTTTCATGGTGTTCATCCTTTCCTACTACAGGGCGGCCTTGATGGCGGCGGCGAACGCCTCGATGGCGCCGTCGTCGGCAGCATCCTTCACGTCGAGCTTGCGCTCGGCGGCCTCGGGCGCCTTCACTTCGATGGTCTTCACCGTGGCGGCGGCGATCTCGCCCGCGCCGGCGATGTCCATCGGCTTCTTGCCGGCCTTCAGAATGTCCTTCATGCCCGGGATGCGCGGCAGAGCCACGTCGGGGGAAACGGCCAGCACACAGGGGGTCGGAACTTCGACGACCTCAACGACGTCCTCGAGCTTGCGCTCGGCGGTAATCGCAGCGCCGTTGGCCTCGATCTTCACCACGCCGTTCACGCTCGGCACGCCGAGCTTGGCCGCGAGCTGCACGTCCACCTGCTGCGCGTAGTTGTCGGCAGAGCCGTCGCCGCAGATGACGACATCGCAGGCGCCGATGGCCTGGATCTTCTCGGCCAGCGCGGCAGCCGTTGCGTGCGCGTCGAGATCGGCGGCGGCATCGTCGGCCACCATGAACAGCTGGTCGGCGCCGCGTGCGAGGATGTTCTTCTTGAGCTTCGAGTCATCGATGGCGGAACCGCCGACGGTCACCACGCTCACGGTGGAATCGCCAGCAGCGGCGGCGAGCTGCGCCGCAGCCTCGATTGCGTTCAGGTCGTAGGCGGAAATGGCCTGGTGTGCCTTGGACATGTCAAGCTCGCCTGCGGCGGTCACCTGAATGTCCTGGTCGTCGGGAACGACTTTTACAGCGACGACGATGTTCATCTGAACCCCTTTCACATTGGTCGTGGAAACGTCACTTTTCGACTGATGCAACAGTACAAAAACACGAAGGAAAACTAACTAGACAGTTTTTCCATATGCCTAAAACGAGAGAATCCCCCATGGAAATGAGATACTGTTTACTCCGAGCAATCCTGTTCAGGCGGGAGCTGGGAACGCGAGCAAGCAGGAGGTCTGATCATGGACGAGAACACCACACTCGAAGTGTACAAATGCCCGTCGTGCGGCGGTGCAGTTAGGTTTGATGCGGCAACGGGCTCCCTTACGTGCATGTGGTGCCGCAACGCCTACGACGCAGAGGCGCTCGAGACCAAGCGGGTCAGCGCATCCCTCGAGGGCTATCTCTGCCCCGAATGCGGTGCCGAGCTCATGGCCGACGACTTCATCGCAGCCGACACCTGCCCCTATTGCGGCAACAACGAGGTGGCCCCCCATCGCTTCGAGGGCGAGTTCGAACCCGATTCCATCATCCCGTTCGCGATTTCGAAACAGCAAGCCGTCGAGCGCTACGAAAGCTACATCGCCCAGAAAGACTACCTGCCCGACGACTTCATCGCCACGAGCCGCATCGGATCCGCCCAAGGAGCATACGTTCCGTTTTGGTTGAAAGACGGCGTGGTGAATTTCGACTGCACGTACAAATCCCAGAAGAAAGACGCGGGCAAGAACTCTTACAGCGAGCGATACTTTCGCCGCGCGGGAACGTACGAATACGCTCGTATCCCCGCCGACGGATCAGAGCGCATGCCCGACGACATGATGGACTCGATCGAACCGTACGACCTCGACGAGCGTGTGCCGTTTTCAACCGAATACCTTCCGGGCTTCATGGCCGAACGCTACACCGTTGACGCCGAGGGGGTCGATGACCGTATCGGCAACCGCATGTGCGTGTCGGCTATTCTCGCCGCCAAGGAAACCGCACCGGGCCTCGATCGGGGACCGTTCATCGAGGGGGACCACTGCACCACCCGCTTCCTCAACGGCCACGAAGAGCAAACGCTCTTGCCCGTATGGCTCATCGTCATCGCTTACGGGGGCGAAAAGTACCTGGCGGGAATCAACGGGCAGACGGGCAAGGTGGCCATCAACCTGCCGATTGACGAGAAGAAGCAGACGGACGCGGCGTTCAAGGGCACGATCAAAAAGGAGCTTCCCTGGACGCTTCCCTTCTTCCTGGGCGGGCTCGCCATCGCCATCGCGATACTCGTCATCAGCCCTCCCAGCGAGGGGACGTATTATGCAGCAGCGGTGTTCGCGATCTTGCCCATAGTGTGCGCCGCTTCGTATTTCACCAACCGCTACAAGCGCGAGAAGCGCAAGGTGCAAGAGAGCATGCAGAACGTGAGGGAAGCGAAGCTCTCGGGCGACTACGACCCGAACTGCATGACCCTCACCCTCTCGGAACAGGGAAAGGGCCCGCTGTCCCCCTTCGCGTCCAAGGAGGAATGAGCGCCGGTTTCACGCCTGTAGCCCGTTCCTCCGCCAAGCGCGGCTACCCGAGCGCAAAGAGGGCGGCACCGTAGGCGCCGACGAACTGGGCGTCGTCGGTCGTGGCGATGGGATGCCCGATGCGGTTCTCGAGTCGTTCGCGCAGCGCGTCGTTCAGTGCCACGCCACCGGTCATGGCCACGACGGGTTTTATACCCGCGCGCTTCGCCAGGCCGTACGTGCGCTCGACAACCGACTCGTGCACGCCGGCCACGATGTTGGGGATGGGCGTGCCGGCGGCCAGCTTCGAAATGACCTCGGATTCCGCGAATACCGTGCAGGTCGAGGAGATAGGCGCGACCTCGGTCGACTCGCGGTCGAGTTCCGATAGGTCGCTTACCCCGCATCCGAACACACCCGCCATAACGTCCAGGAAGCGCCCTGTACCAGCGGCACACTTATCGTTCATTACGAAATCGACCAGCTTGCCATCCTCCGAAAGCGACAGCACCTTGGCATCTTGCCCGCCGATGTCGATGACCGTGCGGACGCCTTCGAAGAGCTTCGCCGCCCCCTTCGCATGGCACGAGAGCTCTGAAACCTGCTTGTCGGTCCAGGCCTCCAGATGTCGACCGTATCCCGTTGAGCAAGAGGAGGCGACCTCTTCGACCGAAGCCAGGCCGATACCGCGCAAGGCCTCTTCCACGCACAGCCGCGGGCCCGCGGTTCCCGCGCCGGTGGCGTGAAGCCCACGTGCGACAACCTGGCCTTGCGCGTTTACGATCACGCACTTCGAAGCGGTCGATCCGACGTCTATGCCCAGAAACAAGTCCATGGCGCTACAGCAAATCGCCGAAGGCTTCCAGCTGCGTGCGGGCCTGCTCATAGGTTTCAGTCGATTGGTCGACTTCGATTTGCAGGAACGGGATGCCCGCCTCTTGGCACGCGGCCTTCACGAAGGGCGCGTCGAACTCCTCGGGGTCGCAGAACTTGGCGAGCAGCAGGATGACGCCCTGCGCCTGCGAAGCCCGCGCAAGGTCGGCGACCTTCTTCGGGTGCAGCTTCTCGGGATCGTACAGCAGCGAGTCGCCGTCGAGCGCGCACCAGGCCTCGGCGAGCGCCTCCATCGGAGGCTCGTCCTCGGGCACGGCCATCGCGAACGCACGGCTCTCCTTGGCCAGGTCGTCGGCCACCACGGCATAACCCATCTCGTCGAGCATCTCGACGATAGCGGGGATGTCCTCGAAGATGCCGCTCAGCACCACGCGCTTGAAGCCGTTGGCGCTTTCCGGCAGCTGCGCCAAGGCCTCGTTGAGCTCGCGCACCATCGCGAGGTGCTCGGCCTTGTCCATGTAGTAGCCCGCCTGGATCACGGCCAGGCGCGCGCGAACGCCCACTTCCGCGGGATGCGCACCCGCCAGTTCCACGAACTCGCGCATAGCCGCACGCCACTCGTTGTACAGGCGGATGGCGGCGCCCAGGTTCTCGTCGTCGATGATACCGTGCGCGCACTCTTCCACCTCATGCGCTACCTGCGCATACGAATCAACGGCGTACGCACGGCCGAAGTCGGCCTTGCGGTTCTGCGGCTGCGACACGTAGATGAGCGGGATTGCGTTGCCCACGCCCGCACGCCAGTTCTGCGATGCGGCGCGCTGCGTGTCGCACAGCGCCGTGGTCATGTAGCCCGACAGCCCCTCGAGCTTGCCGGTAAGACCCATCTCGAGCGTCATCTGGCAAATCGAGCAGTAGAACGGCGGGAAGTACTTGCGCGCCTCGTTGGGCGCACCCATGCAGCCCCACACGCCGAACGGCACGGCGCCCGCCGCATACACCAGCTCCTCGGGGGCGTAGTAGGGCCCCACGCCGATGACGCGCTTGCCTGCCTCCAGGTGCTTCTGCAGTTGCGCGTGCGGGTTGCTCGCGATGCCCTTGAACGTTTCGAGCATAGTTTCGATTGCAGCCATGACCTATGCCCCCTTCCGGTTCGATTCCATGATCTCGACGAGCCCCTCCACGCGCGTCTGGTACTGGGCCTCGCTGAAGTTGCGCGGGTCGGCCTGGTCGCCGTCGAACAGCACCATGGGGATGTCCAGGTCCGTCGACACACGACGGGCGAGCTCGGGCGCGAAGCCCGACCACATCTTGCACGAGCGGTTGATGTGCACAAGGCCGCCCTCGATCTTGCCGGCGGCACCCACCTGCTTGCGCAACTCGACGGATCGCTCGAGGTTCACGGCGTTGGGAACGCTGCAATACGCCTCGATCATCTCGTCGAACGTGCTGTACGTCAGGCCGAACGCAGGGCCGTACACCATGGCCGTCGTGTTCACGCCCGCCTCCTTGAGCGGCGTGAGCGTAGCGCGCAGGTACGGCCAGCACGCGATGCCCTCGAACATGATGCGATGGTTCTCGGGCGCATGCCAGTTGGACTCGTTGTTCTTCACGAAGCTGCGGTAGTCGTCGATGAGCATGCGGAACGCCTCCACCGACTCCTGGCGACCGCGCGCCACCGTGGCAACCGCCATGTGGTTGAACAGCTCGAACCCGTTCACGGGCGAGGGCTTGTAGTTCGTGTACGACGCGGCCTCGAGCCATAGGCGTCCGCACTCGCTCGAGCGGCGGCACACTTCCTCGAACTTGGCCTCGTCCCAGGTTTTGCCGGTGATTTCGCAGATCCGGTCGATGGCGGCGCGGAACTGCGCGCCCACGTAGGCGACGCGCTTCTCGTCGATGTCGTAGTCGTTGCTGTAGGGCACGTCGATCATGATGACCGGGATGCCCAGCTGCTTGCCCAGGTTCTCGTACCACTTCATCATGCAGTTGCAGATGTTGTTGCAGCACAGCACGAAATCGGGAAGCGGCATGTCGCGCTCGCCGTTGGGGCACTCCCCCACATCGGCGTATGCCAGGCTGATGCGCGCATAGGCGCACAGGTCGTTGGAGTAGCCCAGGTCGCCCTCGGCGTGCTCGAGCAACGGCAGCGCACCGCGCTTTGCGGCGATCTGCGCCGCCTGGCTCTCGGGATACACCACGGGAATGCCCAACGCGGTGGTGATCTCCTGCGGGAAGTTCGAAGCGCTCCACCCGATCATCTCGCCACGAGCCTTGGCCTCGATCGCCTCCTCGTAGCATTTGTCAGGAATGGCGCGCAACACGTACTTCGCGCCTGCCTTTTCTTCTGCCATCTTTTGTCTCCCTTACTTGTCCGCCCTGGCTGGCTGGCGGGAGGGCTACGCTCGACGCGTCGTCGTCGCGAGCTAACTTTTTCGCCAAGAACGGGCGAAAAAGTGGATCTCGCTCCTCCTTTGGCTTAACCTCGCTACGCCCTCCCGCCAGCCAGCCAGGGCTAC
>CACWWI010000053.1:0-850 GCA_902764575.1 uncultured Coriobacteriaceae bacterium
AGACGGATATCCAGCCGCTCATCAACCAGGGGGCGGCCAAGGAGGACATCGCGCTCTCGACGTTCCACGCCGTTGCCAAGCAGACGCTCGGTGGCTTGGCGCAGGGTCTCGACGTCATCCCTCCCGTCATCTTCGAAGGCGGCCCGCTCACGTTCAATCCCACGCTCGTGCGCGTGTTCCAGGAGCGCTTGGGGCTTGCCGACGCCGATGTCATCGTGCCCGACCAGCCCGAGATCATCGTCGCGCGCGGCGCGGCCCTCTCGCTCCAGAAGATGGCGGGTGCGAGCGAGTGGGACGCGAAGCCGACAACGCTGGGCGCTGCCCGCGCGACCATCGCGGAAGCGGCCGATGGGCTGCGCGTGAAGCCGAGCGGGGGAAAGCCGTTCTTCTCCTCCACCGAGGAGCTGGCCGCTTTCCGGGAGCGTCACGCCCTGCAGCCGTTGCCCGCGGGCCCGGCAGCTTTCGAGCACGGCGATACCGTGCGCGCCTTCCTCGGCATCGACTCGGGATCGACCACGACCAAGTTCGCCCTCGTCGACGAGGACGGCAACCTGCTCGACTCGTTCTACGCGAACAACGAGGGCGAGCCCCTCGACGTGGCCAAGGCCGCGCTGGCCGATCTCGATGACCGCTGGAGCGCAGCGGGCGTGCACCTCGATATCGTCGGGTGCGCAACGACCGGCTACGGCGAGCTCCTGTTTGCCAAGGCCTTCCGTGCCGACTGCCATGTGGTGGAGACCGTGGCGCATGCGTTCGCGGCGGCGCGCTATGTGGACGACGCCACGTTCATCCTCGATATCGGCGGCCAGGACATGAAGGCCATCTGGATCGACGACGGCATCGTCACCGA
>CACWWI010000053.1:856-12521 GCA_902764575.1 uncultured Coriobacteriaceae bacterium
AACCTGGGCATAAAGACGCAAGACATCGCCGATGCGGCGTTCCGCTCGGAGAGCCCGGCCGAGCTGGGCAGCCGCTGCACCGTGTTCATGAACTCGTCCGTGGTGACCGAGCAGAGGAACGGCAAATCGCCCGACGACATCATGGCGGGCCTGTGCCGTTCCATCATCGAGAACGTGTTCACCAAGGTCATCCGCATCTCGAACCTCGACAACCTGGGCAAGCGCATCGTCGTGCAGGGCGGCACGTTCACCAACGACGCCGTGCTCGCCGCGTTCGAGGACTATGTGGGCTGCCCGGTGACGCGCGCGCCGTACCCAGGACTCATGGGGGCCATCGGCGCAGCGCTGTTCGCCATCCGCGAATCCGAGCGGGCCATCACGGAGGGTGAGGGCCGCCTGATCTCCTCGTTCATCGGCTTGAAAGCAGCGCGCGATCTCGCTTACACCCAAACCGCCAACGTGACGTGCCCGTTCTGCACGAACAACTGCATCCGGTCCGTCGTCACGTTCTCCGATGGGTCGACGTACGTCACCGGCAACCGATGCGAGCGTGGCGAGGTCGTCGGCGATCCGCGCGATGCGGCCGTGCGCGAGAAGGTGAAGGCCGCGCGCGAGCGCAAGCAGGCGGCAGCCAACTTGTTCGACGTGCGCGAGCACCTGCTGTTCAACGACTATCCCGCGCCCCAGATCGCGGAGCCGCGCGGCGTGACCATCGGCATTCCCCGCGTGCTCGCGTTCTGGGACACCATGCCGTTTTGGACGACGTTCTGGCGCGCGCTCGGGTTCACCGTAAAGCTTTCGCACCGCTCCACGCGCTCGATGTTCGAGCACGGGTTGCCTGCCGTTGCTTCCGACACCATCTGCTTCCCCGCGAAGCTCGTGCACGGTCATGTGCGCGATTTGGAGCGCATGCGCGTCGACCGCATCTTCATGCCGTCGATCACCACCGTTCCCACCGAGAACACCGAGAAGACGAGCGAATCGATGTGCGCCGTGGTGAAGGGCTATGCCATCGTCATGCGCAATTCCGACAACCCCGAGGTGCGCGCGAACGTGGTGTTCGACGCGCCGCTGTGGCACTGGTATTCCGACGAGGACCGCGAGCGCCAGCTGGGGAAGTGGATGAGCGAGACGTTCGGCATCGACCAGGGCCTCACCAGCCGCGCCATCGCCGCGGCCGACGAAGCGCAACGGAAGTTCAGGTCGGAGCTGCTGGCCGCCGGGCGCGAGGTGATCGAGCACGTGCGGCGTGAGGGGACGTATGCCGTGGTGCTTGCATCGCGCCCGTACCACAACGATCCGCTGGTCAACCACGACCTCCCCGGCATGTTCACGGCGCTCGGCATTCCCGTGCTCACACCCGATGCCGTGCCCGGCATCGGGGACGTCGACCTGTCGAAGAGCCGCCTCGACATCGTGAACAACTACCATGCGCGCATGCTGTCGACCGCCATCATCTCGGCGCAGGACCCGAACCTCGAGTACGCGCAGGTCGTCAGCTTCGGGTGCGGCCACGACGCCTACCTTTCCGACGAGATCGTGCGCCTGACCCACGAAATCACCGACAAGTCGCCGCTCATCCTGAAGGTCGACGAATCCGACGTTCCCGGCCCGCTGCGCATCCGCATCCGCTCGTTCGTCGAGACGATCGACATCAAGCGCCAGGAGCGCTCGGCCGCGCCGCTGCGCCCATTGCACGACCCGTATCCCAAGAAGTACGTGAAAGCCGACCGCAAGCAGAAGGTCATCCTGGTGCCCAACACGTCGCACGCGTTCGGGCGCATGATGGCCGCCGCGTTCAGCAAGCAGGGAAGCCGTGCGGTTCCCGTGCCCATCGGCCGCGAAGAAGCCATCCAGCTGGGCAAGCAGTACGTGCACAACGATATCTGCTTCCCCGCGCAGATGACCATCGGGGAATGCCTGGCCGAACTGCGCTCGGGGAAATACGACGACTGCGAGGTTGCCATCGGCACCGGCAAGTACATCGGCGACTGCCGCCTGACGCACTACGGCGCGCTGCTGCGCAAGGCGCTCGACGATGCCGGGTACGCGCACGTGCCCATCATCACGAACGACGACGTGGACTACCACAACCTGCATCCCGGCTTCAAGATGACGGTTGCTTCGGCGGTGCGCGTCGCCACCACCTTGCCGATGATCGACGCCCTCGAGGAGCTGCTGCGCAAGATGCGCCCCTACGAGCTGGTGCCCGGCAGCGCCAACGAGGCGTTCGAGCGCGCGATGGACGAGGTCATCGGGGGGCTGGAGCGCCATGGGGCGTCGGGCGCCCAGCGCGGGTTCCGGCGCGCCATCGACATCATGCGCGCCGTCGAATACGACCGATCGGAGCCGCGCCCGCGCGTGCTCATCGTCGGCGAGTACCTCTTGAACTTCCATCCCGGCGCCAACCACGATGTTGAGCAGTACCTGGAAGACAACGGCTTCGAGATCATCGAGGCCAAGATGACCGACGTCATCCGCAAGTCCTATTTCTACAAGGGCGCGCAGATCGCGGAATACGACGTGAAGAAGCCCCTCACGGAGTCGGCCTGGTACGCCATCACCAACGCCGTGTTCGAGCACGGGCACAACGTGTGCGACCGCATCGCGAGCGCGCATCCGCTTTACGAGCCGGCCACCCGCATGCCCGAGCTGGTGGAGGATTCCGACCCGATCATCCACCACACGTTCGACGCCGGCGAGGGCGTGCTCATTCCCGGCGAGATCATTCACCACGCCAATCGGGGCTGCGAGGCGTTCCTCATCTTGCAGCCGTTCGGGTGCCTGCCCAACCACATCGTGGGGCGCGGCATCGTGAAGCGCCTGCGCGAGCTGTACCCGGCGGCGCAGATCCTCTCGCTCGACTACGACCCCGACGTCAGCTTCGCGAACATCGAGAACCGCCTGCAGATGCTCGTCATGAACGTGCATGGCACCCAGCTCGAGACCGGGGAAGAAGTTGACGTCGTTGCCGTGGAAGAGGAAGTGGACGCGGTCACGGCGGAAACCGGCGAGCTCGCCGAGCAGATACTGCAGACGACCTACGGGGCATCTTCCGATTTGACGCCCGAAACGCTGAGCGAGGCGGCTTCGGCCATGCGCGTTGTCCTCGACAAGGAGGACCACCTGGCGGCGCGCGCGAAAGAGGCGCTCGCTTCGGCGCGCAAAGCCGCCCAGCAAGGGGCCGCCGATGCTGCCGACAAGTTGGCGCCCAAGGCGTTGGCCGCCTACGAGATGGCTAACTCCATGCGCACCCGCACTCGGGATGCGCTGTTCGCCGCCTCCGAGATGGCGGACAATCTGAGCGAGTCGGGTTCCGAGGCGCTCGAGCGCGCCCGTGGCGAGATCGCCGCGCGCATCGAGGACGGCAAGGCTTTTGCCGCGCGCATCGCCGAGCAGGCAAAAACACTCGTCGGCCGTTAGGCGGCAAAGGCGCCAACCTTTGGCCGTCGTGGCCTGGAACCGCACATCTCCGTGCTTTTCGGGCCGTTCTCCCGTACAATTCTCCTTCAGGGGAACGGTACGGCACCCTTAACGAGAGGCGGCGACGACGTTCAGCGCATGAAGACAGTTGGAGCCATATTCAAGCGCGATGTGCTGGCATTGGTGAAAAACCCCATTGCCCTGATAGTCGTGGCGGGGTTGCTCGTGCTCCCCGGTTTATACGCGTGGTATTGCATCGTGGCGAACTGGGACCCGTACGCGAACACGGGCAGAATGCCCATTGCCGTCGTGAACGAGGACAGGGGGGCCAAGAACAACCTTGCCGGCGAGATCGACATCGGCAAGCAGGTCTCCGAGAAGCTGGCGGACAACGACAGCATCGACTGGCGGTTCTACGATAAGCGCGAAGAGGCATTGCGCGACACCGAGAGCGGCGAGGTGTATGCCACGCTCGTGATGCCCGAGGACCTGAGCGAGAACATGCTCGGCATTCTTGAGGGCTCGGACAAGCCGCCCACCATCTACTACTATCCCAACGAAAAGTACAGCGCCGTAGCCACCAAGGTTACCGATTCGGCGGCCCAAACGCTCATTCGGCAAATCAACCAGGGGTTCTCGTCCACCGTCAGCCAGAAGGTGCTCGGGTCGGCGCAGGACGTATCCCACGATTTGGACGGAAAGATCGACAAGACGAAGAAGTCGGCCGTCTCTGAAATCGAGGGGATCCTGGCCGATTTGGAGAAGGCGCGCTTGTCGCTCGACGATGCTGCAAGCGCCATCGCCGGGTGGCGCGACGCGGCGGCGGGGGCCGATGCCGCGCTCGCGGTAACGTACAACCGCTTGCCCGAGATTCGCGCGAAGATGGAGGAGGGTTCGGACGAGGTCGATTCCCTGCGTGCCAAGGCTAGCGAATACGAAGGCGGTTTGTCGAAGACGATCCTCGATTCGGCGAGCACCATCTCGGATGTGTCGGCTCAAGCGGCAACCACGCTCAACAACGCGACGGCCGACTTGAAGACCGCGAAGGCCCGCATCGAAGCCGTCCTCAACGTCGTGGGGGATGCCAGCCCGGAGCTGAAGGAGGCGGTTGAAAGGCTGGAGGCCGTTATCGAGGTCATCGACGGTGCCGTAACCACCGTCGACCAGCGCGTCTCCGATATGAACGCTTCCGTCCAGGAGATGTCTGCGAACGTCAAGGAAGGGACGAGCCTCATTTCAAGCGAGGTGATGCCGCAGCTCGACCAAGGTGCATACGAGCTGGGCGTGTCACTTTCGGAGCTATCGGTCGCCCTGGGCCTGTTCGAGCCCCAGGTGGCTAATTTACGGTCGGTTCTATCGCAAACCGATTCGGCGCTCGCGTCTGCCGAGTCCGCCATAGCGAACACGCAGGGGCTGCTGGGCGCCATAGAGAAGAACCTCAAGGGAACGACCGATGACATCGGGGCTATACGCAGGGCGCTCGAGGTCGAGAAGGTGTCGGAGATGCTCCACATTGACCCCGAAAACGCGGGGACGTTCCTCTCGATGCCGGTGGAGCTGGTTACCGAGAAGATTTGCCCCGTGTCGAACTACGGCACGGCGGTGGCCCCCTTCTACACGAATCTGGCGCTGTGGGTGGGCTGCTTTATCCTCGTGTCGGTCATGCGGGTTGAGGTCACCGGCTTTTCGGGCGCAAGTGCACGCCAGCGTTACTTCGGGCGCTGGCTCCTGTTCGTCATCTTGTCGTTCATACAGTCGCAGATCATCTGCGGCGTCGACATTCTGCTCGGCATCGACTGCGCCAACCCGGGGCTGTTCATGCTGGCGGGCGCGGTGTGCTCGTTTGTCTACATGAACCTGATCTATGCCCTGGTCAAGATATTCCGCAACATAGGCAAGTCGTTGTGCATCTTCCTGCTGATCATGCAGGTGCCAGGTTCTTCGGGCATGTATCCCATCCAGATGATGCCGGAGTACTTCCAGTTCATCCACCCGGCGCTGCCCTTCACGTACGGCATCCACGCCATGCGCGAGGCGCTTTCGGGCACCTACGGGATGGATTACGTCATCGACTTGGTGATGCTGCTCCTCATCGTGCCCGGGTCGCTCCTCATCGGGCTCGGCCTGCGCGCCGTCATGAGCAACATCTTGCTGATGTTCGACGACGAGGCGAGCAAGACGGGCTTCTTCGCAAGCGAGGAGGCAGGCCGCGACATAGAGCGAGAGGGCATGCGAGGCCTGATGCGCGCCCTGGTGGCGCACGGCTCCTATGCCGACGACATCGAGGAGCGCGCGTGGCGCTTCAACCGGATATACCCGCGTTTGCGCAGAATCGGCGACATCCTCGTGTTCGCAATACCGTTCGCGCTGCTCGTGCTCATGTTTCCCCTCAACCTCGCCTTCAACCTGAGCACCGACACGAAGCTCACCGCCCTGGTGATCATGCTCTTGGTGCTGTTCATCGTCCAGATTGCGCTCATCATCTTGGAGTACACCAACCGAAGCATCAAGGAGGAGACCCGCCTCATCGGAGCCAACATCCTGGGTGATTTGGGCGCGTTCGGGCTGTCTCCAGCCGCAGACTCTGCCGACGATGCTCCTGAGCAGAAGAATGCTCCGAACGCGTCGGCTGGAATGGTGCCCGCGACGCAGGGCATCGGCGCGCGGGGCAGGCTGGGATCCCCCACTCTCGATGTCTTCCTCACCGACGTGCGCCTGGGCTTCAAAAGCATTATCGGTGTGGTGATCATCGTGCTGCTCGTCGTGACGCCCGCGATGTATGCGTGGTTCAACCTCGCTGGCAGCTGGGATCCGTACAGCAACACGGGCGGCCTCAAGGTGGCTGTCGCCAACGAGGACGAGGGTTACAAGGGTGAACTCGTTCCCATCACCATCAACGTCGGCAACACGCTCGCTTCGCAGCTGCGCGGCAACAACAGCTTCGATTGGGAGTTCGTGGACGCTGACGAGGCCGTGGGGGGCGTCGAGAGCAGCAAGTACTATGCGGCTATCGTGATTCCCAAAGATTTTAGCAGCAGCTTGCTCACGTACCTTACCGAAGACTCGACCTATCCCAAGGTCGTGTATTACACGAACCAGAAGGAGAACCCCATCGCGCCCATCATCACGCAGAAGGGCGCCGATTCCATCCAGGAGAGCATTCGCGCGAGCTTCACGCAACGGGTCAGCGAAGTTGTGCTCACCGTGGCCTACGACGTGCTCAACTACGTGAAGAAGCCCGAGATGAGCTCCTACGTCACCACGATGAGCGGGCATCTCGACGACGCGATGGGCGACACGAAGGGCGCCTCCCGCGAGATACGATCGATCTCGGGGCTTCTGCGCACGACGTCGGACATCGTCGCGACGTTGGGCGTGACGCTCGATGGGCTGAAGAGCGTGGGCGCTTCCGCGAGCGTTGCCATTGCCGATGCGAAGTCGGGTGCCGAAAACGCTGCGGCGGCGTTCGAGCGGGCTGGCACGATCGTGGAGGGCATGCTGAGCGGGCGCGACGCGGATATCGACAAGATAAGGAGCACGATCGACAGGGCGCTCGAGATACTGTACTCGGCGGTCGACGTGGTGCCGGGCGCCCTGCAGGAGCGCATCGATCTGCTGGAAGAGCTGGCGAACACCGAGTGGATCAGCAAAGAGCTGAAGGAGAAGATACTGGTTCTCGTAGCCGACCTGAAGAAGGCCAAGGGGCATGCGGAGAGCGCTGCCGCGGGCATCAGGGACGCCGAGGCCAAGACCGACGAGCTCATAACGAACGCCCAGACAGAGGTGAACGATACCAAGGCGTACTTCAAGGACAGCGTGAAACCGTCGATCGACAGCTTGGGTGCATCGTTGGCCAGCGCCAGCGAGTCCACCTCGGAGATAGTCGACGGCTTGAAGGCGGCCCTTGCTGGCATCAACGAGAGCACCGGCGGCCTGTCCAGCCAGCTCTCCACGTTGTCGGACGGCCTTGCCAAGATGGCCGATAAGCTGGAAACTGCCGCCACCGGCATCGAGAGCACGAAGAAACGCGTGGCAGATGCGCTGAGGTCTGGCGACTTGAAGCAGATCGAGGACGTCATCGTTGGGGGCGACCCCGAGGTCCTAGCGGCAAGCCTTGCGACGCCGATCAAGGAGCAGCGCGAGGCGCTCTATGCCGTGGAGAACTTCGGGTCGGCCATGGCGCCGTTCTACACGGTGCTGTCGCTGTGGGTGGGCGCGCTCGTCATGGTGTCGACCATGCGCGTGCGCGTAGCGGAGGAGCGCATCGAGGAGCTGCGCCGCCGCTACGGGAAGGTGCGTCCTCGGCATGAGTTCTTCGGGCGGTATGGCATTTTCGGCTTCATCGGGCTGCTGCAGAGCCTGCTCGTGCTGCTCGGCGATTTGATGTTCCTGCACATCCAATGCGTGCATCCCGTGCTGTTCGTCGTCTGCGGCATCTTCATCGGGCAGGTGTTCTGCCTCTTCGTGTACACGATCAGCGAGCTGTTTGGCGATGTGGGCAAGGCGATCTGCGTCATCCTGCTCATCATGCAGGTGGCGGCCTCGGGCGGCACGTTCCCCGTGCAGATGCTCGATCCCCGCCTCATAGCGCTCGTGCCGTTCCTCCCGTTCCACTATGCCATGATCCTGCTGCAGGAGTGCGTCGCCGGCATATTCTGGCCTTCGTTCCTCAGCTGCATCTGGCCGCTGCTCCTCTGCGTCGGCGTGCTGTTGGTTTTCGGCCTGCCGCTCCGCAAGCCGTTCCACAAGGTGAACGACCTCGTCGACCATCAGCTCGAGCGCACGGGCTACATGTAACTCGACATGAAAAAGAAACGCTTTGCTAGTCGAGGGCGCACAAACGGCGAAAATATGGCAAAATGCATCAAGAAGGTAATGATGCTTTTGACAATACCGAGAAGGGAAATGGTATGGAGATCAAGGTTATCGACGAAGGCAAGCCGTACGTCATCGCTCTGGAGGGCAGGCTCGACACCAACACGTCGCCGCAGCTCGAGGAGTTCGCGGGCGGTCTGTACGAAAAGGGCGTATCCGATATCGCCGTCGATATGGCTGCATGCGATTTCGTTTCATCGGCCGGCCTGCGCGTTATCGTCGCCATGCAGAAGCGCGCGGCAACGGGCGGTTCGCTCGTGTTCAGGAACGTCGTTCCCGAGGTCATGGAAGTCTTCCAGATGACCGGGTTCGATAAGATCCTCACGTTCGAGTAGTCGTTTCGCAGGCTTTACTGCGAAGAACGATCCCTGCAGGTTCCGCTCGGCCTACCTGCGGTCAACTGAATAATGCGCGATGGAGAGATTAAACATGGCTGAAGAAAACAAGGATCTCAAAACTCCCGAAACCGACGACGAGCTCGAGGCTCCCGAAACCGACGACGAACCAGACGCTCCCGAAGCCGACGAAGACTCCGAAGCTTCCGAAGTCGACGACGAACTCGAAGCGCGGCTGAAAAGCCTCGAGAAGGCCGAGAAGGCCGTCGATTCCGCCTACAAAACCGGTAAGGTCGACCGCGCAAAGATTACCCAGGCGGCTCAATTGGATGCTGCCGAAGCCGTGGCCATGGCAGGTTTGGCCATGGAGGCAGACGCAGAGGCCGACGAGGCCATGCGCATCACCGTGATCGCCGAGCGATCGGGCGATCGCAACCGTGCCAAGGTCGCTCGCAAGAAGGAGCGCCAGGCACGTAAGCGCGCGAAGAGCCGGCACAACGCGGCCACGAAGTCTGCCAAAAAGGCTTACGACGCCATCAAGTTCAGCGATCCCAACAAGATGGGCTTCATGCGCGTCGTGCAGATCCTGTTCGCCTGTCACATCGCCGTGTACCTCGTGTGGCTCATGTTTACGTCGCGCGACGCCATGCCCTACAGCGTCACCTCGATAATGGACTGGGTCATGGTCATCCTGGAAGGCGTCGCCTTCTGGATGTTCATCAATCGCTACAAGGTTGCACGACCCGTAGTTATTGCGATTGCCCTCATCGGCATATTCGTACCGGCTATAGTCGATATTGCGTTGAATAGGTTCAACCTTATTGCGCTGATCTCGAGCTCGATGTTCTACATCTTCCTGCTCTTCTACTTCATCTTCTCGAAGCGCGTGAAGGCAACGCTCATAAACGACCTGGGCAAGAACAAGGGCGACTACGAGAAGGAAGAGTTCGTCGTCAACCGCCGCGGCTGGCCGTTCGTGCGCAATCTCATCATCTACTTCATCGTGTTCTCCATCTTGGGCCACTGGATGGAGATGGGCATGTGCCAGTTCATCATCATGGGCGTGGTGCAGGGCGAATACGACCCCTCCAACACCATGCTGTGGCGCGACTGGCTGTACCCGTTCCCCATGGAGGGCGCGGCGGTCGTCGTCATCGCGTTGGTCCTGTACCCGTTCTTCGTCTGGCTGAAGAAGAAGTTTACGGGCAAGCGCCGCTGGATCGCCTACGTTATCAGCTTCTTCGCGGGCGCGCTGCTGTGCACCATCATCGAGTTCAGCATGGGCCTGATCGTGAACGCCGATCTTCAGCTGTGGGATTATCGCGATAACTTCTGCAACATCATGGGTCAGGTGTGCCTGCAGAACACAATGGCGTTCGGTGTGGTTGCGGCCATTATCACCTGGTGGGTGTACCCGTTGATGGAGCGCATGATTGCGCGCGTGCCGCAAGACATCATGAACATCGTGGCCGTCGTCATCTTCGTGTTCGGCGGAATCGTGTGGTCGCTGTACCTGATCAACCCACCCGGCGTGGACGATGCCAACCTGCCCGAGAAGAAGGACAACCCCGAGCTCGTGCAGAAGGAGTACGAGACGCGCCTGATTGCCACGGAACTCGCCGACCTCGATCATGACATCCGCGATTTCGAAGAGGCGGTGGATTCCACCAAGATGCTCGATAAGGATAAGCTGAAGGCGGATGCCGAGAAGCTTCGCGCGCAGCTGAAGGAAATGCTGAAGGACGATCTGGCGCTCGATGACTACCCGGGGTTTTACGACCAGCTGATCGCGCAACTCGGTTCAAACTACAACAGCAGCGACAACAAGTAGCATTATGGCCAGGCGATGGGCAATAGCGGCTGCGACGCTGGCCCTCGCAGCCGGCTTGCTTCTCGTTGCCTGCAGCCAGAGCGCTCCGTCGCAAACTGCAGGGGAGGGCTCGAGCAATGCGGAAGCTTCCAGCGTTCCCGTCATGGAGGCCAACGATCGCGACGACCCGGAAAAGCGCGAACACGAGGAACGCGTGAAAGAGGAGTACGCGCGCTTGGAGGCCTACAGGTTGGAACGCAAGCAGGAATACGAGCGCTGGCTGCACGAGCAGGAATGGCGCGAGAAGTTCCCGACCGACGACTACTCGAACACGCTGCTCATAGGCGATTCCCTGATGCAGAACGCGCAATCCACGCTGTACGCGACTTTGCCCGGCGTGACGGTCGACGCGGATTCCGGAAGAACGCTCGAGCACGGCGGCTTGGTATTCGAGAACCAGAGCCCCGATGACGGCGTGCTCGACCACGTGCGCCGCGATGACGGCCGCTACGACCGCTACGTCATAGGCACGGGCAACAACGAGATGAACGGCATGTCGGTGGAAGCCGCCCAGGAGATCGTCGATTGCCTGGGGCCGACCAAGGAGATCTACTTCATCACGATGATCTCGGTGGGCAACAGGGGCGGAAGCGAGGTGACGAACGCCTCGATCGATGCGATGGTGGAGCAATACGACAACGTGCACAAGATCGATTGGTCCGGCCTCGTGAGCGGCCACGAGTCCGACTACCTAAGCGACGGCATCCACGTCCAAGCCAACCGCCTCCCCGACTACGCCAACTGCATAAAAGAAGCCCTCGACGTAGTGTACTAATCCTTTTTCTTTTTCTCGCTGGCGCCGTGCGCCGCCGTTAGAAACAGCGCCTCATGTGCGCGCACGGGACGCAATTTCAAGCACCGTGTTGAAAACAGCCCCTCGTGTACGCACACGGGACGCGATTCTGAGCATCGTGTTGGAAATCGCGCCCCGTGTGCATTTCTGCCAAACTGGTCATGCTTGCGACCTGGGCTTTTGCAAGGGCATGTTCGAAATCGCATCCCGTGCGCGCACACGAAGCGCGATTATAAACATCGTGTTGAAAAAGACGCCTCGTGCACGCGCACGGGATGCGATTACGAACACCGCACCTTTCGAAAGAGGGGGGGGTAACTCCGGGATGCGGCCATGCGGGCGTAGCGAGGTCAAGCCAAAGGAGCCGCT
>CACWWI010000054.1 GCA_902764575.1 uncultured Coriobacteriaceae bacterium
TGGCGAATCGGCCGCCAACCGCGCTCCCGCTCCTGCGACCCCGATGGAGGCGCCGCAGGGAAGCCCTGGCGATATCCGGTTGATGGAGCCCGTGGCCGTAGAGCAGCTGCCCGTGCAGGCACCCGTCCAAGCACCCGTGCTCGCGCGCTCGCGGGGTTTCGTGATGCCGGTCGTGAGCGGCAGCGGGGGCGCGGGCAAGAGCTCGGTGGCGGTGGCGAGCGCCTTCATAGCGAGCCGGCTGGGATACCGCGTGCTCCTGCTCGACTACGACCTGCAGTTCGGCGACGCTGCCATACTCGCGGGCAGGGAGGATGCCCTCACGGTGGACGTTGCGCTCTCGCATCCCGAGCAGCTCGAACAGGAGCTTCGGAAGAACAACAACCCCACGATAATCGCGGCGCCGAAGCGCCTCGAGGACGCGGAGCGGGCGTCGCATGACGCACCGCGTCTCATCGAGGAGCTGTCGGGCGCGTTCGACCTGATCGTGGCCAACACGGGCGCGGCATGGGCGGACCACCATGCGGCGCTGCTCGAGCGAAGCTCGGCAGCGCTGTTCCTCGTCGACCAGCGCGCCTCTTCGCTGAGGGCGTGCCGGCATGCGCTTGAGCTCTGCGCCCGATGCGGCATTGCAACCGGGCCGTTCCAGTTTGCCCTCAACCGCTGCAAGAGGGGCTCGGCGCTCTCCTCGGTGGACGTGTCGTGCGCGCTTCAGGGCGTCCCCGTCCACGAAATCGAGGACGGCGGCCTCGACGTCGAGGATTACCTCGGTGCAGGCGCCGCGGACGACCTCGTCGAAACGGGTAACCCGTTCTGCGCGAGCCTGGAGCGGCTGCTGACCAAGCTGCTTCCCGGCGCGGGCCTGCTGTCCGTCGAGCGCATGGAGCCGATTCCCGAGAAGCGGTTCTCCAGGAAACGCGCGCGCCATGCCGGGCGCCGGAGGGGGTGGAGCCTGTGAGCTTGTACGAGCGGGTCCAGCGCGCGGGCAATGCGCAGCAGGATGCACCTGCGACCGACGGGGCGCTGCTCGCCGCGTTGAAGAAGCAGGTGCAGGAAGTCGTTTCGGTAGACGAGCTCGCCCAGCTCGCCAACGACAACCCGGAGCGGGCGAGAAACGAGGTCCGCAGCGCATGCAGGCGCATATTCGAGGACGATGCCTGGGCATACGTCGACGAGGAGCTGAGGGCGCGCCTCCAGGTGCAGCTCATCGACGCCATTTTCGGCTATGGGATCCTAGAGGACTTCCTAGCCGACGAGACCATCACCGAGATCATCGCGAACGGTCCGGCGAACGTGTTCTACGAGCGGGACGGGAGGCTCATCGCCTCGGAGCGCAGGTTCTCCGACGTCGCTGAGCTCCGGGCCCTGGTCGACCGCATCCTCGGTCCTCTGGGGCGGCGCGTGGACGAGGCGTCGCCGATGGTGAACGCCCGGCTGCCGCAAGGGCACCGCGTCAACGTGGTCGTCCCCCCTATCGCGCTCGACGGCCCGTACCTGACCATCAGGAAGTTCAGCAGGCACGTGATCACGCTCGAGGAGATGGTGGAGAGCGGGTCGATCGACGCGCCCCTGCGCACGTTCCTCTCGTGGGCGGTGCGCAAGCGCAAGAGCATCGCGGTGAGCGGCGGGACAGGCAGCGGGAAGACCACGTTGCTCAACGCGCTCTCCTGCGTGATCCCCGAGCACGAGCGAATCGTGACCATAGAGGATTCCGCCGAGCTGAGGTTCTTCCACCATCCCGACGTGGCGCGCATGGAGGCGCGCCCCCGCAACGCCGAGGGAACGGGCGAAGTCACCATCCGCGACCTCGTCATAAACGCGCTGCGCATGCGTCCCGACAGGATTATCGTCGGAGAGTGTCGTGGCGAGGAGGCCATCGACATGCTCACGGCCATGAACACCGGGCACGACGGATCGCTGACGACGCTGCACGCCAACTCCCCGGCCGAGTCCATCTCGCGTCTGACGACCATGGTCCGCTACGCGGCGGACCTGCCCGTCGACGTTATCGAGGCGAACATCGCGAGTGCGATTGACCTCGTCGTGCAGACGGCGCGCGCGATGGACGGCTCGAGGTCGATTACCGACGTAGTTGCGTTTTCCTTCGATCGAGAACAGGGGCGATGCGTGGTCGAGGGCATATACAGGCGGGTGCCGGGCGAGGACCGGGGAGTGTGGTCGGCATGCCCCGGTTGGATCGACAGGCTGGTGCCTGACGGCATAGCCGACGAAGAGGAGGTGGAGCAATGGCGGCGAGAATGCTCGTTGGCGTGACGGCCATCGTCCTGGGGTTCGCCAGCGCGTTCGCGGGGTCGCAGGTCCTTGCCGCCGTGGTGAGGAGGCATCGGGTCGCCGCCACGGCGCAGGGCGGCTCGCGCTCACTCGGAGGCCTGGTCGCTTGGAGGCTGCGTAACGGGTTCGCGCCCGTGAAGCCGTTGGCGTCTGCTCTTCTTCGTGTGAAGCCCGTCGAGCGCGTCGTCGGCGGAACGGCTAGGTCGCTGTCGGAGCGGGGCGTCGAGGCGCCGTCCGAGTCGGTGCTCTCGGTCATCCTGGTGTGCCTGCTCGTGCTGGGGATATTGGTTGGCCTGGTTACGGGAAGCGTCATCGCTGCGCTCGCGTCGGTCGCCTGCTCGTGCGCGGTGCTGGCGGCGCTGTCCTCCAACGCCAAGGACAAGAGGCGCGAGGCGGTACGGGACGCGATTCCCGACGCCCTCGAGTCGATGTCGGTGTGCTTCGGGTCGGGGTTCACGTTGCTGCAAACGTTCCGCCAGGTGTCCGAGGACACGCCCGGCCCGCTCGGCAAGGTGTTCGCGCGGTGTGCGCACATGCTCGAGATGGGTGCAGGCGCTCCGACCGCCCTCGAGGAACTGAGGGCGGGCTCGCAGGCTTCCGAGCTGGCGTTCGTGGCCGTCGCGCTCGACGTCCAACACCAGAGCGGAGGGGCCCTGCGCCAGGTCTTGAGCGCAGCGACCGAGGCGGTCAAGGGCGAGCTGGCCCTCAGGAGGGCCCTGCGCGTGCAGACGGCTCAGGCGAAGCTCTCGGCGCGCGTCGTGTCGGTCATGCCGCTCATCCTCGTCACGGCGTTCTCGCTCGCGAGCCCCGATTTCCTCGCCCCGTTCTTCTCGAGCGCCTATGGATATGCGCTGCTCGCGCTCGCGATCTTGATGCAGGTAGCGGGCATCGTGCTCGTCCGCCGAGCGCTCAACGTGGAGGGCGTGTCATGAGCGGGTGGGGCGCATTCGCCTGCGCGGCCGCGGCATGCCTGCTCGGAGGCTCTGCCGCCGGGCTCGTGGTGGGCTTGAAGGATGCGCGGCGCCGCAAGCGTGCGAGGCGCATGGCGGCACTCGGGTCGATTCAGGCTGGAGAAGGCACCGAGCGCAGGCCGGGTGGTTGGACGATGGGCTATTGCGAGTCCTTGAGCACGAGGCTGTTCGTCGGCACCACCGAGCCGATAGCCCCGTCCGTCCGGCGCAAGCAGGCGGCCGGGACAAGGGTGGGGCGCAGGTACGGCGAGCTCGCCGCCTCGGCCGGGTGTGCCAAGACGGTGTCTGCGTCGGCGTTCTGCGAGGCTCGCGCGAGGCTCGCGCTCGCGGGGGCGCTCGCGGGCGGGTTGCTCGGGTCGTTCCTCTCCGTGCCCCTCGCCGTCGTGCTCGCCACGGGCGGCGCGGTTCTGGGGGCGAGTTCTCCCATGCGCGCGGTCAAGGCCGAGCGCAGGAGCCGGGGGCTGAGCGCGGAGCGGCATCTCTCGGAGATGCTCGAGGTGGTTTCGCTCGGTTTGCGCAGCGGGCTCACCTTCGACCGCGCGTTCGCGCTGTACGGCTCGCATTTCGACAACGAGTTCGCGCGCTCGTGCGCGCGTGCGTACCGATGCTGGTCGCTGGGGCTCGTCACGCGCGAGGAGGCGCTGCGCGACCTCGCCGCATCCTACGACTGCGATCAGCTCGGGCGGGTGGTCGACAGCGTGGTGAGGAGCTTGCGGTTCGGCTCGTCGCTCACGGGGTTCCTCGCGGATGCGGCGGAGCAGTCGAGGGCGACCTATCGGGCGGCGCTCGAGGAGCGGGTGGCCAAGGCTCCCGTGAAGATGATGCTCCCGACGGGGACGCTCATCCTGCCGGCGATGCTGCTCTTGGTCATGGGCCCGGTGCTGCTCGAAGTGGTAGGTGGTTTCTGATGAAGGTGAAAGGAGCGCTCTCGCGCTTGGCGAACAGGAAAGGAAAAGGTGGTTGGAATGGATGTCTGGTCGAGAACGTCGGCATGTGCGGTGGACGGCTCGAGGAAGGCCGCGGCGGCCCTGCGAACCCAGGTGGGCCGGCTCGTGAGGTCGACGAAGGGGCAGGGCACGACGGAGTACGCGATCCTCGTGGGAGTGCTCGTCGTTATAGCGATTCTGGCGATTACTGTGTTCCGGCCCCGCTTGGAGGCCTTATGGAGTGCCATATCGGACGGCATAAACAGCCTCTAGGAAAACGCGGCGAGCGCGGCCAATCGACCGTCGAGTTCGCCGTCGTGACGGCGGGCTTCCTGGCGGCGAGCGTCGCGCTCGCAGCGCTCTGGCACGCGTTCGGGGACGGGCTCCTCGTCGAGCACGCCCTCGCGGTCGCGTCGCATCACATCCAGGCGGTCGCTCCCGTGACCGTTGCGGACATCTTCTTCTACTAACCGAGGAGGACCCATGCGCAGGGCAAACGACGAAAGGGGACAGGGAACGGTGGAGGCCGCGTTGGTCATCCCCGTCCTGTTCGTGCTTCTGCTCCTGCTCTTGCAGCCGGGGATCGTCCTCTACGACCGCATGGTCATGAGAGGTGCGGCGGCGGAGGCGTGCCGGCTGCTCGCAACGGGCAGCGATGCGTACGGGGGGTCGGGCGCCAGCTGCGAGGCGTTCGTCAGGCACCGCCTCGCCGCTGTTCCCCAGCACGACTGCTTCCACGTCCACGGCGGGGGTTGCACGTGGGGAATCGAGTCGACGGGCGGGGAAGGATCCGAGACGGTGACGGTGCGCATAACCAACGAGCTGCGCCCCCTTCCGATCGTCGACATCGGGGCCACCTTGCTCGGCGCGACGAACGCTGCGGGAAACCTCGAGATCGAGGAGAGCGTGACGATGCCGACCCAGCCCGCGTGGGTCGCCAGCAGCCCCCTGGGCCTCGACGTGGCGGGCTGGATAGGCGCGTGGTCCGAATGAGGCCGTTTCGCGACGAGAGGGGGTTCACGACCACGAGCATGGTGATCTCGCTGCTCGTGACCCTGGCCCTCGTGTTCACCGCGGGCCAGGTATACCGGGTGGGTTCGGCGTCAGCGGAGGTCCAGGACGTTGCGGACGCCGCGGCGCTCGCTGCAGAGAACCAGGTCGCGGAGTTCATGATTGTTGCGCGCTACTGCGATGCCATCGTGCTCAGCCTCACGCTCACGGGGGCCACGCTGACCGGGTTGGGTATCGCGGCGCTCTGCACGCCCGTGACCGCCCCGATATCGAAGGCGCTCATCGAAGCCGGGGAGAAGGTCTTCAAGATGCGCAACAGCTTCGCCGACCGGGCGGCGAAGGCGCTCAACAAGCTGCAAGAGGCCCTGCCCTACTTCTCGGCGGCCTGCGCCGCCGCCGTCGCGCAGGCCAACAACGTCGATTCGGGCGGGGCGAACTACCTGGGGGTGGCCCTGCTCGTCCCCTCCAAGGGCGAGCATATCGACGTGGGATCGAGCGACCGCGTGGAGGAGCTGCTCGACGACGTCGACGAGCGCGCCGACGAGATCCGCGAGAAGGCCGAGCGCGCCGAGGAGGCGGCAAAGGAGGCGAACCGCAGCAAGGAGCGGGCGTTCGCGCGCGATTGCGGCGACAACCCGGGCTACTGCATGTACGAGCGGGCCTCGAGCCTGGTCGGGCTCTCGGGCGGCGACAATCCCCTGTACACGAGCGTCGACGCCTGGTCGTTCTCCGTCGCGCTGGCGCGCGCCAAGGCGTACTACCGCGCGAGGCTGGCCGCGGAGGCGCCGGCCACGTGGTCGGTCGACGAGCAGGCGCGCTCCTCGCTGCGGGAGAAGTTCTACCGCTTCGCCGTGGAGGAGCTGAGCGCGGGTTACGTCCACGAGACGGCCGACTCGTTCGAGGCGAACTTCCCGCACCTTCCCTCCAACACCAGCGAGATGCGCGCCACGGCGCTCTACACCGACGACGTGTACCCGATCACGTCATCGGCGGAAGACGAGGAGGAGCCGGCGCGGGTCATGCATGCGTGGATGGGATGCCCGGAAGTGCAGGCGCATGGGGTGGAATCGTTCGGCTCCATCGCATACATGGAATCCGAGGATCTCCCCGAATGCCCCGTTTGCGAGTTCAGGGCCTCGAGCATGGGGAAGGTGGCCGCGGCCTCCACGTCCATAGAGAACGGGTTCGAGTACCACTACGAGGCGGTGGCCGACGAGGCGTTCCTCTACGAGAAGGCCCGGCGCGAAGCCAAGGGGCCGGCAGACGACGTCAAGAGCGAGGCGGGCGGCCTGCTCGAAGAGCTCGGGGAGGCGCTCAAGGAAAGCGTCGGGAAGAGGATAGAGGCGCATCCGCCCGGGAGGTACGGCGCGGTCGCGTTCGTCGTGAACGCGGGGGCCACGCCGGCGGCGGCCGGGTTCGCGAGTGGTTTCGCGCGCAGCGGGGGGTCGCTCGGCCCCCGAGCGGCCGTGAGCGCCGCGACATTGGTCGACGAGGGGACCAGCGAAGGGCGCAACGTCCTCAACTCCGCGCTCGACGGCTTGCGGGCAAACGGAGGTGCGGCCGTGGGAGCTGCCGGGATCGTGCTCGATGCATGGTCCTGGATGCTCGGGGCCTACGCTGCCGGGCAGGACGCTCTCATGTCGGGAATCAGGGACGGGCTCAACTCCCTGCCCCTGGCGAGCGCGAGCGGGCTGGGCACCTGGGCTGCAGACAAGCTGGAATCGGCGGTCGAGGGTCTGGGCCTCCAGCCTGCCGAGATCGGCGCCCTGAAACCCGTTCTCGTGAACACGGGGCACGTCGCCGCGAAGGACGATGGGTCGGCCCTGTCGGGCTACCTCTCCGTGAAGTCGCGCATCGTGGCCCATCCGATCGGCTCGACCGACCTGTTCTCGGGCGTCCTCACCGAAGTGGAGCAGGCGGCCGTGGAAAGCATCGAGGGCCTGGGCGACTCGGTGGAGATCGCCTCGATCGACCTCATCGGGGATGGCGGATTGTCGATTCCCGTGACGGTGCCGCTGCCCCCCGAGGCGAAGGCGATGTCCGCCTCGGCCATACACGGGCTGTTCGATCGAATCAGGTCCTACTACGTCGAGGTGTCGGGGGTGCGCGTATGGGAGTGAGGAAGCTCTCCAAGGCGAGGGGGCAGATGACCGTCGAGCTTGCGGTCGCGTTGCCCGTGCTGATAATCGTCGCGGTGATTGCGGTGAACGCGCTCACCTTCTTCGCCGATTGCGCGGCGTGCGACCGTGTGGCGCGCGAGGCCGTGCGCGTCCATGCCGCTGCGCCCGCGTACGGCCAGGATGCGGCGCAGAGCTGCGCGCTCGTCGAGCAGGAGATCAGGTCGGCCATGGGCCGCGACAACCTCGACGTGCAGGTGGCCCATTCCTCCGTCGGCATCGACCTGGACGAGTTCCGGGCCACGCTCGTCTACGCGCCGACGTTGTTCGGGATGGGGTTGCGGTCCGAGGTCTTCGGGGTGCCGCTCCCCGTGCTCCGCCACGAAGCGGCTTACGTGGTGGACTCTTACAAGCCCGGGGTGTTCCTATGAGGGAAGAGGTCCTCGCGTCGCGCAGCAAGATGGCAGTGGCCCTGACGGCCCTGATCGTCTTTGCCGTGCCCGCAGCCGGCGTTGCCCTCGGGGCGCATGGCGCGCGGGCGGCGGACGGCACAGCTGGCCTGCGCGGGGTGTCGGCAAGCGCCATTCTCGGGGACGGGGGCCCAGAGGGGATGCTGCTCAGGCTCGAGGAAGCGGCGGGGGAAGTGGATGGCGAAGTTCCCGAGGGGTTCCTGCGGGAGGTCGGTCTCCCGCAGGAGTGCCGCGACGTCCGCACCGATGGTGACGGCGGGGTCGTGGGGTGCACGGTCGAAGGGGATGCCAGGGAGGTCCTCGAGGGAATCGAGCTCCGGATGCGGGGATTGGGATGGACGAGCGTCCCGCTCGGCAACGGGGAGGGCGCCACGTTCGTGAAGGAAGGAGGGAGCATCACATGGGTGATGGTGACGTGCACGCAGGTTGGGCCGGCGACGAGCGTCGTCTTCAGGTGCAACGGCTAGACGTCGAGGTGGCATGCAGCCTGCGAACGAGGCTTCGGGGCCTCTTGGGCAGGGACGCGATCGAGGGCGTATTGGTGATAGCGCCCTGTCGCGACATCCACACGTTCGGCATGCGCCGCAGCATCGACGTGGCATTCGTCGCGCCCGACGGCTCGGTTATCGCGGCCTGCCGGGAGCTGTCCCCGAACAGGCGCATGAAGTGTCGCGGGTCCTTCGCGGTGCTCGAGCGGTTTTCGGACGGCTCGCCCTGGCTTCGTCCCGGGGACCGGGTGCGTCCCTTGTTGGAACTGCGCTTTGCGGAAACACGTGGAGAAGGAGGAGGCAATGAAGGTTTGCCCGATATGCCATTCGAGGGCGTTTGACGATGCGGCGGTGTGCTTCGGCTGCATGCACCGGTTCGGGGAGAAGCCCGCGCAGGTGCTGCCGGCGCCCGAGCCGCAGGAGGAGGATGTGAGGATGGTGCCGATGCACGGTGCTAGCCTGCCGGCATTCCTCATCAAGCTCACGCCACCCCAGCTGGGGGACGCTCGCTCGTGGACGTGCTCGGTTGAGCTCGTCGGCTCATGAGGCCATGCAAAAGGCCCGCGGGGGCGGGCCTCGAAAAGACGTGCTAGAGCGCTGCTACGAGAACAGTTTTGCGAACTCCGTCTCGGCGCTCTTCTGCAGCTTCGCGTCGATCTTGAGGTAGGCGTCGAGCAGCTTGTTGCCGTCGTCGGTGAGGGTGGAGCCGTGCGCGCCGTCGCGGTCGAGCAGCTGCATGCCCAGCGCCGCTTCGGTTTCCTTGATGATGCGCCATGCCTTGCTGTAGGCCATCTTCATGTCCTTGGCGGCTGCGTTGAGCGACCCGCGCTCGCGAACCCCGAGGCACAGATTGGCCACGCCGCGACCGAACTGCGAATTGCTCTTCGACTCCTCGCTCATGACGGCCAGACGGATGATGGGCTTCAAACCGCTAGTATTGACCTTGCTCATTAGGCGACCTCCTCATGTCAGATGAGGTAATTATAACAATTCGTAGATAATTCTCAAATGAGATTATGAACTGTGTCCAAGGAAGGCGCACACGGCTTCCTTGATGGCCTCGGCGTTGCCGTCTATCACTTCGGTGAAGCGGATGGGAAGGTCATCGAGCTCCGCGAGCCCTGCCGGGATGCCGGTGGCTCCGGTCTCGCTAGCGATGAGCTTGTTGAGCTCGCACCCCGTGAGCGCGGCCACCTCTGCGGGAAGGTCCTCGTCGAGCGCGATGGCGTGCAGCGCGCGGTACACGTTGTTCCCGAACTTCGCCCAGTGGGCGGTGGAGGCGATAACCACGGGCACGCCGTCCTCCCTCAGGTGCTCGGCCACCTTGTAGGCCACGGCCGTATGCGGGTCCATCAGGTACCCGGTGCGCTCGAAGGTCTCGCGGATTGCGGTGAGGCACTCGGCGTTGTCGACCGAGTCGGCGGCGTAGAGCTCGCGCATGCCCGCGAAGGTATCGCGGTCCACCTTGAAGCACCGCTTCGCCTTCAGGTCGGCCATCCAGCCGGCTATGGCATCCGCATCGCGGCCCGTGAGCTCGAAGAGCTGCCGCTCGAGGTTGGACGACACGAGGATGTCCATGGAGGGGGACGGCGTCTTGACGAAGGTGCGGTCGGAGATGTCGTAGGTTCCCGTGTTGATGAAGTCGGTCAGCACGCGGTTCTCGTTGCTCGCGCAGAGGAGCCTGCGGATGGGCGTTCCCATGCGGCGGGCGTAGTAGGCCGCGAGGATGTTGCCGAAGTTGCCGGTGGGCACACAGACGTCGATCTGCGCACCGCGCTCCACCTTCCCGTCCGAGACAAGCTGCGCGTAAGCCGAGATGTAATACACGATCTGAGGCATGAGGCGCCCCCAGTTGATGGAGTTGGCGCTCGAGAGCGCAATGCCGAAGCGCTCGTGCAGCTCGCGCGCGAAGGCGTCGTCGTCGAACACGGTCTTGGCGCCCGTCTGGCAATCGTCGAAGTTGCCCCGCACGCCCCAGACGCGCACGTTCCCGCCGCGCTGGGTCGCCATCTGCTTGAACTGGATGTCGCTCACACCGCCGTCGGGATACATCACGCCGATGGACACGCCGTCGACGTCGCAGAAGCCCTCGAGCGCCGCCTTGCCGGTGTCGCCCGAAGTGGCGACGAGGATCATGTGCTCGTCGGACAGCAGCCCGCGTTGGCGGAGCTCAGCCGCCGACGTGCTGAAGAAGCGCGGCAGGCACTGGAGCGCCATGTCCTTGAAGGCGCTCGTGGGGCCATGCCAGAGCTCGAGCATGTACACGTCGTCGGGAAGCGGGGTCATCGGGCAGATGGCCTCGTCGTCGAAATTGTCGCCGTAGGCCGCGGTGGTGATGGCCTCGAGTTGAGCATCGGTGAGATCGACGCCGAACGAGCGGTAGACCCGTGCGGCCCTCTGCGCGTAGGGCAGGTCCGCGAGCGCGCAGATGCCGTCGAGCGTGAGCTCGGGAACCGACTCGGGAACGAACAGCCCACCACCGGGCGCGAGGCCGTGGACCACGGCTTCGGTGAAGGACACCGGCTCCTTAACCGTCCCTCTCGTGTCGATATAGCGGATCTCGCCCATGCTTTCCTCCTTGATCGTTTTCAGCACAGTATACGCGATAACGCGGCTTCGATGCCGCGCCCGACGGTGCATGTTACATCCTGTGCTATCATGGGCAGACCCGACCGAGGAGAAAACAATGGGAAAAGTTTCCATGTCGCACGAGGATTACCTTGAGGCAATCATCATGCTTGGCGGGTCGACCGAGCAGTCGGTTCGTTCGGTGGACATCGCCAACCAGATGGACGTTTCGAAGGCGTCGGTGAACAAGGCGATTGGGCTTTTGAAGGAGAAGGGCTACGTTGACCAGCCCTATTACGGCGACGTGACCCTCACCCCGGAGGGCTACGAGTACGGCAGCGCCGTGTACAAGCGCCATCGCTACCTCACCGCGTTCCTGGCGAAGGAGATCGGCATTCCCGAGGAGGTCGCCGAGGACGAGGCTTGCCTCATGGAGCATGCCATCAGCGACGAGTCCTTCGAGAAATGGGTCGCCTACATCGATCGGCTGGGCTTGGTCGAATAGGCTTCGGCGCCGCCGTTCGCCGGCACACGAGATGCACTCTATTTGAAGATGACGGATGCGGTCGCAGGCCAGCTCCGTTCATGGTATTCTGCCAGTAGGTTCCACGCATCAACCGACGCAAAAACGAAGCAAGATGCTCGAGGGGCGCAATCTTGGCAAGACGCACGAATATCGTTGATTTCGACCAGGCGCGAGC
>CACWWI010000055.1 GCA_902764575.1 uncultured Coriobacteriaceae bacterium
GCGGACAAGACGATGTCGTTCACCGCGTCCTCGACGCTGTACCAAGGTGCGTACATGGACGACCGCAGCAGGAAGTCCCATACGGTCGGCGTCGCCTCGTACCCCAGGCCCTCGAGCCGGCCGGTGCTCTTCCAGTTTTGCGTGAGCAGCGCCTCGAGCCGCGGCTCGAAGAAGTGCGAGAACCGCGTGGGCAACCCGCATTCGAGATCGAACCCGTTGCCGAGCACCACCAGCTGGTGAAAGCCGACCTTCGGAGCCCCTATCGCGGGAATGCCGAAAAGAGAATCGCTTGCGCCAAACAGACCGTCGCCCATAACGCTCCCAACCTTTCGCTGGTCGAATTCAAAGCGGTGTACCGAACGTGCACCATCTCTTGCGGGCCAAGCGCTCTGCCCGGAGCCTCTTTACGAGACGTACTTGAACGTCAACCCGTCGGCTACGTGCTCCTTGTTATCGTTCCACGTGAGCGACAAGCCCGTCGCGTCGTTGAACGTGATCGTTCCAGTGCCGTCAGTGTAGATGGTCTTCTCGGATGCCACGTCGCCGTTGTCCTTGTAGGTGTACTCGGTCTTGACGCCGTTCTTGTAGGTGAGGGTGAGCGTGCTGTTGTCGAAGGTGCCCGTCATGACCCATTTGTCGGTTTGCGCGGCTCCGTTCGCCCATGTGACGGTGACTTTGCCCTCATCGCTGCCCGAGGCTTCCACCACAACCTGGGCGCGCTCGGCGCCGTACGTGCCGACGAGGTTCATGATGGGGTTCTGGTGCGGCGACGACGCGTGCAGCGTCACCGTGACGAGCGTGCCCTGCGCGACCTCGGTGCCTGCCGGGATGTCCTGAGCGACCACGGTGCCGCTCGGATCGCCCGTGTAGCGCGCCTGCAGGCCAGCTGACAGGAGCGCCGCCTCGGCGTCCTTCCATGCGTACGTCATCACGTCGGGAACCTTCACGTCCGCTTGCGGCTTGGGGCCGAGCGATACGGTTACGCTTACCGTGGTGCCCGATTTGACCATCGAGCCGGCCGCGATGGACTGCGAGATGACGCTGCCCTCAGCCACGTCGTCGCTGTAGGCGGTCGTGTAGTCGAATCCGAGTTTCGCCTCGGTGAGCGCTGACCTAGCGTCCTCGCGCGTCTTGCCCACGACGTCGGGCACTGCTACCTCGCCTGGTGCGAGCGCCACCGTGAACGACACCTTGTCGCCTTCCTTGGCCGTGCTGCCCGCCGCGATGGACTGTTTGAACACCTTGCCAGGCTCGACTTCGGTGGTTTCCTCGGGGTTCGTCGCAACGCCTACGAGCTTCACGTCAGCGAGCGCCTTCTCGGCGTCGGCCTGCGATTTGCCCTTCAGGTCGGGAACCGTCACGTCTTTCGGCTTGGCCTTGCCCGACGACACCACGAGGTTCACCGGGGACCCCGCTTTCGCGGGTGTCATGGCCTTGGGGTCCTGCGAGATGACGCTGCCCGAGGGAATCGTATCGGAGGCATCGCGCGTCACGGTGCCCACCTTGAAGCCCGCTGCTACGATGGCCTTCTCCGCGTCTGGCTGCGCCAGCGACACGACGTTGGGGACGGTCGAGGCGTCGCTTGCCGACATCGCACCCGTTGAGGAGCTGCCCGACGACGCGGTCGGCGAGCACGAGCATCCGGTCATTACGAGCACGCCCGCCACGAGCGTGGTTGCTAATGCGACGAGGAACAACGAAAGTGCCTTCTTGTGCCGTGCCATGCGCAGTCTCCTTTCGCCCACCTGTATTCAGCTAGTTTGCATCGTAAACGACAGACTGGCGCGAGTGCAAGCACAACGAGAAGGGCCGCCCGGATGGACGGCCCTGTCTTGCGGCCTCCGGGGTAGAGAGAGGGGGTGGGACCCGTTCGGCCTATGTTTGCGGTGAACAGTAGACGAGAGAGAACTTTCACCGCCGTGTCAGCTTTGCGCTGGAAGTAATACTAGGTTAACATTTGGGCGGGCACAATCCCGTTCATAAGTAATCCATAACTAACTTTAAGGCGCAATCGGCAGCGCTGGTGCGCTTGCGGGCGGCGGATTCCGTTTCGCCGTATAATCGTTCCATGGACCAGTCGCGCAACAAATTGAAAGCCGCCATCGCCGTGAACGTGATCGTGGTCGTGCTCGAAGTGTGGGCCATGTCCGTCGGCATCGGCAGGCACGGGGTGGCCGGCAACTTCATCTTCTACACCGAATGTTCCAACCTGTTCGGCGCCATTGCGTGCGCGGTCTGCGCCTTTGCCGAGGTGCGCGAGCTGCGGGGCGGGGAAGGGTGTACGCGCGGTATCCGCTGGCTGAAGTACGCCTCTAGCTGCTGCTTGCTCATGACGTTGTTCGTGGTGGTGTTCATCCTGACGCCCATGCTCTACTCCATCAACCAGCCCGGCTTCTATATGATGTTCGTCGACGGCGCCAAGCCCGTGACGCACTTCGGGGCGCCGGTCGTCGTGACGGCGTCCTACGTCATCTTCGAGGCCGATCGGAAGATGACGCTCAAGCAGAGCCTCGTGGGGTTCGCGCCCACGCTCGTGTACGCGGCGGTGGCCTACCCGTGCAACATCCTGCGCGTATGGGATGGCCCGTACCCGTTCTTCCAGGTGTGGACCATGCCCGTGTGGATGTCGGTGCTCTGGTTCGCGGCGCTGTTCATGTTGTCGTTCGGCCTGTGCCAGATTCCGCGCTTGCTCGCGCGCACGCGGGGCCCGGAGGCTGGTACTATTGATTGACCAGGGATACGAAGGTCGCTTGAAGCACGCGCTGGCGCAGTGGAGCCGGTTCGGGCACGCGGCCAAAACAGATAAGGAGAACACTATGAAACTGCTGCAACGTTCGCGCCGGCTGCGTGGATCCGAGCCCTTGCGGCACATGGTGCGTGAGACGCGCGCCGATGCGTCGTCGCTCATCTACCCGATGTTCGTCGTGGAGGGCACGGGCGTGAAGGAGGAGATTCCCTCAATGCCCGGCCAGTACCGCTGGTCGCTCGACCGGCTGCCCGAGAAGCTCGAGGAGCTGCAGGAGGCGGGCGTGAGCAGCTTCATGCTCTTCGGCATTCCCGCCGAGAAGGACGAGGTCGCCTCGGGCGCTTACGCCGTGGACGGCATCGTGCAGCGTGCGGTGCGCGTGTGCAAGGAACGCGCCCCCGAGCTGTACTGCATCACCGACGTGTGCCTGTGCGAATACACGAGCCACGGCCATTGCGGCATGCTGAAGGGGCAGGAGGTCGACAACGACCCCTCCGTGGAGTTGCTGGCGCGCACGGCCGTGTCGCATGCGGCCGCCGGTGCCGACATGGTGGCCCCGTCCGACATGATGGACGGTCGCGTGCTGGGCATCCGTAAGGCGCTCGACCAGGCCGACTTCGCGACCGTGCCCATCATGGCGTACTCGGTGAAGTACGCGAGCGGCTTCTACGGCCCGTTCCGCGAGGCGGCCGACTCCGCCCCAGCGTTCGGCGACCGCCGCGCCTACCAGATGGACGTGCACAACCGCCGCGAGGCCATTAAGAAGGCGCTGCAGGATGTCGACCAGGGCGCCGACATCGTCATGGTGAAGCCGGCCATGTCGTTTTTGGACCTCGTGCGCGAGGTGCACGACGCTGTGAACGTCCCCGTGGCCGCCTACAGCGTGAGCGGCGAGTACGCCATGGTGAAGGCTGCTGCCGAGCGCGGCTGGATCGATGAGGAGCGCATCGTGGGCGAGATGGCCTCCTCGGCCTACCGCGCAGGCGCGCACATCTACCTCACCTACTACGCCGAGCTCGTTGCCAAGCTCATAGCCGACGGCGTCGTCGGCTAATGAGTCAAAGAGGCCAGGCCCCGTTGACTCACTCACTTCGATATGTGGAAAGGATCGGACATGCCAACATCTGCTGAACTGATGGAACGCGCCGTGAAGGTCATCCCCGGCGGCGTGAACTCGCCGGTGCGGGCGTTCCAGAGCGTGGGGCTTACGCCGCGCTTCATCGACCATGCGGACGGGCCGTACGTGTGGGACGTGGAAGGCAACCGCTACCTCGACTACGTCGGCTCGTGGGGTCCTATGATCCTGGGACACAACGATCCGGTCGTACGCGAGGCGGTGCAGAAGGCATGCGAGAAGGGCCTCAGCTTCGGCGCTGCGACGGAGCTCGAGGTGATCATCGCCGAGTTCATCTGCGAGACGGTGCCGCATGTCGAAATGGTCCGCATGGTCAACTCGGGCACCGAGGCAGTCATGAGCGCGCTGAGGTTGGCGCGCGGCTTCACGGGGCGCGACAAGGTGATCAAGTTCGCGGGCAACTATCACGGCCACAGCGACTGCATGCTGGTCGAGGCCGGCTCGGGCGTCATGACGGCGGGCGTTCCCGGCAGCGCGGGCGTGCCGGCGGGTTGCGCGCAGGACACGCTGACGGCTGCCTACAACGACCTCAACAGCGTGCGCGCGCTGTTCGAGGGCAACCCCGGCCAGGTGGCGGCGGTCATCGTCGAGCCCGTGGCCGCCAACATGGGCGTCGTGCTTCCCGCGCCCGGTTTCCTGGAGGGCCTGCGCGCGCTTTGCGACGAGAACGGCGCGCTGCTCGTGTTCGACGAGGTCATCTGCGGGTTCCGCCTGGCTTACGGCGGCGCGGCCGAGCGCTTCGGCATCACGCCCGACCTCGTCACGTACGGCAAGATCATCGGCGGCGGCATGCCGGTCGGTGCGTTCGGTGGCCGTGCCGACATCATGGGGCAGATGGCTCCTGCAGGCCCCGTCTACCAGGCGGGCACGCTGTCGGGCAACCCCATCGCCATGACGGCGGGGCTGGCCCAGCTGCGCGCGCTGCACGACCAGCCCGAGCGCTACGAGCGTCTCGAGGCAGCTGGCGCGCGCCTCTTCGGTGGCATCGCCGCCTTGCTCGAGAAGCATGGCGCGCCGTGCACCATCAACCACGTCGGGTCAATTGGCAGCGTGTTCTTCACACCCGATGCCGTTACCGACTACGCTTCGGCGAAGAAATCCGACACCGACGCGTTCGCGCGCTACTTCCGCTACATGCTGGAGCACGGCTTCTCGCTCGCGCCCTCGCAGTTCGAGGCGATGTTCATCTCGTGCGCCCACGACGATGCGGCGCTCGACGAGACGCTTTCCGCCATCGACGCCTTCCTGCAGGGATAGGGGGCAGAGCGCACGATGCAACCGCTCGAGGAATACATCAACGTGGGGACGAAGCGCATGCGCTGCGGCTACACCACCGGCACGTGCGCGGCGGCGGCGTCGCGGGCCGCAGCCGAGCTCCTGCTGCGGGGAGAGCTGGTTCCCGCGGTCACGGTATCCACGCCCGCGGGCATCGACGTCGTGGTCGAGGTGGAGGAGCACGAGGCCGGCGACGGCTGGGCGCAGTGCGCGGTACAGAAGGATTCAGGCGACGACCCGGACGTCACCAACGGCGCGCTCGTGTATGCGCGCGTGGAGCGCTGCAGCGAGCCCGGCGGCCATGTTGACGGGGGCGTCGGCGTGGGGCGCGTCACCCGCGAGGGGCTCGACCAGCCCGTGGGCGCAGCAGCCATCAACTCCACACCGCGGCGCATGATTACAGAACAGCTCGAGGAGGCGCTCGAGCAGGCGGACGGCGAGGCGGGCGGGCTGCTGTCGGTCATCTCCATCCCCGCCGGCGTCGAGCTTGCGGCCAAGACGTTCAACCCGCGGCTCGGCATCGAGGGCGGCATCTCGGTCCTGGGCACTTCGGGCGTCGTGCGGCCGATGAGCGAGGACGCCCTCATATCGTCGATCGAGCTCGAGCTGAAGACGCTGCGCGCCCGCGGGGTACAGGACGTGCTCGTCGTGCCCGGCAACTACGGGCGCGATTTCGCCTGCGGCCAGCTGCAGCTGAACATGGACGACGCCGTGTCGTGCTCGAACTACTTCGGCGCCACGATCGACGCCGTGAACGTCCTCGGCTTCAGGAGCATGCTCGTCGTGGGGCACATCGGCAAGATGGCGAAGGTGGCAGGCGGCATCATGAACACGCATTCGCGCGTGGCCGACTGCCGCGTGGAGGTGCTCGCGGCGCATGCGGCCCTCGTGGGCGCGTCGCAAGACGCGGTGCGCCAGGTGATGGCCGCGGCCACGACCGACGCGGCGCTCGACGTGCTCATCGGCGCGGGCTTGAAGGACGCCGCCATGCGCTCGCTCATGGCCAGCCTCGCCGACAAGCTGAGCCACCGCGCAGCAGGCGCGTTCCAGATCGAGGCCATCGTGTTCTCCAACGTGCATGGCGTGCTGGGCATGACCGCCGGCGCCGAGGAGCTTGCAGCCCGCTTCGGCTGAGGCCATGTGCGGGCGGCGGCCTCCGTTCCCGCCACCCTGGCGCCCTCCAAGTTATACTGGGAGCATCCGAGATGAGAGGGGAGAACGTGGGCAGGGCTTCTGCGACCGGGCCGGTCGTCGTGTTGGGTTTCGGCGCCGCTGCGGTGAGCGCGCTCTGCGCGCTGCGTGAGGCCGGGTTCGCGGGGCCGGTCACGGTGGTGACCGATGCGGGCCCCGAGCCGTACAGCCCCGTGCTCACGTCGTATTACGCAGGCGGCCGCATTGGCTACGGCCAATGCTTCCCGTGGAAGGACCTCGATTTCGAGGCATTGATCGACGACTTGGTCACCGCTTCTCCGGTGGAGGCGGTCGATGCCGGGGCGCGCGAAGTCGTGCTCCCCGACGGCAGGCGCATCGGCTACGCGAAGCTCCTCATAGCGACGGGCGCCCATCCCGTGGCCCCCGGCTTCCCCGCTACTGCGCCGTATCGCCCGCTCGTGCTGAGGACTATGGCGGATGCCGATCGCTTGCGCGAGGCACTCGAGGGCGTGCAGCGCAAGAGCGTGCTCGTGGCGGGAACGTCCATGGTGGGGCTGAAGGTGCTCGAGGCGTGCCTCGACCGCGGCGGGCGCGCCACGATGCTCGGCAGGAGCGCTCATATCCTTCGGTCGTCAGCCCATCCGCTGGTGGCAGAACGGCTCGAACGGCTGCTCGTGGAACGTGGCGTGGCGCTGCGCCTGTCGCAGGCGGCCGTGAGCGCTGCAGCGCACGATGGCACGCGGGGCTGCACCGTGCGGTTCGACAACGGGGACGCTGAGGCTTTCGACGAGGTGGTGCTGGCCCAGGGCGCAAGGCCGAACCTCGCGTTCGTGCGCGATAGCGCGGTCGAGGTCCGCGAAGGCGTCGTTGTCGACCGGTTCATGCGCACGAGCGCACCCGACGTGTTCGCGGCGGGCGATGTTGCCCAGGCGCTCGACCTGTCGAGCGGGAGGGAGCGCGTCATCGGCCTGTGGCAGAACGCCGTGCAGCAGGGGCGGTGCGCGGGCGCGGCGATCGCCGCCGAGCTCGCGGGACGCGCCCCGACGCGCCCGTACCCCGGCTCCATCCCCTCGAACACCATCCACGTGCAGGACATCCTGTTCTCATCGGCGGGCGCGCTTGCCGAAGGCGAGGGGACGCGCATCGAGGCGAGCGAGGCGGGCGGTGCGCTCACGGTGCGCGCGTATGCATATCGGCGGGGGAAGAAGCAGCTGGTCGGGTTCAACGTCCTGGCCGTAGCCACAGACGGCGGCCTCTACGGCGATGCGGTCGACGAAATCGGGGCGTACCGGAGGGAAATCCTGAACGCGTACCTCTAGCGATGGAGGGAAGTCATCGAGCATGCGAAGGGGGATCACATGAACGAGCTCGAGCTGAAGTTGAAGGGAAAGGTGCCCGGTGACGATACCGGCATCGAGATCCGCAAGTCGGTGTGCGCGATTTGCGATCCCGGCACGCAATGCGGCCTCGACCTGTATGTGAAAGATGGCACGATCATCAAGGTGGCGGGCACGAAGGAAGCGCCGCACTCGCACGGCACGCTGTGCAGCAAGGGCGCCGCCATGCGCCAGTACGTCTACAGCCCCGAGCGCGTGCTCACCCCGCTCAGGCGGACGGGCGAGCGCGGTTCGGGGCAATTCGAGCCGATAACCTGGGACGAGGCCCTCGACGAGATAGCCTCCAAGCTCAATGGGATCAAGCGGGAGTTCGGCCCGGAGTCGGTCATGTTCTTCTCGGGCTACGCCAAGTGGGCGCGGCCCTACCTCATGCGCTTCGCGATGGACTTCGGCTCGCCGAACTACCTCACCGAGTCGAGCACGTGCGCCACGGCGATGGTCATGGCGCAGCAGCTCACCTACGGCGCGCCCGCAGGCCCCGATTTGAAGAACACGAGCTGCGTCATGTACTGGTCGCATAACCCCTCGGCCACCAAGAGCCTCAATCTCGAGGGAATCAACAGGAAGATCGAGTCGGGGGCGAAGGTGATCGTCATCGACCCCCGCGTGACGGACCTCGCGCAGCTAGCCGACGTGTTCCTGCAGCTAAGGCCCGGCACAGACGGGGCGCTGGCCCTGGCGTTCGGCCACGTTATAATCGAAGAGGGGCTCTACGACAGGGAGTTCGTGGCGTCGTGGACCCGCGGTTTCGACGAGTATAAGCAGCTCGTGGCCGATATGACGCCCGAGAAGGCGGCTGGGATCTGCGGCGTTGCCGCCGCGGACATCCGCGCTGCGGCCCGCATGTACGCCGAGGCGAAGCCCGCGTGCGTGCACTTCAGCGCCGCTCCCGTCGTGCACCACACGAACGGCGTGCAGAACTACCGCGCCGTCTTCTGCCTCATCGCGCTCACCGGCAACCTCGACGTCGCAGGGGGCAACCGCATCAACCCGGCATCGCTCGTCCACCAGCCGGGCGGCTTCCCCACGCGTGAGCGCGAGTTCACGTGTGCGCACCGTCTCGCCGGGCTGCCCGAGCGCATCGGTGCGCGGCGGTTCCCCGTGTGGGCGCGCCTGTGCAACGAGGCGCAGGCATGCGACATTCCCCGCCAGATGAGGACGGACGACCCGTACCCGTTGAAAGCCTTGTTCGCGCTCGGGTTGAACTACCGGATGTTCCCTGGATCGCAGGATTTCCTGGACGAGGTTTGCAAGCTCGACTTCATCGTGGACGCCGACCTGTTCCTCACCGACAGCGCCAAGCACGCCGACATCGTGCTGCCGTGCTGCAGCTCGGCCGAGCGCCGCGAGATCCGCTGCTGGCCCATGGGCTACGTGCAGTTCACCCAACCTGCGATCGAGCCGGTCGGCGAATCGCGAAGCGACGTTGACATCCTCGCGGAGCTCTCGAAGCGCCTGGGGCTCGGCGACGAGCTGCTCGAGGCGGGCATCGAGGCGTGCGTGGAATGGATGATGGAGCCGAGCGGGCTGACGGTGAAGGACCTCGACGAGCATCCCGAGGGCATGTGGGTGCCGGGTGCTAAACCGCCGGCGGAACGCAAGTATCTGGACGGCGGGTTCAGGACGCCTTCGGGCAAGGTCGAGTTCGTCTCGAGCGTCCTCGAGGACGTGGGAGGGGAAGGGTGCGAGGCGCTCCCCTCGTACCGCGAGCCCGCGATGAGCCCTGTCTCGCGGCCCGACTTGGCCGAGGAGTACCCGCTGGTGCTGGGCTTGGGCGCCCGGCTGCCGATGTACCAGCACACGCGCACGTTCCGCCTGCCGTGGACACGCTCGCTCAGCCCCGACCCGCATGCCGACGTCAATCCCGCCGACGCAGCTGCCGCCGGCATCGCGGACGGCGGGTGGATGACCGTCGCCACACCGAAGGGCTCGCTGACCGTCCGAGCGCACGTGACCGGGCTCGTGCGGGAGGGCGATGTGCATATGTACCACGATTGGCCCCAAGCGAATGCGAACGATCTGCTCGACGGCGATTACCTCGACCCCATCTCGGGGTTCCCGGGATACCGCTCGTCGCTGTGCAAGATCGCACCTGCCAGCGCCGAGGGGAGGGGGGCAGGCCATGATTAGAAAGAGCCTGTGCTTCGATGCGAAGAAGTGCGTCGGGTGCTATGCCTGCGCCGTCGCCTGCATGGACCAGAACGACATCGACGTGGTCGGCGACGGGGTGGCATACCGCTTTGTCGCGCATGTCGAGGGCGAGGACGGGGGCGACGTGCGCATCGCGCACGTGTCCATGGCCTGCATGCATTGCGAAGCCGCGGAATGCTTGGACGCATGCCCCGCGGGCGCATTGCACCGCGACGAGGCAAGCGGCGCGGTCGTCGTGCGCCGCGAGCTATGTATCGGCTGCCACGCGTGCGCCATGGCGTGCCCGTTCGGCATCCCGCGCTTCGGACGTGACGGGACCATGCAGAAATGCGATGCCTGCTATGCCCGCACGCGTTTCGGATACGGCCCGGCGTGCGCTGAGATCTGCCCGACGGGCGCGCTGACCTTCGAGGAGGTCAACGACGCGGCCGATGCGAAGCTGAAACGCTTCGGCAGGTCGCTCGTCTAGGCGGCTCGCCGTTCCCGCAGCCTGCCTGATGCGGTAGTATTTGAGGGTATGCGATAGGTGCGCATTCAAGCGCTCGGTGCATGAAAGGAGCGGGTACGATGATTCATTTCGTGGGAGCTGGGTCGGGTGCTGCCGATCTCGTCACAGTGAGGGGAGCGCGGCTTCTCGGAGAGGCCGACGTCATCATCTACGCGGGGTCGCTCGTCAACCCGGCGCTGCTCGACTACGCCAAGGACGGCTGCGAGATCCACAACTCGGCGCACATGACGCTCGAAGAGGTTATCGACACGATGAAGGCGGCCGAGGCCGCCGGCAAGATGACGGTGCGCCTGCACACGGGCGATCCGTGCCTATACGGCGCGCACCGCGAGCAGATGGACCTGCTCGACGAGGCCGGCATCGCCTACGACGTGGTTCCGGGCGTGTCGTCGTTCTGTGGTGCGGCGGCGGCGCTCAACGCCGAGTACACGCTGCCCAACGTGTCGCAGTCGGTCATCATCACGCGAATGGAGGGCCGCACGCCCGTGCCCGACGGCGAGAAGCTGCGCAAGATGGCGTCGCACGGCTGCACGATGGTGCTGTTCCTGTCCACGAGCCTGCTCGAGCAGGCTCAGGAAGAGCTGCTGGCCGGCGCCTACGAGCCCGATACGCCGGCGGCCATCGTGTACAAGGCCACCTGGCCCGATCAGAAGGTGTGGCACTGCACGGTCGGCACGCTCGCCGAGACGGCGCGCGAGGCGGGCGTGAAGAACACGGCGCTCATCACCATCGGCGGCTTCCTGGGCGATGCCTACGACCGTTCGAGGTTGTACGACCCCACGTTCACCCATATGTTCCGCGAGGCGAGCGAGTAGGCATATGACGGCAATCGCGCTCATAGCGTTCACGCAGGCGGGCTGCAGCAGGCGGGCTGCATCCTGGCGGGCGACATTGCGAAGGGCCTCGCGGCCTTGCCCGACTACGCGCAAGCGTCGCTTTCCGTTGCCGGCCCCGCGCGCTTCGCCGACGATATGGGCATCGACGCGTACGGCGATCTCGCCACGTGGACGGCCGAGCATTTTGCGGGAGATGACGCGCTCGTGTTCGTGGGCGCCTCCGGCATCGCCGTGCGTGCGATCGCGCCTCATGTGCGTGACAAGTTCACGGACCCCGCGGTGGTCAGCGTCGACGAGGCGGGCAGGTTCGTCGTGCCCTTGCTGTCGGGCCATGTGGGCGGGGCGAACGACCTCGCGCGCATCATCGCGGACATCACCGGGGGGCAGGCGGCTGTATCCACGGCCACCGACGTGAACGAGCTGTTCGCGGTGGACGAGTGGGCGGCGCGCCGCGGCCTCGTCATCCTCGAGCGCGATGTGGCGAAGGAGATTTCCGCGGCCCTGCTCGAGGGGCGCGCCGTAGGCTTCAGGTCCGATTTCGAAATCGACTGGGATCTCCCGGAGGGCGTGACCTACGGGGTTGCCAACATCGGGTTCGCCGTATCGCTGAGCGAGGCGACCAAGCCGTTCCGCCGCACGTTGCACCTGGTGCCGCGCGTCGTGACGGTCGGCGTCGGCTGTCGGCGCGGGACCGCCTACGACGTGCTGAAGAGGGCGGTGTACGAGGTGCTCAGCGAGGCGCACGTGTCGCCCCGTGCGGTGCGCGCGCTGGCGTCGATCGACGTGAAGAGCGACGAGCCGGCCATCCGCGAGCTCGCGCAAGCCGA
>CACWWI010000056.1 GCA_902764575.1 uncultured Coriobacteriaceae bacterium
TCAGCACCAGGTAGAAGATGGCCGCCACGATGTAGGGCGTAATCGAGCCGGTTGAGGCCACAATCGTCTTCGCGTACATGACGATTTCCATGACGCCGACGGCCGCCAGCAGCGACGTGTCCTTGTACAGCAGGATGAACTCGCTGGTCATGGTGGGCAGCACGCGGCGGATCGTCTGCGGAATGATGACGAACATCATCGTCTGCGCGCCCGTCATGCCAAGCGAGCGCGACGCCTCGAACTGGCCCTTGCTGATGGACTGGATGCCCGCGCGGAAGATCTCGCACTGGTAGGCCGCGGAGTTGAGCGCGAGCACGACCACGCCCAGGATGAACGGGGGAATCTGGATGCCCGCGAGCGGCAACCCGAAGAACGCGATGTAGATCTGCAGGAACACCGGCGTGCCGCGTACCACGTTCACGTACAGCGAGCCAATGCCCCTCAGAATCGCGAGTTTGGACATGCGCATGAACGAGAACATGAGGCCGATGGGGATGGCCAGCGGGAACGCGACGAGCACGATCGCAATGGCCATGAGGAAGCCCTGGAGCACGATGGGGAAGCTCGACACGATAATCGGCGGGTTAAAGAACAGGCGCAGGAACTTGTTCTGGTTCCAGGCCTTCACCCATTCCTGCTGCTCGAGGTAGCGCGACAGCTGCTCGGTCGGCGAGGTGACCACCACGTCGATCGCGGGGATGTCGAGCAGCTCGTGCACCGTGCCGTCGGCGAGCTCGTACGTGCCCCGTATCTGCATCTCGCCGCCTGCGAGGGGGAACTCGACGCCGTAGAGCTCGATGCGGAAGTACGCACCCGCCTCCGACGGTTCCGCCAGCTTGCACACGACGGCCTTCCCGTCCTGCGAGAACTCGGCCGGCACGTCGAGCCGCGTCATCAGGTCCTCGCCCGTCAGGATGGTCAGGCGAGCGTCGTCGACGTTGAGCGTCGTGCCCTCGGGCAGCTCGAGCGAGATCGAGCGCACCGCCTCGTCGGCGGCCGCCTGGCCCTCCCACGTGATGCGCGTTTCCTTACCGCCGTACACCTCGCTTCCCGTATCGCCATTCGGGCGCGCCGTGCACTTCGCGGTATCGAGCGCGTATGCAACCGACGACAAGCTGCTCATGCCCATCATGACAACGAGGATCGCCGTGAAGAACAGGTCGGCGACTCTCAGCGTACGTGTGCGATTCATTCCCTATCCAATCGTTTGAAGAACAACGAACCCCCATTATAGCCGCAAACCACCGCGCGCTTGTCTGGCGCGTGGCGGGCTAGCGGGATGCGCCCCGAACGGCTCCCAACGAAGAAGCCCCCGCATGCGCGGGGGCTTCCGTGTTGCTTGCTAGCCGATCGTGCGAGCTTACATGTACTGCTGGATGAGCTTGTCGATCGTGCCGTCGCTCTTCATCTTCTTGAGAGCGTCGTTGATGGCGGTCTTCAGGGCCGCGTTGTCCTTGCTCACGACGATCGCGTACTCCTCGCCCGTGGCGATGGACTTAACGATCTCGGCGTCCTGGTAGGCGTCCTTGAGCATCTTCTCGACAACTGCGAGGTTGGTGCACACGGCGTTGGCCTGGCCAGACTGCAGCGCTGCGAACGCGTCGGTGGAGTTGCCGTACGGCTGCACCTTCGCCTTGGGGTAGTTCTCCTTGACGTAGCTCTCGCCGGTCGTGCCGCTCTGGACGGCGATGGTGACGTCTTCCTTGTTCAGGGACTCGTCAGCGTTGTCCTTGGTGATGCTGCCACCCTTCATGACGGCGATGGCCTGGTCGTCGATGTAGTAGCTGTCGCTGAAGTCGATCTCCTTGGCGCGCTCGGGGTCGACCGAGAAGCCGGAGATGCCGATGTCGGCCTGGCCACCCGCGGCGATAGCCGGGATGATGGCGTCGAACTGCAGGTTCTTGAACTCGATCTCGTAGCCGAGCTCCTTGGCGACGGCCTTGGCGATCTCGATGTCGAGGCCGACGTACTCACCGTTCTCGAGGTTCTCGAACGGCGGGTAGTCCGGAGACGTGGCGACGACGAGCTTGCCCTCGGTGAGGAGCTTCGGCTTGTCGGCGCTGGCAGTGCTGCTGGCGCTCGCGGAGCTGGCGCTAGCGGAGCTGCCGCTGGCGGACGAGGCTGCGCTGGACGAGCCGCCCGACGAGCAGCCGACCAGGGCCAGTGCCGCAACCATCACGGCAACGGCGGCCAAAACGATGTACTTACTTGCTTTCATAACTGGCATTCCCCCTTCTCTGGAATCCTTCCCTTGGAGCGCTAGTTTTACGCACTTGTCTACGATAGCGCAAAACGCGCTCCATTGCGATGGAGCGCGCCGTTAAACAAGGATTATTTGCACCTCAGCGGCCCTACTGCGGGCCCTATCGATTGCGCGCGCCCTTCTTGCCGTTCTTGGCCGGACCCGAATCGAGGGCGTTGGCCAGCACCTGCATGCGCGCCTCAATCTCCTCGATGGTCTTCGCGCAGTTCAGCAGCTCCTCGCCCACGTCGAGGCCCTTGGTCTCGGCAATCGCCTTGTACTTGAGGTCGTGCTCGAGCGACGCCCAGTAGTCCATCGCGATCGTGCGGATCTGCACTTCGACGGGCACCATCTCCTTGCTGTCGAGGAAGTACACGGGGATGCGCACGATCACGTGCAGGCTGCGGTACCCGTTGGGCTTGGGGTTCTCGATGTAGTTCTTCACCTGCACGATCTCGAGGTCGTCTTGACGGCGCAGCAAGCCCATGAGGTTCTTCACGTCGTTCTTGTACGAGCAGATGACGCGCACGCCCGCCACGTCCATCAGGTACTTCTCGAGGTTGCCGATCGTGGGCTTCTTGCCGTAGCGCAGGAGCTTGTCGTAGATGCTGAGCGGCGACTTGATGCGCGACTCGATGTGGTGGATGGGGTTGCGGTTGCGGCGCAGCGACAGGTCGCGGTCGAGGATCTCGAAGCGGACGACCATCTCGCGCATGGCCGCCTCGTACTTCAGCAGGATGTTGCGCATGTCCGCCGTGAACTCCTCGTAGCGGTCGAGCGCATCGGGGTCGATGTACATCTCCTGCGCCGCGCCCTTCACCAGGGTTTCTGCGCTGGGGACGATCTTCCAGGCCGCCGCGGGGACGGCACCGGTGGGCGTCACGCGCATCGCGCCGAAGCCCGGCTTGCTCTTGCTTGGCTTGTCCGCCATCACTCTTCCTCCTTGGCCTGCTGCCAGCAGGCTTCCATCTCGTCGAGCGAAAGGTCTTCCACGTTGCGCCCCTGTTCCCATGCGGCCCGCTCGATCTGGGCGAACCGGCGGCGGAACTTCGCGTTCGACGCCCGCAGGGCCGCCTCGGCATCGATGCCCATCTTGCGCGCCACGTTCACGAGCGCGAACAGCAGGTCGCCGAACTCCATCTCGGCGGCGGTAACGCGGGGGTCGCGCTCGCGCCCGTCCTCGGAGAGAACGCGCCCGTCGGACGATTTGGGCGCCGCCTCGTAGGCGGCCTCGAGCTCGGCGCGCTCCTCGGCCACCTTGTCCCACACGTCTGCGAGGGTTTCCCATTCGAAGCCGGCGGCCACGGCCTTGCGCGAGATCTTCTGCGCCTGCAGCAGCGCCGGGAAATGCGTCGGCACGGAATCGAGCAGCCCCTCGCGCGTTCCCGTTTCCTTGGCACGGGCGTCGGCTTCTTCCTTTTCCGCGAGCTTCACCTGTTCCCACAGCTCGCTGACCTCGTTGGCATTTGCGGCCTTGACGTCGCCGAACACGTGCGGATGCCGGCGGATCATCTTCTCGTCGATGCCCGCGCACACGTCGTCGATGGTGAACTCGCCACCGTCGGCCGCAACCTGGCTCTGCAGCACCACCTGGAGCAGCAGGTCGCCGAGTTCTTCGCGCAAGTGATCGGGGTCGTCGGCGTGGATGGCGTCGAGGGCCTCGTAGGCCTCTTCGATGAGGTAGTCGCCGAGGGAGGCATGCGTCTGCGCACAGTTCCACGGGCACCCGCCCTCGGGCGAGCGCAACTGGGCGACCGTGCTCACAAAATGATCGAAGGCGGGGTGTTCCGCTTCGGGCATAACCGCTTTCCTTTCACAGTGTTCTAGGAAAGTATAGCCCAAGATATCTCCCAGACGGTAGGGCGTGAGGGTATCATGGCATGCATGGATGTAACGCGTATCGAAACGATTGACGACCCGCGGCTCGACCCGTACGCGCGGCTGACCGACGTGCAGCTGCGGAGCAGGATCGAGCCGGAAAAGGCCGTGTTCATAGCGGAATCCGCCGAGGTCATCGTGCGCGCGATCGACGGCGGCATGCAACCGCTGTCGCTGCTGACCGCCGAGAAGTACCTGCCGCAGCTAAACGAGGCCCTGGCGAAACTACACCACGCGAACCCGGAGGCGCCCGCGTTCGTCGTCCCCGAGCGCGAGCTCACGCAGCTGACGGGCTTCGAGCTGACGCGCGGCGCCCTGGCCGCCTTCCGCCGCCCGCCCGAGCGAAGCGTCGCCGACGTCGCAGGAGGCGCGGACGCGCGTCTCGTCGCCATCCTCGAGGACATCCGCAACCACACGAACGTGGGCGCGATCTTCCGCTCCGCGGCGGCCATCGGCGCCGACGCGGTGCTGGTGTCGCCCGCCTGCTACGACCCCCTGTACCGCCGCGCCGTCCGCGTCTCCATGGGCACCGTGTTCCAGGTGCCCTGGGCGCGCATCGGCGACGACCCGCACGACTGGTCGCGCAAGGGCATTCCCGAACTGCACGACCTGGGCTTCACCGTGGCGGCGATGGCCCTAAACGACGACTCCATCCCCCTCGACGACCCCCGGCTCAAGCAGTGCGGCAAGCTGGCGCTCGTCTTCGGCACCGAGGGCGAGGGCCTTTCCCCCAAGACCATCGCGCGCTGCGACTACACGGTGCGCATCCCCATGCAGCACGGCGTGGACTCCCTCAACGTAGCCGCCAGCAGCGCCGTAGCCCTCTGGGAACTAAGACCCCGCTAATATGTAATAATCTTCCACGTCACCCCCGCGGCAGCAAGCAGAAAGGCCAACATGCGAGAACGAAAGAACACCGTGCTCCTCTTCTCAAAGCTCCCCGAAGTGGGCCTTGTGAAAACGCGCCTCTCCATCTTGAAGGACGGCATGTTCCCGCCCGAGACGGCGGCGCACCTGTACCATTGCATGCTCTTCGACGTGGTGGAGATCCTCTGCGCGGCCCTGAACGACCTCGAGGCCGCCCAACCCGAGGACGCCGAAGTGCGTGACACGTACGAGCTGGTGATTTCCACGACGCCCCAGCCGAACGTGCAGAAGATGCGCGCCCTGTTCGAGGAGGCCGGCGAATGGCCGCGCGAGCTCGTGTTCATCTGCGACGAGGGCGCGAACTTCGACGTGCACTACAACCACGCCTTCCAGCAGTGCTGGGACCGCGGCGCCGATTGCATCCTGTCGATGGGAGCCGACATGCCGGCGCTCACGAAGAACGACGTCAAGTTCGGGTTCGAGCAGCTGCGCCGCCTGTGCGACGAGCCCAACGGCGGCATCGTCCTGGCGCCCGACCAGGAAATGGGCGTGTCGGTCGTCGGCTGGACGCGCAACACCGACTTCGACCACACGGGCGTGTTCTACTGCCAGGACGGCCTGACGGTGCTGCCGGCCTACATCAAGAAGGCGCGCGAGGCGGGGCTTCCCGCGCTGTGGCTGCCGCCGATCCCGGACGTCGACACCATGGCCGACTTCTTCCACAACGTGACCCTCGTGCACGCCCTGTGCTACTGCGCGCAGTTCGACGACATCTGCCCGCCCTGGCGCACCGCCGAGGCGTTCATCGGCGAGGGCTTCAGCGAGGTGCGCGTGGCCCCCAACAACCTCTTCGACCCGCGCGACCACATCGACAAGTAGCGCTCGGCAGCATACTGGTAAAAAAGAAGCGCCGCCCGAGGGCGGCGCTTCGATTGCGGTTGCAGGATTGCGCTACGGGCGCGGGGTGCCGCACTCGTTGCAGAACTTGCCGGCGTTGGTGGTGCCGCACTTCGGGCACGTCCAGTCGTTCGAGACCGGCGCGGGCATCGGGGTGCCGCACTCGCCGCAGAACTTGCCGGTGTTGACGTTGCCGCACTGCGGGCACTGCCAACCGCCGGCCACGGGGGCCGCGCCCGCCACAGGCGCTGCGCCCGCCACGGGGGCTGCGCCCTGCGGCTGCTGCTGCTGGAACGGCTGGGCACCGAACCCGCCGCCGTCGGCCATCGGGTAGGCGCTCTGCGGCTGCTGGTAGGCGCCCTGCTGGGCAGCGCCCTGCTGGAACATGGTCGCAGCTGCCTGGCCGCCCATGCCCTGGGCCATGCCCATGCCCATGAAGCCGGTCATGGCGCCGGCCGAGTTGTTGGCGGCGTCCTGCATGGCGTTCGCGGCGGCGTTCGCCGTGACGGCCGCGGCCTGACGCGGGTCGACCATCGTCTGCGCCATCTGGCGGTTGGCGATCTGCTGCTGAACTTCCTCGGGCAGGGTGATGGAGTTAACGCCGAACTTCTCCACCTGGATGCCGCGCTGCGCGCCCCAGTCCTCCGACAGCTCGTCGTTCAGGAGCTTGGCCAGCTCGGCGGTGTGGGCCGGGATGGCGGAGTAGCGCACGCCCATCTCGGAGATGCGGGCGAGGGCCGGCTGCAGGGCCGTGAGCAGCTCGCTCTTCATCTGCGAATCCAGGCGGTCGCGCGTGTAGGGCTCCTCGACGTTGCCGCAGACCTTCTTGTAGAAGATGAGCGGGTCGGTGAGGCGGTAGGAGTACTCGCCGTTCATGCGCACGGACGTATCCATGTCGAGGCCCAGATTGGCGTCGACGATGCGGAACGGAATCGGCGAGGAGGTGCCGTACTTGTTGCCGATGATCTCCTTGGTGTTGAAGAAGTAGACGCGCTGGTCCTTGCCGGTGTCGCCACCGAAGGTGAAGCGCTGGCCGATGCGCTCGAACGTGTTCTTGATGCCCTCGCCGAGGCTGCCGTAGAAGATGGAGGGCTCGGTGGAGCGGTCGTACACGAACTGGCCGGGCTCGGCGCACACGTCCACGATCTCGCCCGACTCGACGATGATCATGCACTGGCCGTCGTTCACGGCGATGATCGAGCCGTCGGAGATGATGTTGCTCTCGCCCTTGGTATTGGAGCTGCGCCCCTTGTCGGAGGTGCGCTTCTGGCCCTTCGCCGCAAGCACGTTCTCGTTCAAGACATCGGAATCGCAGTAGTAGAAGTCACGCCAAGAGTCGGCCAACACACCGCCCGCTGCGCCTGTAATAGCCTTGATCAAACCCATATACAGCTCCTTACTCTTAACCTTTCCTTTGCCGCATCAAGCGCTGCGACGTGCGCTTTATCACCTTTCGTCATAATACCCGATTGCGGGTACATGAACCCCCTAGAACTTGCCGCCACCTGAACCGCTGAAGCCGCCGCCCATACTGGACCAGCCCCCTCCGCTACTCTGTTGCTTGGGTATCGGGACCACCGCCATCGTGGTGTTCACGAATTGATCGGTTGAGACACCCATACGGAAGCTCGAGCGATCGAGGTAGCTCGACGCCTCGTGTGCTTCGACGGCTGTCTTCATCTTGTTCCTCTCGCCGCTCACGAAGCTGATGGCCACCACGGCCGGAATGCCAAACGTGGCCAGGACCTTCAGAAAGAGGCTGAGAAGGCTGGGCTCGCTCCATTGCTTGCCGTTCGCGGTGAAGTACTCCATCTGCTCGCCAGCGAGTGCGTAGTATACGTAAGCGGCGTCATACCAGTCGTTGTCGCTGAGCTCATCGGTGTACTTTCCTTCCAGCGCGTCGACGGCGTCATTCGAGAACGGGTCCTGGCTGCTGTCGTCGAAGTGCTTCACGGTAACGTAATCGCGCGACTGCACGGCCACAACCACGAGAATGCCGTTCTTGCCCGAACCGACGCCAAGGCCCTTCTGCAGGTACACCTGGCGCGCGTATTCGTTGCGCTCCGAGCTGCTCGGGTTCATGTTGCCGTTCATCGTGTCAGTGAACATGATGTACACGCCGATACCGTACTTTTCGGCGTAATCGGCGCCCATCTGCTCGAGTGTTTGGAATTCCGAGGAGGTAAGCACATTCTCTTCGTCGAACACGTACGTTCCGCTATCGGCATAGGCAGGCGCTGCGAACAAAGTCGCGAACAGGGCGACCGAGAACATTCCAGCGAAGATCTTCTTTAACGTTTTCATTCCGGCCCCCTTTCTACAACGTGTATCCGCCGAAGACGAATACGATGAGTGCCGCTATGATCAGCATCAGCGGCACGAACAGTAACAGCATGTACTTAGTCACCTTGCCGCTATCGACAGGCAGATCGCCAATGAGCTTGCCCGTCTGGCCGTTCATGGCGAACAGGTAATCCTGGCCGTTCCACTTCGTGTGCAGCATCCACACGGGCAGCAGCGCGTAGGCAACTTGCTCGATCCGCAGCTCCGATTTCGCACTGGCAACGTCGACTTCCATAAAGCCTGAAACCGACGCCTGCAATTCGGCTTCCACCGTGTTGTCCACGCGGGAGGTGGCGCGCTGTTCGCAGGCCTTGGCATCGAGGTCGTAGCGGTCGGTCAGGTAGCCGGGCAGGTAGGCCACCGAGAACGGCACCATCTCGGAATAGTCGAACGGCTCGATGGCGTCCATGTGGGCATCGGGCATCTTCGTGGAACCGTCGACGGGCACATGGTGGAACTGCATGCTGCCGGCGCGCGTCAGCAGGTAGTGGTCGGTTTCGGTGTACATGTTCTTGCTGTCTGACCACGTGCGGATGTTGCGGCCGTTCATCACGACCTCGCCCTCGCCCGTGCCGGAATACAGCCAGAACGGTACGTAGACGCCCTGGATCTCCTCGATATGGTTCTCGTCGGTGAACGCGTTCGGCAGCAGCTTCTTGCCCTCGTAGTAGTGCTTCAGGGCGGAAACGGCGTGGTTCTTGTCAAGCTTGAACGGGATGACGTAGTCGGGCTTCAACACGTCGGACAGCTGCCCGGGAAGCACCGTGTTATTACCGCAGTAGGGACAGCTCGTGACGGCCGTCACCTGATCGACCATCAGCTGAGCGCCGCACGAGGGGCAGTTATATGCCCGCAAGCTATCGACGTCGGCGTCGCTCCAGCGAGCGTTGGCGAGATAGTCCTGTACCGGATCGCCCGTCACCGCATGTCTGGCCTGGACATGCGTATCGCCGGCCACCGACGCCGCTGCCGCCGACATAGCCGGCTGGCCTCCTGCCAGTACGGCCGCTGCAGCTTCCTGGCCCTTCGCGGTAGCCTCTGCGGGCGACAAGCCAGCAGCGATGGCCTGGTCGTAAGCCGCCTGCATGGCTTGTGCGCTTCGCTCCTGCAGGGCGGATTGCTCGGCTTGGGCATTGGCCTGCATGCGATCGCCCGCCGCCTTGGCGTCGGCTTTCGCCTGCCTCTGGGCGTAGAGGTCCTCTACCTCCTGCGGCGTGAACGTCGACTCGCAGAACTCGCACTTCAGCTTGCCGATTTCGCCGTCGTAGAACAACCGGCCCTGGCAATTGGGGCACTGATAATTAGTTGCCTCAGCCACGATTCACCTCCGTAAAATCGCAGGTTTACACCACCGAACATCATACCCCGAACACGGTGAATCGCAGGTCTCAGAATTAATAAATGGAAGCCCCTTTGGCAACCAGCCCGCCTATTGTTGAGCCATCCCCGAGCGGACTGAATCGCCCGCACTGTGGAGAATTCCGATACCTTATGTTGGGGGCGGGGCAATCGCGTACACTAGCACGCGTGCATTTTTCGGAAGCGAGGATAAACGAATGAATCTCAATGACGCGATTGGCCATGCTTCGACCATATTCATGCCGGAGTTCCTGTTCGGCGCCGACGAGTCCATGCTGCTCGGCGAGCGCTCGGCAAACGAGGAGGCCCTTCACCTGCTCGTCGAGGAGTACTTCGCAAACCCCAACCCCGGCTTCGACTTCGACCTGGTAATGGAGCTCGCCGACCGCAACCGCAGCCTCTGCGACATGATGGGGGCGGAAAGCGTGCAGTCGGACCGCAGCCACAACCTCGCCAACCACTTGTCCGACGACGACATCCTGCGCGGCGTCGCCGCCCTCCAGCACCGCAACGTCGAGAAGGTTGCCAAGGAAGTTGAGGGCATGAACGCGACGAAGGGCGTGCTGTACGGCAGCAAGCCTGCGAAGGGCACCTTCGTCGGCATCGACATCGAGACCACGTCGACGAGCCCCGACCGCGGCTACATCGTGAACGTCGGCTGGGAGGTAATGGAGCTCGCCGAAGGGGCGCAGCCGGACGACGCCACGTCGCTGTTCTGCGGCATTCCCGCGCAGTACGAGGAGACGGGCGTGCCCCTGGCCGAGATTCACAAGATCACGTGGCAGGACGTGGGCGACAAGACGCCGTTCCGCGAGGACAAGGACCTGCAGAAGCGGCTGCTCAAGGTGTTGAAGTCGCATCCGTTCATGGCGCACAACGCCGCGTTCGAGGACAGCTGGTTCATGCTGCACCTCGACGGCTACGCCGAGGCGCGCAAGGCGGGCAAGATCATCCCCATCGACACGCGCGACATCTGCCGTGCCCTCGACCCCGAAGTGCGCTTCATGTCGTGGGAAGCCAAGCCCGCAAGCCTTGAGGCCTGGGCCCAGCGCCGCGGCACCCTGGCCCCCGAGGAAGAGGAACGCCACCTAGGCCTAGACGACACCGACCTCATGTTCCGAACCCTCATAGCCGAACTAAAAGAACGAAACCTCCTAAAGACAACCGCCTAACCGCACCCTTAGGTCACGCAACCCCCAATTTGCGATTCCCATACAACCGCAAATTTGCTGCAATCGCCATGGCCAAGATGCAGCAAATCTTCGGTTGTATGGGAATCTGAGGATGAGGCAGAAATCGCGACCTGGGCAAATGCAAATCTCAACTCCGAAAGGAGGGGAGAATTCGTATACAACCGCAAATTTGCTGCAAATCGACCGGTCAAGTTGCAGCAAATCTTCGGTTGT
>CACWWI010000057.1 GCA_902764575.1 uncultured Coriobacteriaceae bacterium
AGATTATGAGGACCATGAGCGCTCTTGCGGCCATGACCGGCACGGGGATCGCGCCCCTTGCCGTGGCGTCGGCCGCAACGCCTAACGTTGACGTTCTGGGCGGTCTTTCCCGCTCCGCCAATGCACTCCTAACCTGGCTGTCCTCCGCAACCGCCCCCGAGAAGGCCTATGCGGATGCAGGCGAGCTGGCCGGGATGCAGCAGCCGAGCAAGCCCGCCACCGAAACGACCGCAAACAACTCCGGTTCTGGCCTGCTCCTCTGGCTGGTAGGCGCCGCCGCGGTCATCGCCCTCGTCGGCCTCTTCCTGCTGCTCTTCAAGCGCAAGAAGAATTCGTCCGCCGACGAGTCCTAAGACGAACCGCCGCCATCCTCCAGGCGCCTCAGGGCGAATTGGTATACAACCGCAATTTTGCTGCAATCAGGCACCCGCGAGTGCAGCAAAATTGCGGTTGTATACCCGCCGAAGGGGAAAGTGCCATTTGCGACCTGGGAAAACGCCCATAGGGCAGCTGCTGGGGCGTCGGATTTCGTATACAACCGCAAATTTGCTGCAGCCCGCTGCACTCATTTGCAGCAAATTTGCGGTTGTATACCTTGCAGGGTGGGCGAGATGCCTTTTGGTAGCCATGCGGACAACAGGCTACGTCCCCGTTGTCCGAAATGAAAGAGCCCGCGCAATGCGCGGGCTCTCCAATCGCGGTCTGTCGCCAGAATTAGCGCTTGCTGAACTGCGGGCGCTTGCGGGCCTTCTTCAGGCCGTACTTCTTGCGCTCGACCATACGCGGGTCGCGCGTCAGGAAGCCTGCCTTCTTCAGCTCCTGGCGGTAATCGCCGGCCTCGAGCAGCGCACGGGAGATGCCGTGGCGCAGGGCGCCGGCCTGACCCGAGATGCCGCCGCCGTTCAGGCGAGCGATAACGTCGAAATGACCCTCGGTGTCGGTAACCTTGAACGGCTCCATGAAGGTGTCGATCAGGGCCTGACGGCCGAAGTAGTCCATGGCCTCGCGGCCGTTAACCGTAACCTTGCCCGTGCCGGGAACCAGGCGGACGCGCGCGACGGCGTTCTTCCTGCGGCCGGTGCCGTAATACAAAGCTTCGTTAGCCATCCTAGTCCTCCTACAGCTCGATCTTGCGCGGCTGCTGAGCTGCATGCGGATGCTCGGGGCCCGCGTACACCTTCAGCTTCTTGCCCTGGGCACGGCCCAGCGTGTTCTTCGGCAGCATGCCCTTCACAGCATGCTCGATAACGCGCTCGGGGTGCTTGGCCATAGCCTCTTCGAACGTCTCGGACTTCAAGCCGCCGGGATAACCGCTGTGACGGAAGTAGCGCTTGTCGGTGGCCTTGTTGCCGGTGACGCGCACCTTGTCGGCGTTGATGACGATGACGAAGTCGCCCGTATCAACATGCGGGGTGTACTGGGGCTTGTGCTTGCCGCGAAGGATCTGGGCGGCCTTGGCAGCCAAACGACCGAGGACAACGTCCTCAGCGTCGATCAGCAGCCACTCGCGCTCGACCTCGCCGGGCTTTGCGTAGTACGTCTTCACTGTTCTTTCCTCCAACTTCTTTGCGCTTGCGGCTGAAGCTGCCGTTCGCGCGCTGTGTTTTCAAAAGTGCAGGCTGAGTGCTGCGCCGGTTTCCTACGCCGGCAACGCCTGCCTCGGGCTGGACGACCCTCGGCCTTGGCGCTTTCGCACCGTTACTGCTTCACGGGGCTTTTGAAAGCAACTGTTGAAGTATACGACTCCGCATTTAAGCCCGTCAACGAGGAATTGCAGGTCGTGAGCGCAAACTACGCAGTTTGCACAAACATTCCAAGCGCCCTTGTGCCTAACAACCTGCCAGCCACAAGGTATTGGGCCCTACGAGGACGTGCGGGGCTTAATCCAGTCTAGGTAGGCGGCACCTGCCTCGGCGGGGACGTCGACGAGCTTCGCGACGGTGCTGCGGGTACCTGCGGCGGTTACCGCCTGCAAGGTTACGAGCGACAGGCGCCGCTGGAACGGGTTGCTGCGCGTGGTGCCGGCCTGGATCTTCTTGCGCGGGATGATGGAGTCCGCGGTGGACAGGCCGTCGTTGTGCAGCAGCAGGTAGTTGCGGTTCCACGCGTAGTGGGAATGCCGCGCCCAGAGCACCGCGCCCACGCCCTTGCCCACTGTGATGACCGCGCAAATCGCCACGACCAGGATGAGCGATCCCGTCATGAAGGCGTCGTACTGCGCCCGCGAGGCAGCGCTCGCGAAATGGACCACGCCGGAGTTCGTCATCGCGGCCAGGATTCCCCAGCACACCAGCAGGAACACCGCTATCCAAAGCGCCCAGTTGTACCAGAGGCAGCGCCTGAGCAGCGCGCGGCGGAAAGCTTGCTTGGGCAGCGGCGTGCCGTCGGTGCGGCGCGGACGGTCGGCCAGCTCGGGCGCCAGCCCGTCGATGATCTCGTCCACGCGGTCCACCTTGACGAACGGGTGCACCACGAGGCCCTTCGTGTTGGCCTTCGAGTTGTTGTTGCCCTTGTTCTGCTCGCCAGCGGCGTCGATGCGCCCAAGCGAGACCTCGCAGTAGCCGATGAGCCGCCTGATGAACGACTGGCGGATCTCGACGGACTGCACGCGTTCGATGTCGATGCCGCTCGACTCGCGCGCGAGCAGGCCACGCTCCACCTCGATGCGCGAACCGCGACGGCGCGTGCGGAAGTTGCCGTACGAGAGGAGCACGCCCACCATGCCGAACACCCACGTGGCCAGCGTAATGCCCACGATGATCGGGAACGCGAACAGGGCTATGGTCCTGGCAACCTCGTCTTGCACGAGGAGGACGAACGCCATCATGATGACGAAGGTGAGCCCCACCGTGAGCGCCACGGCGATGGGCGTATCGTGCGAGATGGTCGTGAGCAGCAGCTCGTGGTTCGTCAGGCCGTGCTCGTACGTCACCGGCTCCTCGCCGAACACCGCCTCGCCGCCGTAGATTCCACGCCAGTCGCCCACGATGCCCGCAGCTCCGTCGAGCATGTTGTGCGCCTTCTGAGGCGCAGCCGCCTGCGGTGCTGCAACGGGCGCGGCAACGCCGCATTCTACGCAAAAGCGCGCCGTGTTCTGAGTGCCGCAGTGGGGGCATGTCCACTGCGTCGACGGCCGTTGCGCCGACCCGAACTGCAGCGACGTCTCCATGCCCGCGGCAACGGCTGCCTTGCGCATGAACAGCTCGACGCGCATGCGCTCGGCCGTCTCGAGCTGCAGGTACGGCACGCGCACGCCCTTGTTCGCCGAGCCGCCAGCCGAATCGATGGTCACGGTGCACACGCCGAACAGGCGCTGGATGAGTGACGCGCGGTGGTTCACCGACTGCACGCGCGCGTAGGGCACGTGCACGCGCCGTTTCGTGATGATGCCCGAATAGAAGCTGAACTCGCGCTCGTCGAACACGTACGACATGTTGCGCCAAGCCAGCGCGTACAAGCCGATGAACAAGCCGATGAGGACGATCAACCCCAACACGATGAGGCCGATCACCAGAAGCGGGTTCACGTGTATATCGCCAGCCTGGATGGCCTTCGCGAGCTCAATCCAGCCCTGGATGCCGTTGACCAACGTGAGGAACGCCATGGCGAACACGGCCACGATCGGCCCGACCCAAATGTAGCTCTTATGCACCTGGTAGTGCCGCCCCGTCTCGAACGTTGCGACGTAGGGTTTCTGCTGCTCCATGGTCTACACGTCCTCGCGCGCGATGCGGGCGAGCTCGGCGGCGCGGTCGCGCAGCTGCTCGGCAACCTCGAAGTCGAGGCCGGGAATCTCGTGCTCCTTGGCGGCCGTCGCAACGGTTACGCTGGCCAGCTTGAAGGCGCGCAGGATGGGCCCTTGGCGCGTGTCGGTGTTCTGCACGCGAATGAACGGGATGGTGTAGCGCTTGCGCCAGACGATGCCCTTCGCGATGTCCAGGTAGTCGGTGGACACCTCGTAGCGCCAGCGCGCGTAGCGAATGGGCGGCAGCACTACGAGCCACACGATGTAGATGACGAGCATGCAAATGCCGAACACGGCAAACGGCCACATTCCCACGTCCGGAATCATCGCGATCGGCGTCAGGGCCACCCCGACGCACAGGCCGATGATCGTGATCCAAATGGCGTCGTTGATGCGCCACACCGCCTTCACGCGCGGATCGAGCTGGTTTGCCGGCATCTCCTTCATGAGCACCTCATCTCCCAAAATATAAGCTGCAGCAATGAGATTACCCATTTGCTGCAGCTCTGTAAAGCAACCGAACCTAACATGCGGCCCGAATGGGACATCGGGAGTAGGCTCCCCGCCCCGCGAGCCGCGTTCGCGGCGACGGGCTCGCGGCGTGTCCCTACTGGCCGAGCTTGTCGGCTTCTTCCACCGAGAGGCCTAATTCGCGGGCGGCTTCTTCGCGCATCTTGTACTTCAGCACCTTGCCGGCGGCGTTCATGGGGAACGAGTCGACGAAGCGGATGTAGCGCGGCACCTTGTGGCGCGCGATGCGCTGCTGCGCGAACTCGCGCATCTCGGCGTCGGTGGCTTCCTTCCCCTTCATCAGGATGATGCAGGCCATGGCCTCCTCGCCGTACTTCTCGTCGGGCACGCCGATGACCTGGCAATCGCTCACCTTGGGGTGGGTGATCATGAAGTCCTCGATCTCCTTGGGGTAGATGTTCTCGCCGCCGCGGATGATCATGTCCTTGATGCGCCCCGTCACGCGGAAGTTGCCGTTCTCGTCGCGCATCACCAGGTCGCCGGAATGCAGCCAGCCTTCCTCGTCGACGGTGGCGCGCGTGGCATCGGGCATCTTGTAGTAGCCCTTCATGGTGTTGTAGCCGCGGCTGCAGAACTCGCCTGCCACGCCGTCGGGCATTTCCTCGCCCGTGCCGGGGTTGATGATCTTGCACTGGATGTGCGGGTACTCGTAGCCCACCGTCTCCACGCGCCAGTCGAGCGGGTCGGTCCAGGCGGTCATCACGGAGCCGGGCGCGCTCTCGGTTTGCCCGTACACGCTGACGATGCCGCCCATGTTCATCTCGTCGGGCTCGGCCGCTTTGCGCATGAGGTCGGGCGGGCAACCGGCACCGGCCATGATGCCCGTGCGCATGTGGCTGAAATCGGTCTTGCGGTAGTCGGGATGGTTGAACATGGCGATGAACATCGTGGGTACGCCGTTGAAGCAGGTAATCTTCTCGTTGGTAATGCACGACAGCGATGCCTTGGCGCTGAAGTAGGGCATGGGGCACATCGTGGTGCCGTGCGTCATGGACGACGTCATGGAAAGCGTCATGCCGAAGCAGTGGAACATGGGCACCTGGATCATCATGCGGTCGGCGGTGGAAAGCCCCATGCGGTCGCCGATGCACTTGCCGTCGTTCACCACGTTGCGGTGCGTGAGCATGACGCCCTTGGGGAAGCCCGTGGTGCCCGACGTGTACTGCATGTTGCACACGTCGTCGGGGCGCACGGCGTCGGCCATGCGCTGCACCGTCTCCAGCGGCACCGAGTCGGCCCGCTCGAACGCCTCGTCGAACGTCAGGCAGCCGGGCATCTGGAAGCCCACCGTGATGACGTTGCGCAGGAAGGGCAGCTTCTTGCAGTGCAGCGGCTTGCCGGGCTCGGTCTGCGCGATCTCGGGGCACAGCTCGTTGATGATGGCCACGTAGTCGGAATCGAGCGCGCGGTCGATCATGACCAGCGTGTGCGTGTCGCTCTGGCGCAGCAGGTACTCGGCCTCGTGAATCTTGTAGGCCGTGTTCACCGTCACCAGCACGGCGCCGATCTTGGTGGTGGCCCAGAACGTGATGTACCACGCCGGCACGTTCGTGGCCCAGATGGCCACCTTGCTGCCGGCCCTCACGCCCATCGACACGAGCGCGCGGGCGAAGGTGTCCACGTCGTCGCGGAACTCCTCGTAGGTGCGCGTGTAGTCGAGCGTGGTGTACTTGAACGCCAGCTGGTCGGGAATCTCCTCGACCATCTTGTCGAGCACCTGCGGGAACGTGTGGTCGATGAGGTCGTACTTCTTCCAGATGTACTCGCCCGTGCCGTCGTGGTTCAGGTACAGCGGCTTGCGGCGGCCGCGCGTGTCCTCGAAGCGGTCCATGTAGTTCACGAAATGCGGCAGGATGATGTCCATGTCGGTGAGGTCGCTCATCCACTCGGGCTTCCATTCCAGCGACACGAAGCCGTCGTAGTCGATGGAGGCCAGCGCGCGCACCACGTCGGCGATGGGCATGGTGCCCTCGCCCACCAGGTTGTACGAGCCGTCGTCGTCGGAATCGCGCATGTGCACGTGCTTCACGTAGGCGCCCAGGTTCTTGATCGTGGTGCTGGGGTCCTCGCCGCAGTCGCGGTACGGGTGGTGCACGTCCCACAGCGCCGCCAGGTAGTCGCTGGCGTAGCCGTCCATCAGCTCGGTCAGCCGGGCGGTGTCGCCGTAGATGCCGCTCGTCTCCATGAGCAGCACCACGCCCCGTTCCTCCGCATAGGGCAGCAGCTCGTCGAGCACCTCGCGCACGGCGTCCTCGGAGCCGTGCTGGCCCTTCACGCACACGTACTCGACGCCCAGCTCGGACGCCACGTCCACGAGCTGCTTGACGTCGCCCGCCGCCTCGCCCGGCACCGAGATGTCGATGGGCGTGTCGAGCACGGGCATCTGCAGGCCCCGTCCGCGCAGGTTGCGGGTCGTGGCGCGCAGGTTGTACGGGTCGAACGGCCCGCCCTTGCCGCAGAACTTCTCGTTGCCCAGCACGTCGTAGGCCTCTATGCCGGCGAAGCCCATATCGGAGGCCGTCTCGACCAGCTCATCCCAGGGGACGTCGCCCCATCCTCTTGTAGAAAACGAAAGCCTCATGGCGATTGCTCCTTATCTGGAAATAGGTCTCAGGAACGTCCTGGAGCCCATTAATTCTGCTCCTCGTAGACGATCTTGTTCAGCGCGTTCACGTAGGCGCGGATGCTCGAGCCGATGATGTCGGTGGAAATGCCGCGCCCGGGATACACCTTGCCTTCCCAGATGAGCTTCACCACGGTCTCGCCCATGGCCTCCTGGCCTTGCGTGACCGAGTTCACCTGGAAGTCGTCGAGCTCGTAGTGCTGCCCCGCGATCTGCTCGATCGCCAGGAAAGCGGCGTCGATGGGGCCGTCGCCCATGCAGACGGCCTGCAGCGTCTCCTCGTCCTTGCGGATGCAGATGTTCGCCGTCGCCTTGATGCGGTTGCCCGAGTTGATGACGTAGCTTTCCAGCTTGTACGTCGCGGGAACCTGCAGCGCGGCGGACGCCACGATGGCGTCGAGCTCGCGGCTTCCCACGCTCTCCTTCTTGGAAGCGACGCGCTGGAAGGCCTCGTACACGGCCGCCTGGTCCTCGAGGGACAGGTCGTAGCCCAGCCGGGCCACGCACTGCATCACGGCGTCCTGGTCGTCGCGCTCGGTGAGCACGATGGACTCGTCGGCTTCGCGCACGCCCGTCTCGAACGGGGAGTACTGGGACCTGCCCGACTCGCAGATCCACGTGATCTGGCCGATGGCGCGCTTCAGCTCCGTCGTGCGCACGCTGGTCGTGGCCTGGCATGCGTCGGCCTTGTCTTCCAGGATCTTGCTCAGGCGGCCGAGCGACACCACGTCCATGGGATAGGTGGTCGCCTTCACCTCGCCGACGCCCTCGATGATGCCGGCGATGGCGCACGCGTCGGCCATGTACAGCTCGTCGGAGCACGAGATGCCCAGCGTGACGTCGGCCAGCTCGGGGATGTCGGCCTTCAGCGAGCGGATGAACTCGGCGAACTCGTCGGGCAGCATGGCGCCGGCGGCATCGCACACGGTGATGGTCGTCGCCCCCGCCTCGATGGCGCAGGAAATGACCTTGCGCAGGTAGGCGCCGTCGGCGCGCGTCGCGTCGTTGGCGATGAAGTCCACCTCGTCGGCGCGCTTCCTGCACTCGGAAATCGCCATCGCGATGTCCTCGAGCATGGCGTCGGCCTTCTTGCGGTACACGTACTCCATGCGAGCGGGGCTGACGGCCGCCTTCACGATCAGGCGCGGGTGCGCGGCTTCCTTCAGCGCGTTCCACACCGTCTCGATGTTCTCGACGTCCATCTGCACCGGCACCGCGAGCGTGCTGTTGCGCACGAGCGACGCAAGCGATTTGATGCGCAGGCTGTCGGCCTTGGCGTTCTGCACGCCCTCCACCTCGATGGCGGACACGCCCAGATGGTCCAGGAGCTTGGCCATCTCCAGCTTTTCCTTGAACGACAGCGACAGGTCCTTCTGGCCCGCCGCACGGCGCATGGTCACATCGCTAACGCGTATTTCCCTCATGATTGCTACAGCCCTTCCTGTTGGTTGTCTGCGCCCGGCGCCGCGTGTGGCACGGCAGCGTGTCGCCCAGCCCGGGCAAGCGCAGTTCTTTCCGGAAACTTCCGCGCTCTTGAATGGCAGCCAGCCACGCGGAATCGAAACGATGGCGAGGTATTTATAAGGCGCAGACCCGCTAGCGCAGCAGGTGCGCCTAGATAAGGAGCAGGCCGAGAAGGAGGCTATGTCCGCATACGTTCGTCATGTCGGTGGGTAAGTATAATCAATCCCCGCCCAATTCGCCAGTTAATTCACGAAACGGAAACGCTGGGCCTGCAAGCTGAGCGGCGGTTCAGAAGATTATGGCTATCGAGCAGAGCGCGTCGTTCGTCGTGTACCAGCACGTGTTGCCCGGGATGTAGCGGTAGACCATGCCCACGTCGAACAGCAGGGACTTCAGCTGCACGTACGAATCGTACGACGTGCACCGCATCTGCACGCCCGTGCGCCCCTCCGCATAGGCCTGCTGCACGAGATCGCCCGCCTGAACGACGTCCGCCGAGGTGAGCAGCGCGCCCTCGCGCACGTAGTAGTTGTCGGCCGTCGCCGTGCACTCCGGCACGACCGACCCCGGGTCGAGCACGTGCTCGAGCATGATGTCGGACGTGGTGACGCACAGGTAGTCGTAGTTCACGTGGTCGAGCTCGGAGGCCTCCCCGTTCCCCTGCACGAACTGGGGGTCGCCCCAGGTGGCGTCCACGTAGTAGTAGTCGCCGTCGAGCTTCACCACGTTCCAGGCGTGGCTGTCTCCGCGCGCGGTGCCCATGACGTATACCGACTGCAGGCCCACCTGCTGCGCCAGGTACCCGAAGGCGTTCGAGTAGCCGGCGCACACCGCCGATTTGCCCACGAGGGCGTCGACGGCGGTCTGGCCCGCCCCGCTCCCGTTCTCGGCCGTGATCGCGTCGTAGACCGACCAGTCGTACTCCACGGTCTGCGCCAGGAACTCGTAGAGGTACTTTGCCTTCTCGTAATCGTCGGCGCCCCGGGGCATGCCCGCGATGCAGGCGGCCGCGTTCTCCTCCAGCTGGCGCTGCAGCACCTCGGTCTGCGCGGCATCGTAGCGGTAGATGCCCTCGACAACGGTGTCGCTGCTCTGCCCCCACACCAGGTTGGTGGTGGTCGTGCGCGCGTTCACGCCCGATATGTAGAAGAGCTCCGGGTGGTCGGCCACCACGTAGTTGCGCACGCGCGCCAGGTCCTCGGAGCCCGAGAAGGGGTACGCACGCGCCTCGCGCGTTACGAACGCGTCGTACATGATGCGGTAGCACGCGCGGTCGTCCTCTCCGAGCGCAGTGTACACGTAGTAGCCCTGCAGTTCGCGGTCGAGCCGGTCGTGGTCCTCCTGCGTAAGCTCGCCGCCGGCGTGCGACCCACCCGGCAGCAGGGACGCCACCTGGTCGAAGACGCCGAGGTCGCTGAGGAGCGGCCGTGCGAGCATGATGGCCGCCACCACGATGAGGACGATGACCGCCACCGTGGCGAGCGCCGCCAGGCAGCCCCGGCCGCGTTTGCGCTGGGGAGGTTGCGGCGCACGGTAGCCGTACCCGCCGTAACCGGCGCCGTAGCCGTTGTAGCCGCCATAGCCGTTGTTCCCGTAACGTGGGGGCATTCCACCGTCTTTCGAAGTTCGAACCGACAAAGAACTTCGCACATTGTGCCACACACGGAATCGTTTCGCGAAAAACATTCGTCCATTTCGTAACGTTACTAGCGCAGCGGATGTTTCCATTGTAATCTGGCTATTTAGAAAAATTAGTCGTGTTTAACTGAAGAGGACGTTCATGCTCCAGCTCAAGGGAATCTGCAAATCCTATACGACTGGCTCATTCACACAGAAGGCGCTCGACGACGTTTCGATATCCTTCCGCGACAACGAGTTCGTAGCCATCCTCGGCCCGAGCGGTTCGGGCAAGACCACCATGCTCAACATCATCGGCGGATTGGACCACTACGATGCGGGCGATTTGATCATCGAGGGCATTTCCACCAAGCAGTACAAGGACCGCGACTGGGACGCCTACCGCAACAACCGCATCGGCTTCGTGTTCCAGAGCTACAACCTCATCCCCCACCAGACGGTGCTCGCCAACGTCGAGCTCGCGCTCACGCTGTCGGGCGTGTCGCGCGACGAGCGCCGCCAGCGCGCCGTCGAGGCGCTCGACCGCGTGGGGCTGAGCGAGCACATCGACAAGAAGCCGGCCCAGATGTCGGGCGGCCAGATGCAGCGCGTCGCCATCGCGCGCGCCCTCATCAACGACCCCGAGATCCTGCTGGCAGACGAGCCCACGGGCGCGCTCGACTCCAAGACGAGCGTGCAGATCATGGACCTGCTCACCGAGATCGCCGCGGACCGGCTGGTCATCATGGTCACGCACAACCCCGAGCTGGCCGAGCAGTATGCAACGCGCATCGTCAACCTGGCCGACGGGCACATCACGAGCGACTCGGACCCCTACGAGCCCACCGCCGAGGAGGTTGCCGCCGCCAACGCCAAGCCGTCGGTGCGCACGCGGATGTCGTTCCTGACGGCACTCTCCCTGTCGTTCAACAACCTCATGACCAAAAAGGGTCGCACCATCATGACC
>CACWWI010000058.1 GCA_902764575.1 uncultured Coriobacteriaceae bacterium
CAGTGCCGCGGGAATGCCCTTGCCGGAGACGTCGGCCAGGAAGAAACCGATCTTGGTCGTGCGCTCTATCTCGAAGAAGTCGTAGAAGTCGCCGCCGACCTCCTTGGCCGTCTTCATCGAGCCGTAGATGTCGAACTTGTCGATGTGGGGGAAGGCGGGGAACTCGGTGGGGATTGCGTCCTCCTGGATGGCCTTGGCCGTCGCGAGGTCCTGGGCGTTCTTCTGCTCCACCTCCTCGATCGTGTGCTTGAGGGCGCCCACCGTGGCGTTGATTCCCGACGAGAGCGACTCGAATTCGACCGTGTCCTGGTCGTCCACGCGCACGCTCAAATCTCCGTAAGTGATCTTCTGGAGCGATGAGTTGGTGTCATCTATGTGACGGACAACCATCTTGCGCAGCAATACGTTAGCAAGTATCCCGATCGAGGCGATGAGGAGCGCTGCCAAGATGGCCGCAGCTGTCATGATTCTGGACCTCGTGGCGTACACCATGTCGGGGTCCCACATCATCGCCACGTATCCCGCGTCGTGCTTTACTACAGCCACGTACAAGGGAGCTGCCTGCATTTCCCCATTGGCCCCCGGTATCTGCAGCTGGTCAATACGACCCAAGGTCGATACATACTCCAATACATAGCAGGTATCGGGAGAAACCCCCTCAACCTCGGGGAAGCCTGCGAAATCCGAGTTTACGTAATCGGCGATTTGCGAGTACGAACCGCCGACGGGCCATCTCTCGTCGTCGTCGGTTGCGAGTATGGTGCCGGTCCTGTCGGTGATAACGACCTGGCCGTCGAGGTCGACGCTGTATCCCTCCAACAGGCGTTGAGGGTTGACTGTAAGCGTGCCCTCGTCATCCGACGTGTGAAGCTGAGAGGCGAGATAGTCGGATTCGCCAACCATGTTCTCATTGGCGGTTTGCAGGTTAGTGACCGTTGCGTACGTGAAGATGGCCGAGCTGGCTGCCATGAACACGATAGCCGACACCAGCAACATCCAATTTTGGAAAACCGTGGACAATCTCCGCTTCTTATGCCCGCGAACTACCCGGCCTACTACTCTATCGGCGATGAGGCAAAGCGCCGATGCCACAGCCGTGCCGACGAGTATTTGAACGGCTACTCCAATTTCAGATACGAAGAGGTATGCGCGCAATACCTCCATCGGATAGCCGTATATCGCCTCATATACAGCAATAGAGACGCTGACAAGCGTTATGCTCATGACGGCTGAGAGGAACAAGCACACAAGGCAGACCAGGGCAGATCTCGCTCCAGATGAGAGTTCGCGCTTGGAAACGAAATAGAACGCAAGTCCCGCAATTCCGCCTATTACCGTAAACAGAACGAATGTGTTGGCTGGAATTGTGAAGTAATGGACCTCGTAGAAGTCTAACGGGAAGAGGTTCGCGTGTGCGAAAAGCACCGCTCCCGAATATAATCCCAAAAGCAATCCTGCTAGGGGGCCGAACATGATAGCCCCCATCAAGAGCGGGGCAATCGTCAAAAAGGCGTATAAGGGGGCTCCCCCAACATCGCCAAGCCGGATAAACGCCAGCTGGCAGAATGAAAGCGCGGCGATCGAGACCATCGTGAACACCAATGCGGCAGCGCGTTCGGACCGGTCGACGCCTGCCATCCGCCCCCAGAAGAGCTTGGCCATCTTGCTGTTAGTCGAAGCGTTCGATTGCTTGTCGTTCTTCATAGGTCGAATGCCTCCTCCGCGCCCCATGCATTTGGGTCATCAGCGCAGTTCCGTGCCTATGCGCTGCTATGTTCTTGTCCTAGCATGTTACCAAAGTTGCAGGTATCGTTTCGGTTACGAAATTGGCTCCTTTTGCAGCCGCGCTCGACATGGCGACGCAGGGTAGCGCGGCAGATTAGAAGCGCAGTTCGCTCAATTCGGCTAGCGTGCCGTCTGTTAATGACGGGCGGTTGTATCGTAGAATACGGATTGCGGCCGGCGCATCCCCCTGGAAGGCGCCGAATCGATGGTGGAGGAAGCGGTGAAACGATGCGAATCGGCATGAGATTCGAAGCGCGCTCGCTCACGTTCAATCTGAGCGCAACGGAAATCGATAGGGCCTCGGAATGGCTCACCGAGAATCTTGCCGATACGAACACCAGCAAGAACGATCGCGTTCGCATGCGGCTGCTGTTCGAAGAGGCCCTGCTCAACATCGCCGAGCATAGCGGCGAGGAGACGAAGGTTTCAGCGCGTTTGGAAAGGCGGTGGGGGCGCTACCGCCTTCGCTTGCGGACGAAGGGCGATCGGTTCAATCCGCTGAGTAAGCGGCTCGAAGACGACGGCTTGTCGTATTCGCTCTTCTCGGTTATCGACCTGCGCGCGCAGTATTCCTATTCCGTGGGCGTGAACGTCCTCCGCCTGTCGATGCCCCGCAGGTCAATGAACCCGGTGCTCAAGATTGTCATCGCAATCGCGATAGGCGCGCTCATCGGCCTGCTGGGCAACATGGTGATTCCCAGCGGTGCGGGGGCGTTCAGCGAAGCCGTTCTCTACCCGATCGCCGACATGTGGGTGAGGCTGCTCCAAGCCATATCGGGCCCCGTCATCTTCCTTGCAGCGCTCACGGCGACGTTCGGGACGAAGCGGATTGCGGACTTCGGGGGTTCGCGCATCACGACCCTCGCCCGTTACTTCGCCATCAGCGCATGCGTGGTGGCGTTCGCCATGCTGTGCTCGCTTCCGCTCTATCCCGCTGAGATGACGTCCGTCGAAGCCAACGGGAGCACTATAACGCGCATACTCGACGGCGTCCTCCAGTTTGTTCCGGGCAATTTGATGGAACCGTTCAGCTCGGCGAACACGCCCCAGATCCTGCTCATCGCCATCGTTACCGGGTTCGTTTTGGCCACGTTGGAATCTCAAGTTAAGGAGCTGAACACGATCATCCGGCAGCTCAACACGCTCGGATTGGCCGTGGCGAAACTGGTGTGCGCGCTCGTCCCCTTCTTTGTGGGGCTGCTCCTGTGCCTGAGGATATGGACCCACGACACCGCATTGCTGGGCTCGATTTGGGTGCCCCTCGTTCTTGCGGCTGCGATTTCGGTGGTGGCCTTTTTGGCCGTTCTCCTGGCGGCATCCGTGCGCTTCCGCATCAGCCCGCTCCTCTTGGCCCGAAAGCTGAGCGGGCAGTTTGTGAAGGCGCTGAAGAGGGGGACGCTCGACTTTTCCGCCGTGGACGGGCTCGCGACCTCTTGCGAGCAGTTGCTGGGCATCAACGGCGATTACGCCCGCGCCACCCTGCCACAGGGGCTGTTCCTCTACATGCCCACGGGCGGAGTGGGGATTTGCGTGTTCGTGCTGTTCGCGGCGCAGACGCAGCAGCTTGCTGTCGATCCAGTGTGGTTCGCGTCGCTGGCAGCGCTGTCGGTGGTCCTCGCCGTTGCTACGCCTCCCGTGACCGGGGCCAACCTTCTTTCTTTCGTGGTGGCTTTCACGTACTTGGGCATATCGAGCGCTGCTTACTTGGACGTCATGGTCTTCGACATCGTGTTCGGCGTGCTCTGCATCGCGCTCGACCAGGCAATGCTGCAAATCGAGATGATTAACCAAGCCGATCGGCTGGGCTTTCTCGATCAGAAGGTGCTCGAGGCGCCCCTCAGCTAGTTGCGCCCGTGCGCTCAGTCGCGATCTGGCGCATCTTGTTCAGCGCGCGCGCGAGCTTTGTCGCGACGGTGGAGGGGTTCATCCCGAGTTCTTGTGCGATTTCGACGTTGCGCAGGCCCTCGCGGTACTTGAGCGCGACGAGCTCGCGCTCCTCGTCGTCCAGGCAGGCGAGTAGCGCCTTCGCGAGCAGCTGGTCGTCGACGTTCTCCTGGCCGCCGCTCACCATGTACGTCGTTTCGGGTACGTCTTCCAACGTGACCGAAGGGCGTTGTTTGCGGAAGTGGGAGATCATGCAGTTCCGGGCAATCGTCGTGACCCATGTGCTGAATTTCGCGCGGGACGGATCGAACGAACCGAATGCGCGGGCGGCGTTGAGGAATGCTTCGGAAACGACATCTTGCGCATCTTCGTCGCTGCTCATGCGGACGCGCACCCATCCGTACACGGTGCTGTAGCTTTCGCGGTAAAGCCGCTCGAAATCGCGTTCCATGGCTGCCTGCCCGCGTGGGAAGGTCGTAGTCCTGCTATGTCGCGGTTTCGTGCTCGTAGAACGTCATCTCGCTTCGGTTTGCCACGGTGCGTGGTTTCGCCTATGCATGCGTGCTTCACTATTATCGGCGAGAGCGCGACGTATTCAAAGGAAATACCCCCAGATGTTTAATGGAATTTAATGGAGGGTGGAAGCTGGTTTACGACTTGCGTGGGTCGTGCGATAGTTGGGAAAACGCATCGCCCGCCGCAGCAAGCATGTCCAGGTCGTCATCGTCGATGCGGCTGCCGTCTGTGCCGAGCACGTCCTTGCAGCGCTCAAGCAAGTTGTCGCGGAACGCATCGGTGCCAACTGAGAAATCCTGTTTCATCAGGCGGTTTAGCATCTTGTCGAATGTGCTGTCGTCCACGATCCACCTCCTTTTGCGCTTCTGTCGCTTGCATCTTATGGTCATTGTACGCGGTGCCCTAGCATTCCGTCCCAAGAAATCGAAAAGAGACTTTTGAGTGCCCGAAGGCTCGATTGATGGTTAGAATATAATACGTTTGGTTATAGAACGACTGCTCCTGAGGGGGCCGAGGAGCCTGTCCTGGTGAATGGTGGAAAGGAACAAGGAGGGCGCGCCACGCTAGCGCAGCGGATCCGTCGCGTTCTGTGTTCGGGCGGTGTTGAGCCCGCCTTGTTCAACCAGGTCAAGGGCAGTTTGGAGCCGCGCAATCGGCGAAGCATGTTCATCTTGGCGGTGCTCGGTGTTTGCGAGGGCGTCCTGCTCATATCGAGCGATCTCATCAGCGGTGCGTTCTCTCCCGCCCTTCCCGTCTACGTCGCGCTCTTGGTGGTTTCCATCGGAATCGCGCTCTTCGCCCGCAGCAGTCTCGCGAAGGAACCGCACCACCTCCTCGCGTTCTGCTACGTCGGGCTGGCCGTGGCGATGATGTACGGTTTGGGCATCGCCTTCCAGCACCCTGCCCCGGAGGACTATCCCGCCATCACGTTCATGGTGCTTTTCGTTTCGCTCCCCCTGATGTTCACCGATGCCGCGTGGCGCATGATCGCGTTCCAAGTCGTTTGGGCCTGCGTGTTCCTGGTTACTTCGTGGCAGCTCAGCAGTCCCTGGGTTTTCAGACTGAACCTGTTGGACGTGGTTACGTTCACCGCTCTGGGCGCGGTTCTGTACTGCGTCATCTCCACCGGGCATGTTCGTCAGGCCGTCGATCATATGAAGCTCGACCTCGAGGCCGAGAGGATGAACGTCATCCAGAGCGCAATCCTCATGAGGCTCTCGAACGTCATCGAAGGACGCGACGAGGATACCGGGGGCCATGTCGTGCGCACCTGCTCGTTCGTCTCCGACCTGCTCGGCGATCTCCGCGAGATGGATGCCTGGCGCGGGCGGCTATCGGAAACGTTCGTGAACCATGCCGTGTACTGCGCCTCGCTTCACGATATGGGCAAGTTGCAGATTCCCGACGCCATCCTCAACAAGCCCGGCCCCCTCACCGACGAGGAATTCGAGGTGATCAAGCTGCACACGGTGTACGGCGAGGACCTCGTCCGGCGCACCCTGGAAGGGCTTGTGGGCAACGACGAGCTCACGGTTGCCTGCAACATCGTTCGCTCGCACCACGAGCGCTGGGATGGCAAGGGGTATCCCGACGGCTTGGCGGGCGAGGCGATCCCCGTCGAGGCCCGCGCGATGGCGCTCGCCGACGTATTCGACGCTCTCACGCACGAGCGCTGCTATAAGAAGGCCTTCTCGATTGAGGAGGCGATAAGGATCATCGAAGAGGGCCGTGGGACGCAGTTCGACCCCGAGATGACCGACGTGTTCGTCGCGCGCCGGCGGACGGAGGGGTGCGCCGTCGATGAAACGCGCGTGCGGCAGCTGCAGCTCCTCCAGTTTGGGGAAGTACTCGACTAATTCGTTGCAATCAATCGACTTTATGCCGCTGACCAGCGCGTACCTGAACTGCGCTTCGAAACGCAGTATCATTACCGCGAGGTTTAATCAGTATCATTTTGGGAGGTAACCATGCTTGTAAACGCAACTTCGATGCTCCAGTCCGCAGTGAAGGGCCATTACGCGGTGGCGGCGTTCAACACGAACAATCTCGAGTGGGCCGCATCGATTCTCGATGCCGCCGAGGAGCTGCAGTCGCCCGTGATCATCCAGTGCACGAGCGGCGCCGCCAAGTGGCAGGTCTCGTTCAGGGTGGTCGCCGACATCGTGCGGAACCTGGTCGAGGACAAGAACATCACCGTGCCCGTGGCGCTCCATCTCGACCACGGCACCTACGAGGATTGCCTCAAGTGCATCGACGCCGGCTTCACGTCGGTCATGTACGACGGCTCCCACGAGGAGACCTTCGACATCAACCTGCAGAAGACAACCGAGATCGTAAAGCTGGCCCATTCGAAGGGCATCTCGGTCGAAGCCGAGGTCGGAGGCATCGGCGGTGTTGAGGACGGAGTCACGAGCAAGGGCGAGCTGGCCGACCCGCAGCAGTGCAAGGCCATCGCCGATACGGGCGTCGACTTCCTGGCCTGCGGTATCGGCAACATCCACGGCCTGTACCCGGCCGATTGGGAGGGACTGTCGTTCGATCGCCTGCAGGAGATCAAGGACCTCGTGGGCGACCTGCCGCTCGTCCTGCACGGCGGCACCGGCATCCCCACTGAGATGGTGCAGAAGGCCATCGACATGGGCATCGCCAAGATCAACGTGAACACCGACCTCCAGGTGGTGTTCGCCAGGGCCACGCGCGAGTACATCGAGGAGGGCAAGGACCTCGAGGGCAAGGGTTACGATCCGCGCAAGCTGCTCAAGCCGGGCCGCGAGGCCATCGTCACCCGTGCCAAGGAGCTGCTGCGCGACTTCGGTTCCGAAGGCAAGGGCTGGGCATAAGCCAAAGGCTGCCCGCACCCGAAGGGCGCTCCTACTGCGGTGCTGTTTCGAGGGATTGCGCGAACTCCAGCAATTGCGCACGCTCGTTGCGCACGCGGCCCTCGATCACTGCGTCGAGGCACTGGTTGAGGGCGTGGCCCACAGCTGGACCTTCGGCGATTCCAATGGCCATGAGGTCGCGGCCGCTCACGTCGAGCTGCTTGAGCGTGAACGCATCCCCGTTCGCGATAACCGCATCGAGCACCACCTGCAGCTCGTCGGCAAGCTCGAGGCGAGGCTCGCCCAGCTCCGACTGGGCGAGCGCGTCGGCGCGTTTCAGGTAGATGAGGGCCTGGAAGAGCTCCGTGTCGCCTCCCATGTCGGCGAGCGCGCGCTTGACCGATTTCGGCGTAGCGGCAATCTGCACGTCGTGCATCCGGACCAACGTGAGCACGCGGTCGACGAACGAAGGGGCCAGCGAGAACCTGCGCAAAGCGTCGCTAGCCAAAATCACGCTCAGCCTGGGGTGCCCGTAGAAGTGCATGCGGTCGCCCTCGAAGAAACATGCGCCGGGCTTGCCGATGTCGTGGAGGAGGGCTGCCCATCGATTGAGCCGGGTGGCGGGGGAGTTTTGCACGACCCAGGCCGTGTGTTCCCAAACATCATATATATGGTAAGGCGTGCGTTGCTCGAAGCCCCTGCAAGCTGCGACTTCGGGAAGCACCGCAACGAGCACGTCGACGGTTTCCATAAGGGCGTCGTGGACGTGCTCGCCGAGGAGCAGGCCGTCCAATTCATGGGTGACGCGTTCGGATGCAATGCGCAGCAAGCCCATCTTGCAGGCCTTCATCGCCTGGAGCGTTTCGGGCTCGATGGCAAATCCAAGTTGCGACGCGAACCTGCAGCCGCGCGCTATGCGGAGGAAGTCCTCGCGAAAACGTTTCACGGGATCGCCCACCGCGCGGATCAAGCCGTCTTCCACGTCCTGCAAGCCGCCCCAGGAATCGAGTAGGCCCCGCGTGGGATGATAGGCGAGCGCGTTGATCGTGAAATCCCTTCGAGCAAGGTCCTCCTCGATCGAGCGCACGAACGTCACCGAATCGGGATGGCGCCCGTCCGAGTAGGCCCCGTCCGAACGGAAGGTGGTAACCTCGAGCGCGTTGCCGTCGATGGAGGCGGTAACCGTCCCGTGCGGTGTGCCCGTGCGATGCACGGCGAAGCCGGCGGCGGCAAGGGCCCGCTCCGACTCCTCCCAGGAGGCTTCCGTCGCGATGTCGTAATCGTTCACGGGACGGTGCAGGAGCGAGTCCCGCACGCAGCCCCCTACGAGCCACGACTCGTACCCCGCGAGTTCAAGGGCCTCAAGGGCCGATTGGGCATAGGGGGGGACTGGTATGTCGATGGAGGGCCGTGGCATAGTGCGCATTGTAACCCAACAAGTGCGGAAGACGGGTCGTGCGGGCACGTGCGAGATTTGATACCATTGTGCAGGTTTGCTGACCGGAATTTGCTTGTTTGGTTCGCTGGCGCGTGGGGGGATACATGTTCTCGGCGATTGCAGATGTTCTGCAGCTCATAGTGCAGCCGTGCTACCAGCTCACGGGCAACTGGTGGGCCGCCATCTTCCTGTTCACCGTCATCACGAAGGTCATCCTCATGCCGATGGCGCTGTGGGTGCAGTGGAACTCCATCAAGATGGTCCAGATCATGCCCGCCATCAACCGCCTGAAGGTGAAGTACTTCGGCGACCGCGAGACCATCGGCGAGAAGCAGAACGAACTGAACAAGGAGCAGGGCTACCACCCGCTGCTCTCGCTCATCCCGCTGGCCGTCCAGATCATCATCCTGTTCGGCCTGGTCGACGTCGTGCACTCCATCACCGACTCGGGCACGCCGGGCACGGAATTCCTGGGCCTGGTGCCCTTCGAGGACGGCGGCCTGTCCTGGATCATGCCGGTGCTGGCGGGGCTCTCGGCGGTGCTGCTCGGCTTCGCCCAGAACCGCATCAACCCGCTGCAGCGCGAGCAGTCGAAGTCCGAGAAGAACTTCACCAACGGGCTCTCCATAGCGCTCTCCCTCGTGCTCGGCGTGTTCGTTGCGGCCGGCATGTGCTTCTACTGGATCTGCTCGAACCTCACCGCCATCGCCGTGCAGGCGCTGTGCAACGTCATCATCAAGCCGCGCAAGTACATCGACTACGCCGACCTTGAGGCCAGTCGCAAGGAGCTCGCCGAGCTGGAGTCGCTCGAGGCCGACCGCAAGAAGAAGTGGTGGCAGAAGGACCCGTTGGCCAAGCGCGAGAAGGAAGACTACAAGCGCTTCTTCAACGTTGTCGGCAAGCACATCGTGTTCTACTCCGAGGGCTCGGGCTTCTACAAGTACTTTAGGGGCGTCATCGAGTACCTGCTCGCGCATTCCGACGCGATCATTCACTACGTCACCAACGACCCCAACGATCAGATCTTCGGCATCGCCGAAGAGCAGCCGCGCATTCACCCGTACTATATCGGCGAGAAGCGCGCCATCACGCTCATGATGAAGATGGACGCCGACGTGGTCGTGACCACCCTGGGCGACCTGGACAACTTCTACATCAAGCGCTCCTACGTGCGCAAGGACATCGAGTACGTGTACATGTTCCACCATATGACGTCGCTCTACCCCACCTCCACGAAGGGCGAGTACGAGCACTATGACACGCTCATCTGCTCGGGTCCGCACCAGATAGCGGAGGACCTGTTGGCGGAGAAGTACTACGGCACTCGCCCGAAGAAGCACGTGGAGGGCGGTTACGACCTGCTCGATCGCAACATCGCCGCCTACGAGAAGCTCGTGGCCGAGGGCAAGGCACAAAACGAGAAGCCGGTCGTCCTCATCGCCCCGTCCTGGCAGGAGGACAACATCCTGGACTCGTGCGTCGACGAGATGCTCGGGGGCCTCCTCGGCAGGGGCTGGCGCGTCATCGTGCGCCCGCACCCCGAGTACACCAAGCGCTTCCGCCCCCGCTGGGAGGCGCTGCAGGCGCGCTACGAGGACGTGCCCGAGGCCGAGCTCTACTTCGAGAAGGACTTCTCGTCCAACGAGACCATCTTCACCTCGGACATCCTCATCACCGACTGGTCGAGCGTGTTCTGCGAGTTCGTGTTCTCCACGCTCAAGCCGTGCGTGTTCGTGGACACGCCCATAAAGGTCGGAAACCCCGAGTGGGAACAGATCATTCCCGCATCGACCGACATCGAGCTGCGCAACCAGGTGGGCAAGTCGTTCGACCCCAAGCGCGCGGAGGAAATCGGCGATACCATCGCCGAGATGCTCGCCCATGCTGGCGAATGGCGCAGCAAGATCGAGGGGATTCGCGCCGGCTTCATCTTCAACCTCGGCCATGGGGCCGAGGCGTGCGGCGAGTACCTCCTGCAAGCCATGCTCGACAAGCAGGAAGCCCGCCACGAAGAGGCTCGAAACGACGCCTAATTCCAAGGCGTCCAAGCCACCCCAAACGACACGTTTATGGGCATTCCATATGCGAAATTTTTTCGCTGGAAAAATCAACAGATTGTGGCATGAACTGGGGGTACACCACTGGTTGTGGCCCAGAAAAACCGCCCCTCCAGTCTTCACGGAACATTCACGGAATAATGCTTGACGAGGGGTTTCGAGGAGCGTAATATACTCCCTCGCGCCGCTTTGTGAGAAAGCGGCCAGGGGAGTCCGATTTCGGACGACCTGGGGACCTTGAGAACCGGATACTGGACGGAACGAAGAATCGAATTTCGGGCCCGATCGTAGAGATCGGGAACCTTATGTCAATCAATGATTCGGGCAACACTTCTTTAAAGCAAGAGCTACTTCGAACGGAGAGTTCGATCCTGGCTCAGGATGAACGCTGGCGGCGTGCTTAACACATGCAAGTCGAACGGTTAAACCGGCTTCGGCCGG
>CACWWI010000059.1 GCA_902764575.1 uncultured Coriobacteriaceae bacterium
CGACTCCTTCGAGTTCTCGTCGCTTTCTGCGGGCATCAACACGACCGTCGGCGCGCTCGAGAACTCCATCGCCGAGGCGAATGCGCGCATCGACCGCGAACTCGCCACCGCCCGCGCCATTCAGCAAAGCGCGCTGCCCACCGCCCAGCCGCCGTTCCCTGACATCAGCGCATTCGACCTGTACGCCACGATGAACCCCGCTCGCGAGGTTGGCGGCGACTTCTACGACTTCTTCAAGCTGAGCCGTGGCCGCATCGGCTTCGTGGTTGCCGACGTCAGCGGCAAGGGCATACCGGCTGCGCTGTTCATGATGTCCGCCAAGACGGCGATACGCGGGGCGATGGAAGCGAAAGCCGACTTGGCGAAAGCCATCGACATCGCCAACCGAAGCCTTTGCGAGGGCAACGATTCCGAGATGTTCGTCACGGCGTTCGCAGGCGTGTTCGAATACGAAACGGGGAAGCTGACCTTCGTAAACGCGGGGCACAACAAACCCCTTGTCATGCACGATGGCAAGTGGTCTTGGCTTGTCGAGCGATCCGGCCCCTACCTGGGCTCGTTCGACTGGGTCGAATACAAGAAGTTCGAAACGCAACTGCAGCCGGGAGACGAGCTATTCGCCTACACCGATGGCGTAAACGAAGCGTTCAACACCGACGAGGAGATATACGGGAACGCCCGCCTGGAGGAGTTCCTGGCATCTCATGCCGATTTACACCCGAGGAGGCTCCTTCGCGCCATGCGAGCCGAGCTCATCGGGTGGGCGAACGGCGCCGACCAATCCGATGACGTGACCATGCTCGCGTTGAAGTTCGGCATCCCGCCCGAGCGCGGAGCCTCGCTCGTAACCGAGGCGGACCTTGACAACTTCGAGCAGGTCGAGGGCTTTGTCAGACGCCAGCTTGACGAGACCGGATGTCCGGCAAAAGTGGCGAATCAGGTGCTCATCGCCGTCGAGGAGCTTGTCGTCAACGTGTGCAGCTACGCGTACCAAGACGCTCCACCAGACGAGCCCCAACCGCTGCGGATCCATTTCACCAGCAGCAATCATCCGAATGCCATCGTCATCGAGATCGCCGACGACGGCAAGCCGTTCGATCCGCTCGAACGCGACGACCCGAAGCAACCCAAAGACATCATGGAAGCGGAGATCGGCGGTTTAGGCTTGCACATGACCAGGAAACTCATGGACGAAATGGAATACGTTCGCGAAGGAAAAGCCAACGTGACGATCATCACGAAGCGCTGGGATTAACAGGCGGAATCTATCGGGCACCATGCCACATCGAAGCGGAACAGCTTGACGGGCCTGCGCCGAGAGAAGGAGTTCCTCGCCGATGCGCTCGAGCGCATCAGGTCCCACGAGTGCGAGGGCTGGTGCCTCGTGGCGCTCGACATAACCCGCGATGACGGCTCGGTGGCCCAAGCGAGCCTAACCGGATACGCCGTGCAGAACGACCGGCTCGTCTTCTCGTACGTCCTCGTCCTGCAAATGCGTTAACGCGGAATTGGCCCCTCGCCGCCGGGCTCACTGCCCGATGCGGTAGTACATGACGGCGATTTGCGTGCGGTTCTTCAGCTGGAGCTTTTGGAGGATGCCGCTCACGTGGTTGCGCACCGTGCCCTCGCCCATGTAGAGGGCGGCGGCGATCTCTGCGTTGTCGAGGCCCTGCGCCACGAGCTCGACCACCTCCACCTCACGCTCGGTCAAACCAAGCTTTGCAAAGTGGGCGGCCACGTCGACGCTGGCCTCCGGACCGTTGGCGATATGGCCCACCACCTCGTCGCCGAGCACGTTCTGCCCCGCCGCCACGGCGCGCACGGCGGGCGCGATGTCGGTGACGTTCTGCTTGATGAGGTAGCCCTTCGCCCCCAGGTGCAGCGCGCGCACGATGTAGTCGTCATCGGCGAACGTCGTGAGGAACACCACGCGCGCACCAGCATGCTTGGCGATGATCTGCTCGGCGGCGCTCAACCCGTCGCCGCCCGCCATCTGGATGTCCATGAGCAGCACGTCGGGAACGTGCTCGTCGTAGAGCGCCACCGCCTCGGGCCCGCTCGTGCCCTTCGCGACCACTTCCATGTCGTCCTGCGCGTTCAGAATCGTCTCTAGCGAAACGCACACGAACGGATCGTCGTCGATCACTATCACGCGAATCATTCAGCACCCTCCGTTGCTCTCGTCGATGAGTATCAGGACGTTCCTGGTGCTCATTTCTCATTTCGGCACGCTTGCGAAAACGCGGAAGCCACCGTCCTGCCAGCCCGTGCGCAGCGTGCCGCCCAGGGCGCGCACGCGGTCGTCCATCGTCTGCAGGCCCATGCCGGCGCCCGACGACCCCTTCGGCTCGCCGCCCGTGCCATTGTCCTGCACGACCAGCTGGAACAGGCCGGGATGCTCCCGCACCTGCACGTCGATGCTTGTCGCGTCGCTGTGGCGCACGGTGTTCGTCGCCGCCTCGCGCACGATGGCGACGAAGCAGCGTGCCACGTCGTCGGGCAGCTCGTCCACCTCGTACGTGAGGCTCGTCTGCTCGACGCCGCACCCGTTGAGCGCGGCCTGCATGAGGCTGCGCGGGTCGGTTGCCTCGTCTCGTAGGTCGTGAACGCTCGCGCGGACCGTCTTCATGGCCTCGTTGAGCGTTTCCGAAACGCCGTCGTATTCGCTGACGAGGGCGGGCTCGTCGGCGTGCACCACCTTGAGCGCCTCCACCTGCATAATCGCGCGCGTCAGCAGGTGCCCCACGTTGTCGTGAATCTCGCGCGCGATGCGCCCGCGTTCGGCCAGCGTGGCCACTTGGGCCGACAGATCGCGCGCTTCCTGCAGATCGCGATTGCGAGCCTCGAGCGCCATCGACGCCTCGTGCGCGTCGTCGCGCAGCTGGCGAAAATGCTCGCGCTCGTTCGCGAGCGACGAGGTGCGCCGTGCGAGCACCGACGCCACGACGCAGAACAGGGCGACCACCGCCCAGGGAAGCGCGTCCCACGCGCGCATAGCGGCAGCGAGCGGCACCACCCAGGCCAGCCGCACGGGCCACAGCTCGTCGCGCATGCAGTCATACGCGATTATCGGCAGGAACGCCGCGAGCACCGGCCACACCAGGGCGGCGACCAAATAGCATGCCGCCAGGACGAGCCGCCACACACGGGGAAGGGCCTCGCCGAGCCCGGCTATCGCCAGCGCGACGAGGAACCCTCCGAACGTGAATTCGTCTATGCTCAGCGTGAGAAACGCTGTTAGGCAGCAGGCTGCAATGATGGCTTTGTCGATGAGGCGTTCCATGCGCCCATTCTACCAACCTTCCATCGGGAAATCGCCATGCCCGCCGCGAATACCGCCAAGGCGAACAGGCAGACGATGCCCAAGTTCGCGAACACCTGTGGCGTGAACCCGCCGCCGGCCGCATCGAACGCCGCGTGCAACGCCTCGTTGTAGTAGTACGTGGGCGTGAACTTGGCGATGGTCGCGATCGGCTCGCCCACGAGGTCGAGCGAGACCCACACGCCGCCGAGGAACGAGATGATGAGGCCCGTGATGTTCGACGCCGCGTTCATGACCAGCTCGTTGCTCGTGACCTGCCCCACGAGGAACCCGAACGCCAGGCCGAACAGCGAGTAGCAGAACAGCGACACGATTGCGGCGGCGATGACGTCCGTGCCGACGCCAACCAGCTTGCCGCCGAACACGGCCAGCCCCAGCCCCGCCACGAACGCCCAGCACACGAGCATGATGACGAAGCAGGCGGCCGCGATCTGCAGGTTCACCGAAGCCTGCGGGATAGGCGACGACCCGATGCGGCGGCGCGTCTCCTCGCGGCCGAAGCGCGACATGACAACCGCTGAGCACACGGCGATGGAGAGCAGGATGGTGTAGCTGGCGAACTGCAGGTACAGCAGGAAGCTGTTCGACACGGGCGGGGCCTCGGCGATCTGCACGACGCTCACGTCCACGGCATGCTCCATCGCGGCATCCGTGCGGGTGACAACCTGGTCCTGGCCGGCGTCGGGAAGCGCCAGCGTGTACGTGCGGGCCACGTTCAGGTACTCGTCCACCAGGTTGTCCATCATCGTGACCTCCGCCGACTGCGTGCTCACCACGGTCTGCAGCACGGGCATCGTCTTCCCTTCGGCGGCAGCCTGCGCGAAGCTTGTCGAGAAACCTTCGGGGATGATGACGATGTAGTGCGCCCGCTCCTGCATGACGGCGTCTTGCAGGGCGCGCTCGGTGTCATCGACCTCAACCGGCACCGAGTTGCCGAGCACGAACGCCTTCAAACCGGCTGACAGCTGCCCGCCGTCGCGGTCGATGACGGCCACGTTCGGGCGCTGGACGTACTCCTCGCTCTGCACGTCGTTGACGCTCATGCCCATGAACAAGCCCATGCAGGACAGCCACACGACGTAGATCAGCAGGTAGATGGGATGACGGAAAAACGTCTTGAGAGCGGCTTTAAAGACTTGCATACCGTTGCCTCCTCATGAGCAGCGCCGCAGCGAGCGCGAAGATTGCCGTGATTGCCACCAGGACGCCTATCGTTTGGAAGAAGGGCTCCAGGTCGGTGTAGACGTACAAGCTGTAGAACAGGTCGGTCACCTGCTTGGCGGGGTTGATGGCCGCGGCCCAGGGCGCATCGTGTGCAACCTGGTCGGCCAAGCGCAGCGCCGGCGTGCCATACAAGCCCGCGAACAGCGACAGCAGGCACGTAATGCCCGTGAGCACGCCGCCCTTCGCGCTGAGGGGTATGGCGGGCATGGCGCCGATGAGCGCGCCCAGCGACGTGGACATGAGCGCGGCGACGGCCAAGCCCAGCACGCAGGCGCCATCGCGGTCGCCGAACTCGACGCCTAGCACGAACCGGATGTACACGAACGCCACGAGCAGCGCCGCGAAGCTGACCACCCAGCTGGCGGCGATGGCCCCGGCCAGCATCTTCGCCCTACTCGTTCCGCTGAGGGCGCGGCGGGCGCCGAGCGGCGAGATGTTGGGCTGGATGGCGCCGACCGCGTTGAGACCCACCATCGCGGCCATGAGCGCCGCGAAGCCGAGCAGCGCGTAGAAGTAGCGCACGTACTCCTTCGTCTTGCTGTGCGTGATCGAGAGCTCCGACGTGTAATCGTCGCGCGCAGAGAACGACTCGACGACGCCGGGGTTCGCGAGTGCCGCGGGATCGTTCTCGATGATGTCCTCCGCGGCGGCGCGCGAACGGCAGAAATCGTCCACGATGTCGGCGAGCACCGTGCGCTTCACCTGCTCCATCGATACGCCCACGTCGCCCGCTCCGGGCGAGAGCTGCAAGCTGGGCCAACCGTCGGCATCAACCGTAATCGTGCCGACCGTCTCGCCAGCCTTCAGCTTCTCGTAGGCCTCATCGGCCGTTTTCACGTAGACGGGCGCGAGCAGGGCGTCTTCGCCGTCATCGCTTTCCGAGAGCGCGTCCATCGTGGCCCCGAACGCCTCCCCCGCTCCGTTCTGGGACTGGTCTACGACGGCAACCGAGATTGTGGGCAGGCTGAAGGCCGTGTCGTCCATGCCCTTGAACATGACGTTGAACAGCGTGGACAGGATCAGCGGGAACAGGATGACCCAAACGACGACGCTGCGTTCCCGCGTGATCGACAGCACCGTGTACTTAAACGTGTTCCACATGGCGCGCCCCTAATCCCTCAGCTCTTTGCCGGTGATCTCGAGGAACACGTCGTTGAGCGTCGGCGGCTCGGAGTACACACGGCCGAAGACAACGGCGCGCTCCTGCAGCACGCCCAGGATGTTCGCCAGGTTGTGCGGGCCGTTGTCGCACAGCAGGTGGATGGTCGTGCCGTCGTGCGAGAAACGGCGCACGAAGGGCAGGCCGCCGAGCGCCTCGAGCGTGCCGTCGGGCAGGTCGGGCGCCTCGATTTCCACCTTCTCGCCCGTCGAGACCATGCGCACGAGGTCGTCCTTCGTGCCGCACGCGAGCGACTCGCCGCGGTCCATGATCATGATGCGGCTGCAGATCTGCTCGACTTCCTCCATGTAGTGCGAGGTGTAGACCACCGTCGCGCCCTCCGCATTCAGACGCTGGATGCCTTCCAGGATGGAGTTGCGGCTCTGCGGGTCAACGGCCACCGTGGGCTCGTCGAAGAAGATGAGCTCGGGCTTGTGCGCAATGCCACACGCGATGTTGAGGCGCCGCTTCAGGCCGCCGGAGAGCTTCTTCGGGCGGAACTTCGCGTAGTCCTCGAGGCCCACGAACGCGATGGCCTCGTCGACCAAGGCGCGGCGCTCGGTGGCGTCGGTAACGTAGAGCCCGCAGAAATAGTCGATGTTCTCGCGCACGTTCAGCTCGTCGAACACCGCGACGTCCTGCGGCACGACACCGATGCGGCGCTTCAGGTCGTAGCTCGTGGGCTTCATAGGCTGGCCGAACAGCTCGATTTCGCCCTTGTCGTAGGTGAGCAGCTGCAGGATGCAGTTGATGGTCGTCGTCTTGCCCGAGCCGTTGGGGCCCAGGAGGCCGAACACCTCGCCCTGCTCGATCTGCAGGTTGAAGTGGTCGAGCGCCAGCACGTCCCCGTAGCGTTTCACGAGGTTGCGCACATCCACAATCGCCATGATCAATCCTTTCCTTCGATCGTCATGGCCATTGTGCCGCGCGCCGCCCGCCCGCACTAGTGAGCAGAATCACTTCCACCCATGACAAATGTCACGAGTGGGATGAAACCAGGACACTCCTGGGCCTATACGCTATAGTTGCACCAAGCCTGCTTTTCCTCGCATCGAAGTTGGGAGGCTCTCATGCTTGTGTCCTGGTACGCCTATGCGGCGGCGGCCGACCCCGACGAAACGCCCTACGACCTCAGCTTCTGGCGCGCGCTCGCAAGCGTTGCAGGGAGCGGCCTGAGCACATGGTTCATCTATCGCCGTTCGAAAGCGGCCCTTCCCATGGCGGCGGCCACGGCCGTGCAGACCATCGCGCTCGGGGCGGTGAACGTGGCAAGGAAGGGCGCTTACGTCACGCGTTCGTGGAAGAAAAGCTCGATCAAGGAAAAGCTCTTCAACCGCGTCATGCCCGCCGTGCACGTAGCGGGCGCAGCGGCGCTCGTGGGCGCCAGCGTGGTGGCGGCGAAGGCGCGCCAGGCGGGTGCGCCCACGCTCGCAGGCCCGCTCTCGAACGCCCCCTGGTACCCCCGCGCGCGCAAGCTCGGGCTGTACTTCATGACGTTCTCGATGCTGGGCCACTGGGTGGAGATGTTGTTCTGCACCGGCATCAAGCACGGCATCTTCAAAGGCGGCTACGACCGCGAGAACCACATGCTCTGGGACCAGTGGCTGTTCCCCTTCCCCGCCGAGGGAACGGCGGCGGTGCTGGCCGACCTGGTGCTGGTGCCCGCCAAGAACGCGATCGAGGGCATCATGGCCGAAAGCCCCCTCCCGCAGCCGCTGCGCACACCGGCGGCACTCGTGACGAGCTTCCTGGTGAACCAGCTCGTGTGCACCTCCATCGACTTCGCCACGGGCATGGTGGCCAACCGCAACTACGAGCTGTGGGACTACCGCGACATGCGGTTCCACTTCATGGGGCAGGTGTGCCTGCAGAACTCGCTGTTCTACTCTATCGCGGCCACATGGGGCGTGTGGCAGCTGCTGCCCGCGCTCGAGAAGCTCATGAAACGCGCCGGCGACACCGTGCTCGATGGCGTGCTCGTGGGCATGGGTTCGGTCTTCGCCTTCCTCGAACTGCTCTACCAGGTCGTACCGCCCAAGAAATCGCCCGGCGAGCTTCCCGCGTGATGCGCGCACCCGAGCGCGAAAAGCAAGGCGCGCAGGGCAATCCCCTGCGCGCCTCCTGGATGCCGCCTCTTCCGAATGCCTACGCGAGCGCCGCCAAGCGCTCCTTCACGGCGTCGACGCCCTCGAAGAGCTGTTCGCCGTCGTAGAGGTACGGGATCTTGTTGGCGTCCCCGCCCAGCGAGAGCAGCTCGTTGTAGGGGCCTTCTTGCTCAACGTCGCGCAGATCCAGCTCGACGCCCTTCTCTTCGGCAAAGCGCGTCGCAATCGCACACGTCGGGCACGGTGCCCAGTAATAAAGAATCGGTTTGTCCATTTCCTTCCGCCCTCCCCTGGCCTACAGCTGCATGTACAGCCACTCGACGATGGTTTCCTCAACGTCGAACTTGATGTCGTCGTAGTTGTGGATCTCGTGGCGATACCCACTGTAGAGCTTCGTCACCACGTCGTGGCCGGTGTCGATCAGCCAGTTCGCGCACTGGTACACGCCCTCGCCGAAGTTGCCCACGGGGTCCTGATCGCCCGCGATGAGCAGGATGGGCAGCTCCACCGGCACCTTCTTGGCCCACTCCTCGCCCTCGATGACGAGCATCATGTCGATGAAGTCGCGCATGCTGATGTTGTGCGTGGGATGCGTGAACGCGTCGAACGGGTCGGCGGCGTGGTCCTTCTGCACGAACGGGTCGTGGCAGATCCACTCGTTGCCCAGCTTGACGCCCTCGGGGCAGCGGCTGAACATCCAACCGAACAGCGCGTTGACGATCTCGGGGTCGGCCTCGTGAGCCTTGCCCGCCTGCACGGCGGCATCGGCCATCGCGCGGGTGTCGCGCGTGTTGTTGAACACGCCCGTCGTGCCACAGTAGACAGCGCCCTTCAACTCGCTTCCGTACTTCGCAGAGAAGTCGCGGGCGATCATGGAGCCCATGGAATGCCCAAACATGAAGTACGGCAGGTTGGGGTACTTCTCGCACACGAGGTCCTTGAAGCGCTTCTCGTCTTCCATCATGGTGTGCGGGCCCGCCTCGCCCCAGTCTCCCCACGTGTCGTTGAGGATGGCCGTGGCGCCGTGGCCCACGTGGTCGTTGGCCGCCACGATGAAGCCGGCGTCCATAAGGGCGACGATCAAGTGGAAATAGCGGCGCGAATGCTCGCCGAAGCCGTGCACGAGCTGCACGATGCCCTCGGGCTCGCATGCCGGGACGTAGATCCAGCCGACTACTTGGTCACGCTCGTTGAATGAGGGGAACTTCACTTCGTGCAACATGGCTCGCTCCTATCTTTCCCGAATGGCTTTGCAACGCGGGCAGTCGTGCCTGCGGACGAACACCACCATTATCGCCGTTTTGGACCATGCGTGCTATGATGCGTTTCGCGGAGATAAAAACACGACCCCGTTGGGTAGTCGGGGTGCGCTTCGGCGTCAGTAACCTGCCTCCTTGGTTGTCCCTTCTCTGCGTGGTGACTACATACAAGGAGGAATTCACCATGCAGGAGATCAGGGTTTCCTCCACCCTGACCGTATATCACGACGGCCAGTTTTGGGTGGGGATGTTCGAGCGCGTCGAAGGCGGGGAGCTGCGGGCGTGCCGAGTGGTGTTCGGCGCCGAACCTTCCGGCGAAGAAGTCCAGGAACTTGTTTGCAAGCACTGGAACAAGCTCCGCTTTACCGAACCGATAGGGGTAGACGCACCGCCGAAAGCGGCCGCCAACCCCAAACGGCGCCATCGCGAGGCCGCCCGCGCGCTCAGCCAGCGCGGCCCTTCCACCAAAGCGCAGCAGGCGCTCTCCGAAGAGCGCGAAGCAGCTGCCCGTCAGCGCAAGGTCGACAGCCGCGAGCGACGCAAGCAGGAAGAGCAGCGGCGCTTCGAGCAGCGGCAGGAAAAGCGCAAGCAGAAACACCGTGGAAAGTAAGCATGAATCTCGGGCGCATCCTGATATTCATGCGATGGCTATTGCCCGTACCGTCACAAGCGCCGGCACGTTATCATGTCTGTAGCATGTACCCGACTCACCACGCAGAAAGGTGGGCACCATGAAGCGGTTTGCGGTTATCGTCATGTTCGTGCTGGCTGCGTTCATGTGCGGATGCAGCTCGGGGGGCTCGCAGCAGGCGGGCGGGAGCCCCGCTTCCCCGCAGCAGGCGAGCACGTCGCCCGTCGTGGCCGAAGGCCTACCGGCTATCCATGTGGAAGGCAGCACCGACCTGCCCGGCAACTTCTACCTGTCGTTCGTGTACAGCCGCGACATCGCCCTGCTCGACGGCAAGGGCAACATCGTCTGGTCCAAGCACGAGGACCAGCCTGCCGAGGGTGCGAGCACCGGCTGGTGGGATTTCAAGAAGCACGTGGTCGACGGCAAGACGTACTACAGCTACCACGACCAGACCGGCGCGTACGACAGCTACGGCCTGGAGGGGTTCGCCCCTGGCGAGCGCGTGATCCTCGACGAGAATTTCAACGAGGTCAAGCGCATCACGTTCGAAGCGTCCCGCGTCACGAAGAAGGGCGACCCCCTCGACGGGCACGATTTCCTGATGATCGACCTGGACCACTACATCCTCTCAGGCTACATCCACGAGACGGTCTACAACGTGCCCGGATACGAGGGCGGCTCGCAGGTGGTGTATTCCTACTTGCAAGAGGTGAAGGACGGCGAAGTGGTGTGGGATTGGCGAAGCGCCGACTACCCCGAGCTCTACGCGCTCACGGTCACCGACGGCACGCCCACCGCGGCCGACTACGCCAACGCGCAAACGGACGCGCCGGACATCATGCATTTCAACGCCATGCGCCTCGACGATAACGGCAACCTCGTGTGCTCGTTCAGGAACCTGAGCACCATCCTGTGCCTCTTCGGCCTTCCCGAGTACGAGAAGTCGTCGTGCCAGCACTACGTCACGGTGGACGGCAACCGGTTCACCGTGTTCGACAACGGCAACAAGAACGAGCTGACGCGCGTGGTGTCGTGGAAGGTGGATACGACCGGCAAGACAGCGGAGGCCGTTGACATCCACAGCTTCAACGGCAAGTTCTCGCGGGCGTGCGGGTCGGCCCAGCGCGTGAAGGACGACCTGTACGTCGTCAGCTTCGGCGCCGCCACGAAGGACCTGGAATACATGGCCGTGATCGACTTCGCGACAGGCGAGAAGCAGCTGTCCCTAACGTTGGACAACCCGCAGGACTTCACGTACCGCTGCGTGTACTTCGAATAGGA
>CACWWI010000060.1 GCA_902764575.1 uncultured Coriobacteriaceae bacterium
ATCCCCCGCACCATGGCTTCCAGTGTCCTGACATGATTAAGGTCGGGCGCGGGATTGCGCGATGTGGGAGGGGGATTGCCGGTAGGGGCGCACTCCGTGCGCCCGCGCCCGAAGGGCGAATGCGCCGAAGGCGCATCTTTGATGCGGTGTTTAACACCTATTGCGCCTGGGCGCCCCCGCCCGTTTGGTCGGTTCCCTGCTGCTGTTGTTGCTGCTGCTGATCGGTCTGTTGCTGGTACTGCTGGTCCTGTTGCTGGTACTGGTCCGTCTGCTGTTGCTGCTGCGTGTTCTGGTCGTAACCGTATCCGTAACCATACCCGTACCCGTAGCCGTAGTCCGACTGGCCGCTCGTGTAGGCAGGCGCGGCCGTGTTGGGGAAGGGCGTGATGGGCTCGTCCGCAAGCGCCATCGACATGAACGAGTGCCAGAGGCTGTTGGCCGTGATCGACTCGCTCGTCGACGAGTAGTCGCGGTTGCCGATCCAGGCAGCGCAGGTGAGCGTGGGGCTGTAGCCCACGAGCCAGTGGTCGCGGAACTCCATGCCGGTACCGGTCTTGCCCGCTACGGGCTGGCCGTTGGAGGGACCCGAACCCGCCGCGGTGGCGTACGACTTCTCGAACACGCCGCGCAGCACCTCGGTCACGGCTCCCGCCACTTCCTCGCTCAGCACGCGCTCGCTCGTGTCCTCGGCCTCGAACAGCACGTTGCCGTCCTTGTCCTCGATGCGGGTGATGATCACGAAATCGCGGTGGATGCCGCCCGAGGCGAACGAGCTGTAGGCTTCGGCCATCTCGAGCGGGGTAACGTTCTCGGTGCCGAGCGTGATGATGGGATAGGGCTCGAGTTCCGACTTGATGCCCAGGCGGTGCGCCATCTCGATCATGTTGTTGACGCCGACGCGCTCGGTCAGGCGGTAGTAGCCCGTGTTCGACGAGATGGCCGTCGCATCGGCGATCGTCCTCGGGCCGTAGGTGGCGTTGCCGAAGTTGTTTACGGTCTGGCCGGACGGCAACGTGACAGGGTTGGAGCAGTCGATGATGCTCTGGGGGCTGATGCCCATCTCGATGGCGGTGGCGAGCGTGAACACCTTGAAGGTAGAACCGCTCGGACGGCCGCCCTGAACGGCGATGTTCCACTGGTCGGAGTAGAAGTTGTTGCCGCCGACCAGGGCCTTCACATGGCCGTTGCGCGGATCCATGGCAACGAGCGCCGCGTCCATGCCGTCCTCCATGACGCCGTACTGGTCGGAGCATGCCTCCTCGGCCTTGTCCTGCATGTCGGTGTCGAGCGTCGTGTAGATCTTCAGCCCACCTGAGAACAGGTCGGCGTACGAGCAGCCGTAGATGTTGTCCTCCTTCATCAACTCGTCGCGCACGAAGCTCGTGAAGTAGGGATAGGCGTAGATGCCCTGCTGCGGCTCGTCGGGCGCGGGGTTGAGGTTAAGCTCCTGCTTCACGGCCTCGTTGTACTGGTCCTCGGTGATGTAGTTGGATGCGAGCATGCGCTCGAGCACGTGGTTGCGGCGCTCGAGGCAAGCCTGGGGGTTTTCCTTGGGGTTGAACGCTGTCGGCGACTGGGGGATGCCTGCGAGCGTGGCCGCCTGCGTCAGCGAGAGCTCGGACGCCGGAACCTGGAAGTAGTTCTGCGCCGCCGCGCCGATGCCGTAGCATCCGTCGCCGTAGTTGATGGTGTTCAGGTACATGTTCAGGATCTGCTCTTTGGAGTAGTTCTTCTCCATCTCGAGCGCCAGCTCGGCCTCGCGGGCCTTGCGTTCGAACGTGATGTCGTTCGCCTCTTCGGAGAGCGCGGTGTTGCGGACGAGCTGCTGCGTGATGGTCGAGGCGCCCTCGAGCGCGCCGCCCTTCAGGTTGTTGACGACCGCGCGGATGATGCCCTGCGGGTCCACGCCGTTGTGCTCGTAGAAGCGGGCGTCCTCGACGGCCACCGTGGCGTCGATGGCGAACTTGTTCACCTGGGAGAGCTCGACCGGGTCGCGCTTGTCCAGCTGGAACTTGGCGAGGAGGGTCGTGCCGTCGGCCGCGTACATGTAGGAGTCCTCGGCGTAGTTGAACTGGTCGCTGCTGATGACAGGCAGGTCGTCGGTCCAGCTCTTGTATACCGCCACGGCGCTGTTCACCGCCCTGAAGGAGATGAACCCGAGCGCGAGGAACAGGAGGAGCACGCCCCAGGCGATGGCATGGCCTTTCGATTGACGGAACTTGCGTCGTGCTTTCATGATGGTTGCCCTCGTCTAGTCCAATTACAGTGCAGATGCTTCATTATACTTCATGCCATAAACCGAATGTGAAGGTACGGGGGAGCAGAGGTAACAGCGTTGGAACAGGGAACGTACAAGCGGGGAACGCGCATGGAGCTGCTCGCGCCGGCGGGCAACCTCGAGTGCCTGCACGCGGCGGTGGCCGCGGGGGCAGATGCGGTGTACCTGGGGCTCGACGAGTTCAACGCGCGCAGGAACGCGGACAACTTCACGCTGGAAACGCTCGCGTCCGCATGCGAGTACGCGCACCTGCGCGGGACCAAGATATACGTGACGATGAACATTGAGATTCTGCCGAGCGAGCTCGAGCGGGCGATGGACACGGCGTGCGCGGCGTACCGCGCCGGCGCGGACGCGCTCATCGTGCAGGACGTGGGGCTCGCCGCCGAGCTCAAGCGCGTGGCGCCCCAGATTCCCCTGCACGTCTCGACGCAAATGAACATCCACAACGCGGCGGGCATCGAGCTGGCCGCGCGCCTGGGCGCGAGCAGGGTGACGCTCGCGCGGGAGCTCTCGGTGGCAGAAGTGCGCGAGCTCGCCGACGTGGCGGAGGCGTTCGGCATGGAGGTAGAGGCCTTCGGGCACGGGGCGCTCTGCGTGTGCTATTCGGGGCAGTGCCTCATGTCATCGATGATCGGCGGGCGCTCCGCCAACCGCGGCCTGTGCGCGCAGGCATGCCGCTTGCCCTACGAGCTGCACCGCGCCGACCGGGAGGGGGCGCTGCCCGCACCGGGCGAGCACCTGCTCTCGCCTCGCGACCTGTGCACGGTTGACATGCTCGCCGACCTGCAGGCAGCCGGCGTGGCGTCCCTCAAGGTGGAGGGGCGCATGAAGTCTGCCGACTACGTGCACGAGGTGGTGTCGGTGTACCGCGAGGTGCTCGACGGCGGCATGGGTGCGACCGACGAGCACCGGGCGCGCCTGTCCGAGGCGTTCTCGCGCGGCTTCACGACGGCCTACCTCACGGGCGACCGCGGCAACGACATCATGAGCTACGGGCGGCCGAACAACCGCGGGGTCTTCGTCGGGCGCGTTGCGCGCGTGGACGGCGATGCAGCCGAGGTAGTGCCCGAGGTGGGCCTCCACGAGGGCGACGTCCTGGAGTTCTGGACGAACCGCGGCCATTTCGCGGCGACGGTGGGCGACGTCCGCCCCGGCAAGGGCGGCACGGTGCGCATCCTGGTCGACCAGCGCACCGGCAAGGGCGACCGCGTGTTCCGCGTGCGGAACGCGGCGACGGCGTTCGTCGACGACGCGTTCGCGCCGCGCGTTCCCGTGCGGGGGACGGTCGCCTTGCGGATAGGGCAGCCCGCGCACGTCTCCTTCACGAGCGGCAGCGCGTACGGTGAGGCCTTCGGGGGCACGGTCGAGGCCGCCCGCACGCGGCCGGTGTCCGAGCAGGACGTGCGCGACCACATCGACCGCCTGGGGCAGACGCCGTTCAGCATATCCGAGCTTGAAGTCGACCTGGGCGAAGGCGTCGGCATCGGGTTCTCGCAGCTGCACCACTTGCGCGCGGACGCGCTCGACGCCCTCAAGGCGAGCATGCTCCAGGAATATCAGGGCAGGGACGCGGCGGCCCCGGAGCCCACTTCCCGCCGCGGCGATGCGGCAGGCGCCATCGCGGCACCTGCGCGGGAATGCGAGGTCGTGGCCTGGGTGACCAGCCCCTCGTGCGCGCGGGCCGCCAAGCGCGTCGGCGCCGATGCGATGTACGTGCCGCTGCTCAACTTCAAGCGGGGCCAGGCCCAGGTGGCGGGCGTGCTGCAGGAAGGGGCCGACCAGGCCGGCTACCCCAAGCAATGCGTCATGGCGCTGCCCGCGGTCGACCACGACCCCATCTTCGGCGTGCGCGAATACGACTCGGCCTTCGACCCGTGGGACTACGTGCGCGAGGGCAAGCGCGTGTTCGCCGACAGCTTGGCGGGCGCCATCCGCGCGCTCGACATGGGCGCCGTCGTCGAGGTGGGCCCCCATGTTCCCATCACGAACGCGGGGTCGCTGCGGCTCATGGCTGAGCTGGGCGTGAGCCGCGTATGGCTTTCGCCCGAGCTCACCCTCGGCCAGATCGCCGACCTGGCGCAGGAGAGCCCGGTGGAGCTGGGGCTCGTCGTGGCGGGGTCGCAGGAGCTCATGATCACCGAGCACTGCCTGCTCATGAGCCAGGGTCCGTGCGCGCAGGCCTGCGAGACCTGCGAGCGCCGGGGCGCTGCGCACAAGCTCGTCGACCGCAAGGGGTTCGATTTCCCCGTGGTGACGGACATGCTGGGGCGCAGCCACCTGTACAACGGCATCGAGCTCGACGCCGTGCCGACGCTGCCCGACCTCGTCGGCATAGGGGTCTCCGCCATCATGGTCGACACGACGCTCATGGACCAGCGGGCCGTTTCCGACGCGGTCGGCCGTACGCTGCGCGCTCGCGACAAGGCGCTGCAAAAGGGCGAGGCGGTCGCGAAGCGGCCCAATACCACCACCGGTCACCTGTTCAGGGGAGTTTCGTGATAGAATCGCTCCTTGCGTATAAAACAGCCAGGACGTCATGAATGGGGTCGCCCCCATTACACGTTGCAGAACGGAGAAAGCCATGCTGCCTGCCGAAGAACAACTGCACATCATCGCGAGCGGTGCCGACCGCATCGTGCCCGAGAACGCACTGCTCGAGAAGCTGAAGCGCGGCAAGCCGCTCAACATCAAGCTCGGCGTGGACCCCACAGCCCCCGACATCCACATCGGCCATGCCGTGCCGTTGCGCAAGCTCCGCCAGTTCCAGGACCTCGGACACCAGGTGACGCTCATCATCGGCGACGGCACCGCGCTCATCGGCGACCCGTCCGGTCGCAATTCCACGCGCCCGCAGCTCACGCGCGAGCAGATCGAGCACAACGCGCAGACCTACGTCGACCAGGCGTTCAAGGTGCTCGACCCCGACAAGACCACGCTCGTGTACAACTCCGAGTGGCTCATGCCGCTCAATCTGGAGGGCCTGCTGAACCTGGCGAGCAAGTTCACGGTGGCCCGCATCCTCGAGCGCGACGACTTCCACAACCGCTACACCAGCAACCAGCCCATCAGCGTGCACGAGTTCCTGTATCCCATCATGCAGGCCTACGACTCGGTCACCATCAAGGCCGACGTGGAGCTGGGTGGTTCCGACCAGCTGTTCAACCTGCTCGCAGGCCGCGAACTCATGGAGAAGATGGGCATGGAGCCGCAGGTGTGCCTGACGCTGCCGCTGCTCGAGGGTACCGACGGCGTGCAGAAGATGTCGAAGAGCTACGGCAACTACATCGGCGTCACCGACGAGCCCGCCGACATGTTCGGCAAGGTCATGAGCATTCCCGACGAGATCATGGTGAAGTACTTCCGCCTCGCCTCCACGGTGCCGGTCGACGAGATCGACGCCATCGAGAAGGGGCTGGAAGCCGACGAGCTGCATCCCAACAAGGTGAAGCGCCAGCTCGCGCGCAACATCGTGGCCGCCTACCATGGCGAAGATGCCGCGCAGGCCGCCGAGGAGCAGTTCGACCTCGTGTTCAAGCAGCACGCGATTCCCGACGACATCCCCGAGTTCGCCGCCGATCTCACGCCCAACGACGAGGGCAAGGTGTACCTGGCCAAGCTGCTGGCTGACGCCGGCCTAGCGCAGAGCGCGGGCGAGGCGCGCCGGCTCATCGACGGCGGCGGGGTAAAAGTGAACGGGGAGGCCGTGCCCGCCAAGGCCTACAACGTCGACCCAGCCCTCCTGCAGGGCGCAACCCTTCAGGTTGGTAAGCGTAAGTTCGCCAAGCTCGTGTAGCTGAGCGTCTCTAGTTGCCCGCAATAGGATTCGTGCTCGCCCGCCCCGGCCGGTGGGCGGGAGGGCTACGCTCGACGCGTCGTCGCTTCGAGCCAACTTTTTTCGCCAAAAGCGGGCGAAAAAAGTGGGTCTCTCAGCTCCTTTGGCTTAACCTCGCTACGCCCTCCCGCCCACCGGCCGGGGCTACTCTTTCTTCTTTGAGAGACTCCTTTGGCTTGACCTCACTACGCCCTCTCGCCCACCGGCCGGGGCTGCTCTTTCTTCTTCGAGAGATTGCTTTTGACTTTTTATGACAGACCCTTTGGCTTTCTGTTTGTTCGTTTGGTTACTAGGATTGCTGGCACGGTGTATAGGAAGAAGGAGAGGATGCTGCTTGTTAGGGCTTTGCTGCCGGTGGCGGGGAGGTGGAGGTTTTGCTTCCATTGGGCGTAGAGCGTGACGGTTGCCTTGTCTTGCAGGGTGAGGTTGGTCACGGGCTCGCCGTCTTCGAAGGATGCTCCCGAGCCGTCGGGCTCGGTGTTCCAGCCGGTGAATGAGTAGCCCGCGCGCTCGAACGTGCATGTGTGGAGCGGACTGGAGGCGTGGCAGCTCATCGGCTGCCCGTCCATCGCGCCTCCGTCGGCGCCGTTTCCGTCGAAGGACACCGTGTACGTGTTCGTGTGGAAGGCAAGGCGCGCTGCTTGGGCGTTGGCGGTGCCGAGCGTGCCGCTTGTCGAGCCCTCGGCGGCTCCTTCGTAGGTGTAGCCGGGATTGGCCTTGATGTCGGTGATGCTCCACGTCGACCCCGCAAGTGAGGTTTGGTAGTAGTCCGCGACGTCGTTCGCGACGTTTGAGCCGTTCACGTTGAAGTCGAAGGTTCCCATGGATCCACATCCCCCGTTTGCCTGGCCGTCGAGCATCCCGTTCACGTCGAGGTAGTAGCTCGTGCGCGAGATGCTCACCTGCCTGGTCTCCGCCGTGTAGCCAGCCGTGTAGGCGGCTATCGAACCCGCGTTGTACGTGCCGTCGGCTGCCCTCGACCATGCTGGGACGGTGGAGCCGTAGGCGTACGATCCGCTGCGCGCGTTGGACCATCCGCCGTACGTGCCGTCCGCGTTCTGGTAACGGACCTGCACCGTATGCGTGTAGGACTTGGGGACGAGCCACATGCGATAGGCCTCGATTGCCACCGACTTGCTCTTGGTTCCTGCGTAGCCGCCATTGCTCGCCTGGTACCATTTGTGCACGTACTGCGTGTTCGCCCCCGTTATCACGACCGTCTGGTCCGTTTCCGTCTGTGCCGACGTGTACACCTTGTAGAAGAGGTCGTAGCAGCTGGCCAGCGTTCCCGTGAGCTTGGCCTCCAGCCCTTCCACCGACAATCCCGTGCCCGTGGCGGTGGGGCTGTAGGTGCCGTTGGAGCGCCATGAGTCATAGCCCTTGGTGCGGTAGTACACACGGTAGGTGATGCCGCCGGAGGCGGCGTTGTTCAAGGTCACCTTGAACGCCATGTTCTCTATCTGGGACCACAGGTTGTTTTGCGGATGGGCACCGTACGAGGTGGTGGTCATCGTTGCATTTGGAGTTGCGGTTGGATAGTTCTCGTTGGTGGTCATCCACTTGCTGTCGCCGATGTGCGATATATGGACCCTGCTCGTGATCACTGCGTGGGTGAACGCAGCCGCGAAATCGCCCAGCTCGCCCCCACTCTCCACCGGGGAGGTGCAGATCAACCACACGTCCCCATAGGCGATGAGGGCATCGAGCCAGCTCGCGGCGCCCGGGATGCCCATGAGCGAGAGCCTGCCGGACGCGATGGCCGCGGCATACGAAGTGGATGACGCGGTTATCCACACGTCCACCGCCTCTCCAGCGTTCGACGAGGGGAGGGGCTCGCCCTCCAGGTCCGCCGCGCCGACCGTTATGGCGCCCTCGATCTGCGCCGGGCAGAACTGCGATGCATCCCCGTCGTCGTTTCCCGCAGCCGCCACCACGGCGATGCCTTTGCCGAGCGCTTCTTCGACGAGGGCCTCGACGGCCGGTTGCCCTTCAGGCGCATAGGTCGAGAACGACATGTTGATGATGTCGGCCCCGCCGTCGATGGCCTCCCTGAGGGCTGCGCAGACGGCCTCCGCCGACCCTCTCCCCTCGTCGTTAAGCGCCTTGATGGAGAGGATGCGCGCATCCGGGTTCTGGCCGAGCACCATTTGCACGACAGAGGTCCCGTGCCCGCTAGTGTCGTCGGGGCTTCCGCCGATCACGCTCACGGCGCGTTCGCAAAGTGATGCGTCGCACCCCGTGTCGATCACGGCGACGAGCAGGCCGCGGGGCACCCCCGGGTCGGGATCTGCCGGCGGTCCGGTTGCATCCTCGCTCCCGCTTTCGGGTGATGTGCCATTATTCGGGGCGTGGCTTCCCGATCCTTTCGACTCTAGTGCTTGGAGATCGCTGATGTCGGAGTCGGTTTGGCTGAGGGCATCTGCGGAATTGCCCGTGGGCCTTTCAGCAGGCGTGCCCTCGTCAGGCAGGTCGGGCAGGTCGTCGCTTACGTCCGGATCGGGGCTCTCGGGCGGGGACTCGCCCTCCACGGGCGCACCGTTCATGCCCTCGTCGTCGGCGGGAAGGCCTTCGGCTGCCGCTATGCCGGGGATGGCCATGCTCCATGCGAGGAGGAGGGCGAGGAAGCCCGCTGCAGCGCGTGCGACACGTGACCTTCCCCTTCGATGTCGTGCGGTTCTCATTTCGTGCTCCTTTGTCGCCTTGCATAAGGCCCGTTTCGGTCGGTCGTTCGCTCGGGGCGGAACACGAGCGTGCTCGCGCCCCCGTCCAGGTCGATTCCCAGCTCGCCGTCGAGCGCCCGCGGCTCGAACGTTTCCGCGGGCAGCGCTGCTCCCACGAGCGGTCCTGGCACGGCGTGGGGCGCCCTCGCCGTGCGCGGGCGCAGGTCGAGGCTCATGCGTTCGCGTCCGGGTCGCATGAGGGACCAATGGCCTTGCGCCCTTGTGCCGAACAGGTCGAGCCTCGCGCGGCCGAACAAGCCGAGCTGCAGGCGGGCGTCCCCGAGCCGGGCGCATGAGCTTCGCACGCTGCGTGGGCTCATCTCGCGCTCCCCGACCACGCGGTCGAGCACCCATTCGCGGCGGAGTCCCAAGGCTATCGCGGGCACGATCCAGACCAGGGAACCCGTTGCAAGCACCGATCCGGCGAACAGGGCGGTGCGCGCGTCGGCGAGGTGCTCGACCGAGCCCCCTTCGGACGTCGGGCTCCAGCTAGTGCGGTCGGAGTGCACCACGAGGCGGTGCGTGTAGGCCCCGTTGGGCAGCAAGGCCGTCGAGCTCTCCGGGTTCCTGCAGGTTATGAGCGTGCACCGGTCGGCGCCCTCGTCGATGCACAGCACGTCGGTGCGGTCGGGCGTCACGAGTTCCGCCCCCGTAACCTCGTAGGCTAGGGGCTCGCCCATGGTCCAGAGGATCACGGTATCGCCTGGCTCCAGGAGGTCGAGCTGGTCGAACATGCGCGACTCGCGCAAGCCGGTGTGCCCCGTGATCACGACGTTCGTCGACGTGCCGCCCACGGGAAGCGAGGTCCCCCTCACATGGGCCGCCCCCGTCATGAGGGCGGCTTCGAGCTCCTCCTCGTTCGAGCTGCGGTACACGGGCTCCTTCACGCCAATGCGCGGGATCTCTATCCAGCAGAGCGACCCGTCCGCAGCCAGGTGCAGCTGCTCTTCGTAGGGCGATGCCGCGTCCTCGTGGGGATGCCCCGCGAGCATGTCGTTGTAGGCTCCCGCATCCGCTGCTGCGGTCTCCCGCTCTTCGGATGGCATGGCCGCGAAGGCGTCCCGCTGCTCGGTGAAGCTCCTGGCAGCCTCCCATGCTCCCAGGCGGTCGGCTAGGAACGGGTAGGCGGCGACCGCGATGGCGGCGGCATAGCAGAGCATGCTCAACGTGACGACCACGGTGCGCTTGCGGTCGATGCGCGGCACTGCGGAGGTGCGCGCCCCGTCCCCGCGGGGGAACGGGGCCACCAGCTCGCCTGCGCGCGCCGGGTGCGGCGACCTACTTGCGCCGGCCATGCTTGCGTCCCACGCTGGCCATGCCCGTCGTCCCCGCGCCCGCGAGCACGCCGGCGAGCACGTAGAGCATCCCGTTGCCCGGCAGTCCCGTGCCAGCGAGTTCGAGCATGTGGTCGTCGACGGCCTGCATGCGCACGATGCCTCGCGCCTTGTCGACCGAGAGCAGCCGTGCCGCCTCGTCGCCGTCCACATCAGCCGCCTCGCCTCCCGACAC
>CACWWI010000061.1 GCA_902764575.1 uncultured Coriobacteriaceae bacterium
GCCTCGTCGACAGCGCCGAGCAGCGCAGCTAATGCAAGCGCGAGCGCCGCCGCAAGCGCCAGCGCAAGTTCTGTTTCGCCAGAAGGCGCGGCGACGTCCGAGGGCAAGATGGCGCTCGACGAGGGCATCGATTACTGGTTCGGCATCAACGGCAAGGCCTTCGACATGGCCAAAGCGCGCGACGCATTCAAGAGGGCAGCCGAGTTCGGCAGCGCTGAAGCCTATTACTGGCTTGGTGACGTGCGCCGATACGGCCAAGACGCCGGTCGCTGGCCCGAGGTGCTCGCCTTCTACCAGAAAGCAGTCGACAAAGGTTCGTCCTACGGATACTACGGCCTCGGCACGCTCTACGAGACGGGCTACGGGGTCGATAAGGACGTCCAGAAGGCAATCGAGCTTTACCAGAAGGCGGCCGACGGGGGATGCCTGATGGGCAATGTGGGGTTGGGCAACCTCTACAGCGGCATCTGCGGCATCGACAACGGTGTCGCAGTTGACGCTGCGAAAGCGCAAGCCAACTACACCGCCGCGCTCGAAAGCGAGGATTTCGCGACCCGTAACGCCGCTCGCGTGGGCTTGGGCGACCTGAATCGTTATGCCATCGGCGCCGAAGCTGACCAGGCCAAGGCGCTCGAGTGGTACCAGAAGGCGGCAGACGAGGGCTATTACCTGGCTTGCCGGCGTGTGGGCGATACGTACCGCCCTGACACCGGCATTGCAGAAAGCGATCCCGGCAAGATGGTTGAGTGGTACGGGAAAGAGGCGGCAGGCGGCTTTTCCTATTCGCTCGGCGCGGTGTACATGGGCGGCCTTGGCGTCGAGGCCGATCCCGCGAAGGCGCGCGAGATCTTCCAGAACGCCCTCGACGAGGGCGATCGCAGCGCGGCGATGTGCATGTGCGGGCTTGTGCTCATGAACGCCAACGGAATTGGACAGGATAAAGACAAAGAGGCCGCCATTGATTGGTGCTACAAGGCAATCGACGCATGCGGGCCCTTCGACGACAGCGACAACCCTGAAGAAAGGCTGCACAAGCCGTTGCCGTACGCGAGGTATGCCCTCGAGCACTACGGCCAGCCGCTCGAGCGCTCGTAGCGCAAAGGCTTTTCTAATTCTCCAAGCAGAAAAATCTCGCTTCTTGAACACGAACGTCTTGTAGCGGACGTCCGCGACGCGGCAGAAGTCGATGGCGCGAACTCCGTCTCGTCATCCGCAACGCCCCCACGCGCCTGATGAAAGACCTCGGCTATGGCAAAGGCTACCGGTTGGCGCACTACGAGCAGGACAAAGTGGCCGCCGACATGCAGTGCTTACCCGACTCGCTCGTCGGAGCCGAGTATTACGCGCCAACGCGAGAAGGCCGCGAGGGGCTGTTCGCCGATCGGCTCGCCGAACTGAAAGAACTGCGCACGCGGCGGCGCTCTTCGGGGGAATAAATCAGAGCCAGCCTAGGGTGAAACTGCCATTGGCCACGTTCAGATGGGCTTCGGCGCCCATGAGCAGCGGGTAATTCGCATCACCGTGGCCCGCCGGGAACCCGAATGCCACAGGAACGTTGAGGTCTGGCAAATACCGACGGGAAATCATATCGGCCATCGACGCGAACGTGCCACCGCGCGAGCTTCCGTCGTAATCGTCCATGTCGACCGGCACATCGGTCCACTCGCCGAACACGATTCCCGAAGCCCGGTCGAACACGCCCAAATGCTTCAACACGGCCAAGTACCGGTGAACGTGCTGAACGTCTTCGCCCACGTCCTCGAAGAACAGGATGTACGGCTTGTCGATTCTGGTGCTGTCGTATGCTGTGCCGAGCACCGAGGTGAAGGTGGACAGGTTGCCGCCGATGAGAACCCCGTCGCCCGCGCCCTCCTTGTCGAATTTCGACCCTTCGCAGGCATACGCGGGAACCTCGCCTCGAAGCATCCGCTGCTCGGCTTCGAAGCACTCTTTTGGAAACCCGTCGTCGAACGCGGCGCTCATCGAAGCATGCACGGACTGCAGCCCAACGTTTGTCCAGGCGGCGTGCAGCACGGTGATGTCGCTGTAGCCGATAACGGGCTTTCGAGCCCGGGCGATAAGGTCGAGCGAAACGTCATCGAGCACCTCGGAGGCCCCGTAACCCCCGCGCACGCAGAAAATCGCCTTGACCGACGAATCGTCGAGCGCCCAGGTAAGGTCCTCGACGCAGTCGGCGAGCGTCCGGCTCTCCTGAACGACGTGCTTGCCCTGCACGGGCACATAGCCCCAAGACTTCAAGCCTTTAACAGTTGCGTCGACCTGCTCTTGGCTGGGGAGCGCCGAGGGCGTTATGACGGCAACGGTATCCCCTTCGGCCAAGAAGTACCCGGCATCTGCCCGCTTGCCCTCGTAGCTAACCGTAACTGGGGTGTTCACGCCTTCCGATGTGGTTTTCGGCTGGCCCGACGATTCCTGGCTCTGCTGCGGTTGTTGCTGCGCCGGCGCGCACGACGAAAGCAGCAGCATGGGCGCCACGGCAAGCCCGGCTCCCTTGAGAAACGCGCGGCGGGTCGCTGTGGAAGGCATCGTTTCGTTCGGCATGGGTGCTCCTGTCAACTTGCGTCTATTTACCAACAATCGGCACGCTACCTTATTCTCCCCCAACATTTTCATTCGAGCTGGAAAACCATACCGTACTTAAGCGTCGAATCAGTATTATGACCGCACTTTGCTATTCTTTGCTCCAAAAATCGCACGCTTGTAGGGAAAACGAAGATGTCCCCCAGGGGTAGTAAGTTCCAAAAAAAGGTCAGCACCAAAAATGGATGCTGACCTGCAGTTACGTGGTGGAGATGATGGGATTCGAACCCACGACCCCCACGTTGCGAACGTGATGCTCTCCCAGCTGAGCTACATCCCCACGTATGAGCGCGTCAACGCGCAAGAAAGTATTTTGCAGGTGCGGTGGGCGTTTGTCAACAGCGCGCTGCGGCAACCACCCAATCACGACAAAATGCGTCGTGGTCCTTGCCTTAGGCGAGCAGCTGATCGCTCAGGGGCTCTGTGGCGACGGTCTCCTCGGTGACGGGCGGAAGCTCTGCTTCGGGCTCGATCACGAACGGCTCGAACAGGGGCTCGCCGTTCTGAGAGAGCTCGACCGTGCCCGTGAGGACGTCGACGTACTGGTACGATTGGCGCGCCGTGCGGCCGCGCTTGCGGTCGATTTCCATGATGAACAGGCGCGGGTGAACCTGGGTGAGCGTGCCTTCGCTCTCGATGATTTTCGAGCGGCCCATGTTCGCCTTGACGCGCAGCCTCTGCCCGACGAAGTCGGCGAGCGTATCGTGGATGGAATCGACCAGTTTTGCCTGTTGAGCCAAATCCATTGAGTGTCCTTGTCATCGGTGCCCTGAAATAAGTCGGCGCACATCTTATCACGCGGGCGCAAACGTTTTCCACCCTCTACAACAAAACGCAACAGTGCGGGAGTCATTTATAATATATAGGTTGTATTCGGACGAAAGGACACCCATGAAGGCACTCATTCCCGCCGCCGGTCTCGGCACCCGTTTCCTCCCCGCCACGAAGGCGCAGCCCAAGGAAATGCTGCTGGTGGTCGACCGTCCCGCCATCCAATATGTGGTCGAAGAGGGGCTGGCGAGCGCTGCCGATGAGGTTGTCATCATCAACAGCCGCTCGAAGAAGGCCATCGAGGACCATTTCTCCCCCGACCCCGAGCTCGTCGCCTTGCTGCGCGAGCGCGGGAAAGACGCCTACGCCGACGAGGTGGAGCGCGTGGGCAACATGAACGTGAGCTATGTGTACCAGGAAGAGGCGCTCGGCCTGGGCCATGCCGTGCGCTGCGCAGCCGAGAAGACGGGCGACGAGCCGTTCTACGTGCTGCTCGGCGACGTGCTCGTTCCCAACAACAAGATGCTCCCCCGCATGCAGGAGATCTCGGATGCGCACGGCGGGGCGAGCGTGATCGCCGTGATGCCCGTGCCGCACGAAGAGGTGAAGCGCTTCGGCGTTATCGCGGGCGAGGAGCTGTCGGCCGACGTGTGGAAGATCGACTCCCTCGTGGAGAAGCCCGCACCCGAAGACGCGCCGAGCAACCTCGCGGTGTTCGGGCGCTACCTGCTCAGCCCGCGCGTGATGGAGCTCCTCGAGGATGCGAAGCCTACCGTGGGAGGCGAGATCCAGCTAACCGACGCGCTCGACGCCGTGCTGAAGGAGGAGGAGATGTACGCGCTCGTCATCGACCCCGCCGACGGTTTCGACACCGGCACGGTTGAGAGTTGGCTCGAGACGAACAACATCCTGTGGGAGCGCCGCAACGCCTAGACGTTAGGCGAGCTTGGAGGCGCGGACAGAGGTGATGTGCCCGTTGGCGTCCTCGAACAGGCAGAACCGCCTATCGGCGCTTTCGTAGATGAGCTTGAAGCGGGCGGGGTTCGCCGCGGGCGCTTGCGCCTCGATTCGAGCATGTCGCCCTGTGCTGCCGTCGTGCGCGAACCGACTGCTATCCGTCATAGCGTACCTCCCAGAATACGAGCCCCTGGGCGGGGGCGCATTCGCCCGCTGCCGTCCGGTCGCAGGCTGCGAGCGCTTCGGCGACCCATTGCTCGGGCCTGCGCGCACGGCCCACTTCCACGAGCGTGCCCACGATCGTGCGCACCATCGAGTGCAGGAACGAGCTGCCGACGACGCGGACGACGAGGAGGTTCTCGCCGCATAGCTCCGTCTGCTCGAATTCGACTTCCATGAGGTTGCGGCACGTCGGCTTGTCGACTGCCGAGGAGGCGCGGCAGAAGCTCTTGAAGTCCTGCTCGCCGATGAGGCAGCGCGATGCGCGCCTCATCGCGTCTGCGTCCAAGTGCCCGACATGCCATGTGAAATCACGTGTGAACTGGGGCGGCACCTCGTCTACGGCGAGGAAGTAGCGGTATTCGCGCGCAGTAGCGTCGAAGCGCGCGGAGAAGCCCGCCTCTTTCTGGCTCACTGCGCGCACGCTGATATCTTCGTGCGTTATCGCGTTGAGGGACCTGCGGAAACTCGCGAACCGTTCGCGGTTGACGTCGCGCGCATCGAGCTCGTCGAGCTCGGAGGCAGTGACGTCGAACGAGACCACCTGCCCTCGCGCATGCACGCCCGCGTCGGTCCTTCCCGCGCACGTCGTCTCCGCGGGGCGGTGCAGCACCGTGGCGAGCGCGTGCTCGAGTTCCCCCTGCACCGTGAGCTGGTCGGGTTGGCGGGCGAACCCCGAGAACGCGGCGCCCCTGTAGGCTACGGTCAGCGCGAGGGTATGCGGTGCGGTCGATTCCATGAAGGCTACGACTGCTTGTCGTCGGGCGCGTCGTCGGAGCCCTGCTTAGGCGGCTTGCCCGGGAAGTCGGGAAGGTTGGCCAATATGGCAGGAGGGCTGGCGGCCGGGGCCGATACGGTTGATGTGGCGTCGGCGACCGGGTCGACCGCGCCCTCGGCGGCGACCGCGCCCTTGAAGAACACGCCGTCCTCCGACACGATGCGCCTGCCGGTCTTCTTCTCGAAGTAGTAGACGAACAGCGACTTGATGATCGCCACGAGCGGAATCGAGAGCAGCGCGCCCACGAGTGCGCCCACGAGGCCGCTCATAGCCGCGCCGATGCCCGACCCGGCAAGGAGGGCGATGAACGTGAGGGCGGGGTGGATGTCCACCGATTCGCCCATGAGCTTGGGCGACACGAACGTGTAGACCACCTGCTGGATGATGATCGTGCCGATGAGCGAGATGATGCCTACGATGGGGCTCGTGATCAGGCTCGCCACGAACGCGATCGCACCGCCGAGCCACGGGCCGACGATGGGGATGACGTTGAGCAGGCCGGTGATCACCGCGATGGCCGCGGGGCTCGGTACGCCCAGGATCGCGAACATGATGCCGCACGCGATGCCGATGATGGCGCATTGGATGATCGTCGCCTTCAGGTAGCCGCCCATCACGCGCGTGACCGTGAGGTGGATCATCCGCAGGTCCTCGTGGTATTCCTTGCCCACGAGGCGGTAGACCTCGCGGCCGAGCTTGGGCAGGTCGACGAGCATCCAGAATGCGATGACGAGGGCGAAGCCGATGCACATGAGGATGTTCGCAAGCGACGCCCCGGCGGCGACCATGCCCGATGCCGTGGCGGTGGCGAACGACTGCACGAAGTTGCCGATAGCCGAGACGGCGCTCGTGAGCCAGTTGTGCATGGTCTCGCTCTGCAGCACGTCGGAGTACTGGTCGTACATGTCCATCGCCCAGTTCTGGAAGGCCTCGATGTACGAGGGCAGGCTCTTCGCGAGATCCTCGAACTGCGTGTTGATGCCGAAGAACGGCGAGAAGATGATGAATATCAGCAAGGAGAGCACGGCTATGAGGAGCACGTATGAGAGCAGCGTTCCTGCTGTGCGGTTTATGCCGTGGGCGTCGAGCCAGTTGACGGGGCCGCGCAGTATGAACACGAACACGACCGTCCAAACGATGACGCCGATAGCGTTCGCCATGATTCCCGCAAGGTAGAGCACGACGCCGGCGAGCAAGATGATGCCCACCCAGGTCCATACGTTGATGAGCCTGCGGCGGGCATTCGTGGTCTTGGAATCGGTTTCGGGTTCGGTTTTGCGACCGCTGAGTATGGGGGACATGGCGTGGTGGTCTGGCGACTATTCCGTAGCGCTGCTTGCGGGCTTCGCCTCAGGCTCGGGCTCGGGCTCGGCCGGCGCCTTGACCTCCTTGACGGAGGCTTCCTTCAGCAGGTCGTCCATGACGCTGGGCTCCTCGGTCTTCTCGGAGGCTTGCTCGGCCGCCTTGTAGTCTTCGAGGGCCTTGGCGACGGCCACGCGCTGCTCGGCGAGCTGCGCCGACTCTTCGCTTGCCGACTTGCCGCCGAAAGCGTTGCGCACGCGTGTGGCAACGTTCGTGACGGCCTTGGCGGGCGCGCTGGCGATGTTGTCGACGGCGGTCGTTGCCGAAGAGGCGGTGTCGGTGATCTGCGAGACGTCTTCCAGGATCTCGTCTACGCGCATCATCTCGAGGTTGACAGCGTCGAGCGTGAGCTGCACGCGGTCGACGAGCGGATCGGCCTTCTCGACCACGGGCACGAGCGACGTCGTTATGGCATTCACGTTCTCGATGGTGGGATCGAGAACGTTCATGGTCGAGTTCGCCTTCTTCACGAACTTGATGAGCTCGACGACGAGCACGACGAGCGCAACGCCAACGGCGATGAACGCGATAGGCACCAGGGCGTTAAGTACTTGAGTAAGCATTTCCATTAATAGACCTCCTCGCTAGATGGTGCAATCATATCATCCCCGAGCGGGGCTGCCGAGTCTTTTTAGATATCTAGATATTCTCGTCGCCTCTGTCGCGGGCAGTGGATTCGATGCGGTAGGCCTCCCATCCGCGGTCGGAGGGATGGTAGAACGCACCCCGCTCCAAGCCTTCGGGAAGGTAGCGTTGGTCGACCCATCCTCCGGGGTAGTTGTGCGGGTACTTGTACTCGCCGTACTCCTCCGAGCCGGGGCGGTGCCTATCGCGCAGGTAGCTCGGCACCGCGCGCACCGGTCCGTGGCGCACTTCGGCGAGCGCGGCGTCGATGCCGGCCTCGCAGGCGTTGCTCTTGGGCGCGAGCGCCACGTACGTGGCCGCCTGGGCGAGGTTGATGCGGCACTCGGGATAGCCGATCACCTCGGCGGACTTGAAGGCGGCATGGGCGATGAGCAGGGCCTGGGGGTCGGCGTTGCCCACGTCCTCCGAGGCGCAGATCATGATGCGGCGCGCTATGAACTTCGGGTCCTCCCCGCCTTCGATCATGCGGGCGAGCCAGTAGAGCACGGCATCGGGGTCGCTTCCCCGCATGGACTTGATGAACGCGGAGATGATGTCGTAGTGCATGTCCTTGTTCTTGTCGTAGGGCGCACTGTGATGCGGGTTGGCGAGCTGCACGGCCTCGACGTCGATGACGATGGGTCGCTCGCCCGATCCGTCGTCGGCCATCTGCGCGGCCAACTCCAGGCTCGTGAGCGCGGCGCGTCCGTCGCCGCCCGCCATGAGCACGAGCGCGTCGAGCGCATCGCCGGTGAGCTCGTATCCCGGCGGCAGCCCCCGCTCGTCCTCGAGCGCCCTGCGAATGAGCTGGGCGATGTCGTCATCGCTCAGGTCGTGCAGCTCCACGATGCGCGACCGCGAGAGCAGCGCCGTGTTCACCTCGAAGTACGGGTTCTCGGTTGTGGCGCCCACGAGCACGAGCGTGCGGTTCTCCACGGCGTGGAGCAGGGCGTCCTGCTGGGCCCGGTTGAAGCGGTGGATCTCGTCGACGAACAGGATGGTGCGACCGCGCCCGGTTTTCAGGCGCTCGTCGGCGGCCTTGATCTCGCGGCGCAGGTCGCTCACCGTGCCGCCGATAGCCGACACCTCGACGAACGTGGCCTGGGTGGATTCGGCGATGATGTGCGCGATGGAGGTTTTGCCCGTGCCGGCGGGGCCGAACAGTACGACGGAGCTGAGGGCGTCGCGCTCGATGGCGGTGCGCAGCCAGCTGCCCGGGCCGCATGCGTCCTGCTGCCCCACGAGCTCGTCGAGCGTGCGCGGGCGCATGCGCACGGCAAGCGGCGCGTTCTCCAACGTCGCGGCTTCCTCAATTTCGGTGAACAGCGTCTTCATGCCTGAAATGGTACCAGAACGGGCCAAAGGGGAGTATCCCCGCAAGCCGGTTGTCCCATTCTGGCCTCCCCCGCATTGGCCCTGAATTGTCAAGTCTTTAATTGGCGGGCCTTTTGCGCTAGCCTACATTCAGGTTCCGTTCTCGAAGTCGTTTTAATTGCGATGGACCGACATTTATGTTTACGGGAGCTCTAGATTGCGCGTGAAATGGGGATTCGCATCTGTCGATGCGAAAGCCAGGCAGCAAGCTGCGAGCACCCACCTTTCGAGGTGGGTTCATCCTTCCGGCCGGGGACGGGGCCTTTCTGTATCTTATCGCGGGTTCTAGTCCTCGTCGCCGTTGCCGAGGAGGACCTCCGAGGCGTTGATGCGCGTATAGGGCGATATCGCGCGCAGGGCGGCGTCGCGCGCTTCGCGCGCGTGCGTCGGCTCCTTCAGGACGAAGCGCATCTTGGCCCAGATGCCGTATTCGCCTATCTCGGTGAGGAGGATCCAGGGATCCTTCTCCAAGGGCGCCACCTTCTCGATCGCGCGCTTCGCGAGCTGTTCCATCTCGGCGATCGTCTCGTCGAGGTCGCGCCCGTCGTTGACGAACGAGATGCGCGTGGCCACGAGCAGGTCGGGGCTGATCTTCTGCACCGCCGTGCTGTTGATGACGGCGTTGGGGATGAGGTGCAGGTTGTTCTCGTAGTCCTTCACGACGGACTGGCGCCACGAGACGTCCTGGACGATGCCCTCGATCTCACCCACCTTCACGTGGTCGCCCGGCCGGACGATCTTCATGAGCGTCACCTGGAGGCCGCCGATGAAGTTCTTTATAGTGTCCTGCAGGCCGAGCGAGAGCGCGACGCCCCCGATGCCGAGGGCGGCGATGAGGCCGTTCACATCCACGTTGAAGCAAGACGACAGCATGATGCAAAGGCCCAGCGCCCATATGGTGATGCGCGCGATGTTGATGATGATGCTGCTAGAGGGCAGCGGCAGCCCGTCGACCTGCATGATCTTGTGGAGGAGTTTGCTGACGACGGAGGATATGACGCCCGTTGCAACAATGATGAGCGCGGCCACGACGCAGGATTGGAATATGCCGTCGCCTATGATGCGCTGAATGTCTTCGACTAATCCGCCCATTGCCACCTACCTATTCCACGGTGCCGTAGACCTGGCCCCATGCGTGCCCTCCGATCGCGGAATTCAGCTGGTCGCACAGGCGCAAACGGGTATAGCTCCCCGGAGGGAGCAGGTTCACGATTTCCAACAGGTCCGCGGGCAAGTCGCCCGCTTCCGCGGCCAGGATGACGTCGAGGCGGCGCACCTCGTAGTCGCGCGCGGTCCCCTCGAACAGCTCGTCGACGATCGCCTGGAGCGCGCCGTAGTCGGGGCTCGGTTCCACTGACATGCTGTGCTCCTCTCCTGGTCGTCCTTCGAGCTTTACCCGCGGTTCACGTCGAGGCCCTGCACCGTTGCGGCGAGGGCGCCCGTGAAGGCGGGGGTTGCGGCGCCTGTCGCGCGCAGGAACTGCACTCCCGCTCCGAAGAGCTTCACGGCGGCGCGCTCCATTGTGTCGGGCGTGTACGCGCGGATGTCGTCGAGCGGCGTGAGCGCGTCGATCTTGCT